>JBDTOI010000048.1:0-24990 GCA_039933315.1 Pyrinomonadaceae bacterium
GTTTACCTGGAAAGGACTTTCACCTTTCTGACTACTCGCGCTTTCAGGCGCACGCACGGTAAGGCTGAGCCTTACCGCACTCTGCGGCGGCACAGCCGCAATCGTACGGCGCGCGTTTATCGCCCATACACTCTTCCCCAGACAACTCTGATCTAATCCCCCGTTGGCAAATTCAGGCGTCAATGATCAAATTCCCCCACTCATCAATCTTTGCTCGCGCGCCGTTCGGAATCAGCGTCGTGGCGGAGTACTCAGTCACGATGCAGGGCGCACGCAGAGACACACCCGGCGGCAACTCTGCGCGATGATATACGTCCGCCCGATCGGCTTTGCCGTTTACATAGATCTCCACAGCATCGTGGCCTGCAATTGAACGTGTCCGCGGTCCGCTTTTCATTCGTTCGGCCTTCGGCTTTTTTACTAAACCAAGTGAACGCAGGCGCGCACTCACTATCTCGACCTTGTTTTTGCGCTGAGCGTAGCCGTAGCGCGCCTGATGTGCTCGATGAAATGCAACAGCTAGATCACCGCGCGTATTTCTAATCTCAATTTCAAATGACTGGCCGAGATATCGCATACCCAGCCGTTGCTGGTGGCGCTGACGTTCATTTGCAAAGCCTTCGCGTCGCAACATCGCGTGCGCTACCTTTTCCATCACGCGAAATATTCTTTCTAACTTCGGCCCCGTGTCGCTCTTTAACTCGAGCATTACTGTCCGGCTTTGGTCCTTGACCACATCGGAAACGACCACACCGATTGCCGACAGCGCCCCCGGATGCGCCGGTAGCAGCACGCGAGGAATGCCGAGTCCGCGAGCGAGGTCAACGGCATGAAGCCCGCCCGCACCACCAAACGGGACCAGCGCAAACTCGCGCGGGTCATGACCACGTTCGACTGAAACATGACGCAGCGCGCGCTCCATGTTTACATTGACTACCTGCAGCACTCCCCGCGCCGCTTCAATAGTTTTCACTTTGCGTCCGGCCGCCGAACTCATCTCCGCAGCCAGGCGGGCCAGAGCCTCTTGCGACCGATCACCGTCGAGTTTGAATTCACCGCCGAGTAACGCCGCGCCCGGCAAATGCCCCAGCACCATGTGTGCATCGGTTACCGTGGGCAATAAGGACTTGCCATAGCATGCCGGGCCGGGCTCAGCGCCGGCCGATTCCGGGCCAACCCGCAAGCTTCCGCCTTCGTCAACGCGTGCAATCGAACCGCCGCCCGCCCCCACCGTGTGAATGTCCAGCATGGGAATGGCCACGGGTAATCCGGCCACCAGTGCTTCATTGGTTAAGTTAAGTTCGCCGCGGTCGCACAGCGCTACATCAGTGGAGGTGCCTCCCATATCGAAGGTGATGATGTTCTCAAATCCTGCTACCTGGGCCGCCCGGCTTGCTCCGACGATGCCTCCAGCAGGTCCCGAAAGGATCGTGCGCACCGGTTCGTTTGCGGCTACCGCGGCAGAGACACTTCCGCCCGAAGACTGCATCACTTGCAGCCGGCGAGTACTCTGGCCGACGCCGCCGAGATATGCGCCCATCAATGGCTGCAAGTAGGCGTTGATAGCAACGGTGGATGTGCGCTCGTACTCACGATATTCAGGGAGGATCTGATGTGAAATCGATTGGGGAACCTTAAGCGACGCCAATACGGCGGCCACCATCTGTTCATGTTCCGCCGACACAAAGGAGAAGAGTAACGAGATTGCAATCGATTCAACGCGTGCTTTTTTCAACTTCTTCAGCAGCCCGCGAAGATCGTCTTTTCCCAACCGTTCGATTACCTCGCCGTCAGCAGTGACTCGCCCGCTGACGCCGAATCGCAGAGAATCGGGAACCAGCGGCGGCGGCCGGACCGCGTTCAGATTGTAAAGCTCGGGACGCGCCTGCCGGCCAATCACCAGAACGTCTTCAAAGCCTTTGGTGGTAACCAGGGCGGTGCGCGCGCCGCGTCTTTGCAGCAAGGCGTTGGTGCCCACAGTCGTGCCGTGGACGACTTCCAGCGCACTCAAGCGAGCTCCGGTTTCGGCGCCAATCCTCCTCAAGCCCGTCAGGATCGCCAATGATGGATCGAGAGGTGTGGAGGGAACCTTGAAGACCCGCATCTTCCCTTCAGCTGCAAAAACAAAGTCGGTGAAGGTGCCGCCGGTATCGACACCGACACGCAAGCTTCGGATGGTTCGTTTATGCGTTTTCGTCAAAGCGAGCGAAAGAATCTAGACGCGGATAAACGCGGATTATCGCAGATAGGATTAGAAATTCGATCCTGCGCGTTTATCGTTCTTTCTGATCTGCGTCTATCCGCGTTCATAGGCGGCTGAGCTGCTCTTTGCCCAACAACCCGTTTCATGCGAATGGCGCGCGGCGTCCAGCACCAACTGGGTGCGGTAACCATCTTCAAAAGTCGCGGCGCCGGGAACAGTGGTGCCGCCCTCCCGCATAGCATCGACGATCTCGCGCGAGAAGGCAGTAAAGCCACGCGACCACCCGCCTTCGCGCATTCCCGGGGCCAGGTCGCCGTGATCGGTTTCGATCCGCTTCCATTCACCGTCGCCGACATTCGCGTGCGAAAGCTCGCCGCCCTCTTCGATCATCAGCGCGCCAAGAGCGCCAAAAACTTCCAGCCGGTGCTCCGCCCGCCCCGCTTCCACCATCGATAACGATGCGGTTCCGGTTGCCCTCTCCGCCAAATCATTATCTGCAAACCTTAACGTTAGATTGGCCTCGTCATCGCTTGTAACCGGACGTAGCTCGCTGCCATCCTTTTCCCGCCGTTCCGGCACATGAGTCGCCAGACTACAAAAGACCCGCGCCACTTCCCCGCCCAGCAGCCAGCGAAAGCTGTCGATAACGTGTGAACCAATCGCCCCCAGGGCGCCGCCCCCCTGCGCCGCATCCGACCACCAGTTCCAGGGGCGCTCTGGATCGGCGCGCGAATCAGAACGAAAGGTCAGCTTCGTATGGCGCACCTTGCCGATGTCGCCATTTCGCAGCATCTCACTCATCCTCAGCCGGCCAGGGAGAAAACGTAGTTCGTGATCGATTAGCGCCAGGACACCAGCCTGGTGAGCACGCTTGCTCATACGCAAAGCCTCTTCGGCATTCATGGCCATGGGCTTTTCGCACAAGACGGCTTTGCCCTGATCCAGAGCAGCCAGCGTCATCTCGCAGTGCGTTACCACCGGAGTCACAATACTCACCAGATCAACGTCATCTCGCGTAACCAGCTCGCGCCAATCCTGGGCCACGTGCTCAATGTCAAACTCGCGTGCTACTGCTGCGGCGTGTTCTCGATGAGCGCTTGCGATAGCGGTTATGCGGGCTCCAGCACACGCCTTAAATCCAGGGATCTGCGTAGTGCGAGCGAAACCCGCCCCAATTATGCCGATGCGAATCGTCTCTTTTGCGCTCAAGTTGTCAGGCTCCGCGCAATGTTAGCACCGATGCGCGCGCCAGTTGTAGGGGCGGCACTCCGTGGCCGCCCCTTCTTTATTGTTGCGCGGCACACTAGCTGGAGTTTCGACGATCAAGCAATAAGCGCAACTTCAAGACCAACCACCTCTACATTGGTTTCCGGCTCTATCGCGATCTCGCTAATTTCCTTCAGGCGTGCCTGCAGTCGCTCGTTTGCCCGTTTCAGCCAGTGTTGCGACTTCATAACCTCGTGATGCTCGAGGGCCCGGCTGACAGTAAGACGCAGATCGTCATTGTTCCAGGGCTTGGTGATGTAGCGATAAACGAGGCCGCAGTTGATCGCCTCTATCAATGAGCCGACATCC
This sequence comes from Pyrinomonadaceae bacterium, assembly GCA_039933315.1. Taxonomy (GTDB): domain Bacteria; phylum Acidobacteriota; class Blastocatellia; order Pyrinomonadales; family Pyrinomonadaceae; genus DASXRU01. Next base: position 3,779 of record JBDTOI010000048.1, read on the forward strand.
GTGTAACCGGTGAGAAGAATCCTTACCATTTGCGGCCGGAGCTCCGCCGTCTTGCCCAATAACTCAATGCCGGTCATTTCGGGCATCCGTTGGTCAGTAATCAGAATCGCGACGTCATGCTGTTCGAGCAGGCGGAGTGCTTCGGCTCCGGACGAGGCCGTAAAAACCGTGTACTCTTCCCGGAACAGTCTATCGAGCGTCCTTAGGTTGGCCTCTTCATCATCAACTATCAACATTTTATAAGACATGCTTTTCCTCTCTGTTTCAAATGGTTGAATTAACGGGCGTGGACGCTCGGTTTGCACGAATGGGAATTGCAATAGTGAACGTCGTACCCTGGCCGGGAACGCTGCCAACTACAAGCTTGCCGCCATGTCGCTCAATGATACTGTGAGAGATGGAGAGACCCAGACCGGTTCCTTCACCCACCGGCTTCGTGGTAAAGAAGGGATCGAACACCTTCTTCAAATCTTTAGGGTCGATGCCACTGCCGGTATCGCTGATGGACGCCACCACATTCCGTTCGTTGCAGCGGGTCTTTATCACGACCTCGCCCTCTGCACTTCCGATGGCCTGGGCCGCATTTACCAGCAGGTTCATCCACACCTGATTCATCTGGGCGGCATAGCATTCGATTTGCGGCAACTGCCCGTAATCGCGTTTCAAGTTGATGTGGCCCGAAGTGTAGTAGCGGGAAAGCAGTCGCAGAGTTGATTCGATTCCTTCATGCAGATCCACTTTCTTGAATTCCGCTTCATCCAGCCGGGAAAAGAGTCTCAGGTTCTGCACCACATCACGGATACGTTCCGCGCCGCTGTAACAGTCCTCAACCATCGGCACCAGGTCCGCGACTATCGAGAGGTAGTTTGTTTCGGTCTTGAGGGCCGTTATCCGTTCGGTAATCTCCGGAGGCAGGAGAATTTCATCATAGGAGATGCGGTAGCGCTCCAGTCGAAGCAGATGTTCTTTGAGAATCGCCAGATTACTGTAAATAAAGCCCGCGGGATTGTTCAGCTCATGGGCGATGCCCGCCACCAGCTGGCCCAGCGAAGCCATCTTTTCCGTATGCGCTATCTGAGCCTGAAGCCGCTGCAGCTCGGATTTCTGCCGGGAAAGCTCGCCATTTCGTATTTCCAGATCCTGTTTATAAAGGCGGGCATTTCTCATCAGAGATCGCCGTTCCAGGGCCCGCTCTACGCAAAGAGTCAGGGCTCCCAGGTCGCATGGCTTAATTAAATAGTCAAAAGCTCCAACTCTAACAGCGTCGATGACCCGCTGCGTGCGATCGACGCCGGAAACTATGATCACCGCCGTTTCGGGATAAAGCTCGATGATCTTGCGCATTAGTTCAATGCCGCCAAGTCCCGGCATGTGCACGTCCGTGATGACCAGGGCGAAAGATTCCTGAGCTAGAAAGTCGAGGGCCTCCTGCGCATTAGCAGCCGTTTCGCATGAATTGAATTGACGCAGCGATTCAGCGAACAGGCGGCGCACCGGCTCCTCATCGTCAACGATAAGTATCCGTCGATCGTGGGCCTCGGCGTATGCTGAATCAGCTGGTGAAATCTCAGTGGAACTATCCATAATCTTACGCACGCGTTGGGTGTCTTACGGCAAACATTTAGGCCAACGTAACGACTTGAACGGAACGCGAAGAACGAGAGTCAACGCGGCCGTTAGGCAACGAGGACTCTCGTTATCGCTCCGGTGGGACGAACCCGAAGAGGGGAACCCTGGTTTCTGTCAGGTTTAAGTTGAGGAAGGTGAGGCAGCAACCGGGAGGAAGCCTTTGGTGCCTTTAGGACTCAAACGCGACAGGGTGTCTGGGGTGAGCGAGTTTCTTTGTCAAACGACTGCTGAGGAACGTGGGCCGCAGCGTTGACCTCGCTCTCCTTGATGGCAACACCTGTGCCGCCTTTTCCTTTGAAGAACATTTTGCATTACACCTGTATTCATTGCGGTTTCGTCCTTGATTACGTGGTTTGCAAAGAACGCCTGCGCTTCCCGACCCCGGCCGATCGGGCAGCCAACCCCGGTCAAACGACCCACGCATCCCGAACCGCCACCATTCGTGTAGGGCAAATACCGGTATAGTCGCAGGGTAAACCCTGACATAAAAATCAATGCTGCCCTGATACGCAAACGCGTTCTTTGGCAGTATTCTTGTCTTGATCCAGAGCCGGCTGTTCTCGCATCCCCTTCGAGGAACCCCGCAGTTCGCTCGCTGACCTTAACCACGGCAGACTGCGGCCGCGGAGCCAGAGCCGGCCCCGGAGCGATCACCATGAAGCCCCTGCGAGTTGTAATCGCGGATGACCATGTATTAGTGCGGGCGGGCATTTGCGAACTGCTAAAAGTTCTTCCGGAGGTGGCTGTTGTTGGCGAGGCCAGCGACGGTCACGAAGCGTTGCGGCTTATTAGAACGCACCAGCCTGACATAGTCCTGATGGACACGGGCATGCCGGGGATGAACGGGCTGGAGGCGGCCGCACTCACAAAAAAACAGTTTCCCCAGGTTAAAGTCATCATCCTCTCGGAACACTCAAGTGAAGAATTTGTTTTCCGGGCTCTTCGCTCCGGAGCGGAAGGCTTCATCTTGAAGGACGATTCCGTGGGCGAGCTTTATTCAGCCATAAAATCGGTCGCTCGCGGCGGCGAGCACTTAAGTGCACAAGTAACCAGGAAAGTTGTGATGGGGTACCTCGACGGTCAGGAAGGAGGCGATGAATTAGTAAAGGCCCTTACGGCACGTCAGCGTGAAGTGCTGCAACTAATTGCCGAAGGTCACTCCACGAAAGAAATCGCGAAATTGCTCAACGTCAGTGTTAATACTGTGAAGACTCATCGGCTGAAGCTGATGGAAAAACTTGGCGTCCATGAGATCACCGGAGTGGTCCGCTATGCCGTCAGATTGGGGCTGATCAAGAACACATGAAGGGCATGTTTAATAATGTCGCTCCGTTGTTGATCTCACCCTTTTTTTACTCCGATATCACCTATCAAAGCGATTGTCCCGTGAAAGAACGTCGACTACACTCTCGCTCCCGATTAGGAACTTCTCGAGTTGGACATCACTCGCCTGGTTCCTGCGTTATTGAAATCGATGCCCCCAAACGGAAACCTGACCACCTCAGCTTCCGATCTATGAACCTCGCAGTTTGTCGTTAAGTGAACCAGAGTAATCGCGGCCCTGAACTTCGCCGCGCTTTACCGTCTCCGGAAAGTGGTTAGACCAGTAGCCACAATTGAGGTGCGGAAATGGTGCGAGGGAGGATGTTGAGAGCGTCTACTGACGCCCGCATCCTACCGCCAGCAGACTCTGAGGGTGTTGTGAAAGTTTAACGAGATCGCGTGAGTCTCTTCGAGTCACACGCGCGTGGAGAAGGGCGCTTGCTTTGGGGCGAGAGCGGCGCCCTTCTTCGCATTTCTGTCAATACCCGTCCCACGCACACCAACGGGTATCCTCGCTGAAATGCTCGGCCATTGTGAAACTACGGCATGAAAGGCCGAAGGCGCTTGCCATGCGATCTTTACAAATTCTTCATCTGGAAAATGAACAGGTGGATGCCGATCTGATCCGCGAGACACTCGTCTCCCAGGGATTCAGCGCTGACATTCTGCGGGTGGAAACAGAAGAGGAATTTCGCACTGCGCTGCAAGACAGAAGCATGGATTTGATTCTATCCGGTTACACCATCCCCACTCTTGATGGGTTGAGCGCCTTAAAGTTTGCGCAAGAGCAACGCCCGGAACTGCCCTTCATCTTCGTGTCCGGAACAATTGGTGAAGAGGGCGTGGCTGAAGGGCTCAAGGGGGGCGCAACTGATTACATCCTCAAGGAAGGTCTCCAGCGGCTCGGGCCCTCAATTAAGAGAGCGCTTGGTCAAGTGGCGGAGCACCAGGAAAGGTTGGAGGCTGACAAGCAACTCCGTGAATCCGAGGAACGTAACCGGGTCTTTTTCGAAGGCAGCCCGCTGCCGATGTGGGTTTACGATCAGGAAACGCTGCGGTTTCTCAGCGTGAACGAGGCGGCCCTGACACAATACGGTTATTTACGCCCGGAGTTCCTGGATCTGACCTTGGGGGACATCTATTTTGCAGACGACCTGGATCTACTGCTGGCGCACGTCGCCGCTCTAGGTCCGCAGAATGGCAAGGCTGGCATCTGGAGACATCGCAGGAAAGACGGGTTGATCTTCGAAGCCGAAGTCACCTCCCAGCGCATAGATAATTTGGGACGGCACGCCCAGGTGGTGCTCGCATGCGATGTCAGTATTCGCCGCCTGGCGGAAGCCGCGCAAAGTGTTTCCGAGATTCGCTATCGGCGCCTTTTTGAGAGCGCCTTCGACGGCATGCTTATCCTTGATGGGGACTCGGAAAGGATTATTGATGTCAATCCCTATCTGATCGAACTACTGAAATATCCCAAGGAACAATTCCTGGGCAAGGAACTCTGGGAGATCGGCCTCTTCAAAGATATCAGCGCCTCGAAGGCTGCAGTAGTGGAGCTGCGAGCCCGCGGGTACGTGCGCTACGACGATTTACCGCTGGAAAGTTCTGAGGGTGTAGTCACGAACGTCGAAATCGTGGCGAACAGTTACCTGGAGGGAGAGAAGCGTGTAATTCATTGCAACGTCCGTGACATCAGCGAGCGCAGCCGCGCCGGAGCCTTGCTCAACGAGAATAAGGAAAGACTCGAGCAAGCGGTAAAGGAATTAGAAGACAAGAGAAAAGAACTAACCGCGATGACCCAACAACTCTGGCAGGCGTCGAAGCTGACGACTATGGGCGAATTAGCCGCCAGCGTTGCTCACGAGCTAAACAACCCGCTCGCGACTGTAGCCTTGCGGGTCGAATCGGCCATGGAGGATCTCGGGGAGGATGATCCCCAGCGTCAGCCACTCGAAATCATCTCGCAGGAAGTCGAGCGGATGGCCAAACTGGTGCGCACACTCCTTCAGTTTAGCCGGCGCAGTTACCGGCAGATATCTACGGTAGATATACCAAAGGAACTCAGCAACTCGCTTGATTTGATCGAGTTTTATCTGCGCAGTCGCCAGGTGGAGGTGGTGAGAGATTTCGCCGGCAATGTTCCTCACATCTACGCCGACCGGCAACTGTTGCACCAGGTGTTCTTAAACTTGATCACGAATGCCAGTGACGCAATGCCCGACGGAGGGACGCTAACCATAAGGACCTTTCGCGGGATTCTCGAGACAGACCGTCCAGCCGTCGTCGTTGAATTCATAGATACCGGAACAGGAGTGCAGACAGGAGATCTGCCAAAGCTTTGGGAACCGTTTTTCACCACTAAGCCGGAGGGCAAGGGTACGGGCCTTGGGTTGGCGATATGCCGCCGGACTGTGGAAGAGCACCGCGGCACCATTGCCATTAAAAGCCTTCCCGGCAGAGGCACAACCGTTCGTATCACCCTGCCGACAACGGAGGAAGGAGTGGCAGCAGCGGCGTGATTACCGATATTACCGAAGTTGACAGTGAGATGAGCATCCCTCAAGGAAGTTCAACCATGCAGCCTTTGGGTCGGATACTCCTGGTTGAGGATGAGCCGGAACTGAGAAGCATCCTGATCGAATCCCTTACCAAACAGGGCTTCGAAACTGCCGCGTACAGCTCCGGAACCCAGGCCCTGGCCGAACTGCGCAAGCAAGATTTTGATCTTTTGCTGACGGACCTGATGATGCCCGAGATGGATGGTATCGCGGTCCTCAAAGCCGCCCTCGAGTTCGATCCTAATTTGATAGGCGTCGTTATGACTGGCCAGGGCACGATTCAGACTGCCGTCGATGCGATGAAACTTGGTGGCTTTGACTACGTACTCAAGCCTTTTCGCATGCAGACCCTGATGCCGGTACTGACCCGGGCCATGAATCTCAGGCATCTGCGGCTTGAGAACGTGCAACTGCGCGAGACGGTCGCGATTTATGGGCTGTGCCAGACGATTGCTCTCACTCTCGATCCCAAAACAGTACTAAGTAAGCTGGCGGATGCCGCACTGCAACAGAGCGACGCCGACGAGGTCTCAATCCTTTTGCCTACCGAGGATCGCAGCGAGCTATACGTGGCCGCAGTTCGGGGCGAGAAAAGAGAGCGCCTTTTGGGAGAACGAATACCGTTCGAACAGAGCATAGCAAGTTGGGTAGCGCGAGAGCGCGCGCCGGTAATACTGAATGGGAAGGTCAATGATAGTCGTTTTGAGGCCCTCTGGCCTCGACCGGATATCACCTCCTCAATTTCGATGCCAATGCAGGCAGCCGGCAAGCTGGTCGGCGTTATCAATCTGAACATGACCAGCCGGGTGCGGCCTTTTACGCTGGGTCAGCTCAAGGCGTTAACCATTCTCGCCGGCACCGCAGCAGCAGCTCTCGAGAGCGCATCGCTTTATCGTCAGTTGCAACAGGCTGAGGAAAAATATCGGGCCATTTTTGATAACGCCATTGAAGGAATTTTCCAGTCAACGATTGACGGACGATTCATCACCGCCAATCCCGCCATGGCCCGCATCCTGGGATACGACTCGCCCGAGGAAATGATCGCGACCGTTACGGATGTTGCGCATCAACTCTATGTAGATCCTAAGAAACGAGTTGAGGCCGCTCGCATACAAGAGGAGCGAGGTGTCTTACTGGGCTTCGAGTTCGAAGCCTACCGCAAAGACGGCGTCCGGATCTGGCTGTCCGCAAACAGGCGTTCGGTGCGGAACGAAAAAGGCGAGGAGATTTATCGTGAAGGTTCTGTCGAAGACATCACCGAACGCAAGCGCGCGGAGCAAGCGCTGACCGAAAGTGACAGCCGTAAAGAGGCCATACTCAAGTCGGCCCTCGATTGCGTGATCACGGTCGACCATGAAGGGAAAATCATCGACTTCAATCCAGCGGCAGAACATACGTTCGGCTACCGGAGTGAAAACGTGGTGGGCAGACTCATGGCCGACTTGATTATTCCCGTCTCTTATCGCCCCCATCACCAGGCGGGCTTTGCCAGATACCTGGCCACAGGTCGTTCTGCAATTCTGGGCAAGCGACAGGAAGTAACGGCAGTTTGTGAAGACGGCACCGAGATTCCGGTAGAGCTTACCATCACCATGATCGGGGATCTGCCGCGTCCAACTTTTACCGCCTTCATTCGCGATCTCACAGAGCGCAAACGCTGGGAAGCCGAGTTACGCCGCAGCGAAGAGCGTTATCGTGACCTGGTAGAGAATGCCCACGACCTCATCTACGAACACGACCTGGAAGGCAACTACACATCGTCCAACAAGGCAGGCGAGCGCATCACCGGTTATTCGCTTGAGGAAACCCTGAAGATGAATCTGGCGCAAACAGTAGCGCCGGAATATCTGGAAACGGCGCAGCTGATGACCAGGCGCAAGCTGGCTGGTGAAAAGGTGACTGCCTATGATCTTGAAATCCTTGCTAAAGACGGCAGCCACATCGCAGTCGAAGTGAACACCAGGCTGGTTTTTCACGACGGCGTTCCGGTTGGGGTGCAGGGCATCGCTCGCGACGTTACCGAGCGGAAGCAACTCGAGGAACAACTTCGCCAGTCCCAAAAGCTGGAAGCGGTCGGCCAGTTAGCCGGCGGCGTCGCGCACGACTTCAATAATCTTCTGACCGTTATTGGCGGCTATTCCAGCATGTTGTTGGGCAAGTTGCCAGGGGAGAGTCCCCATCGCTCCGCCGTCGAAGAGATCAAGAAAGCGGGTGATAGGGCCGCGGGTCTGACCCGGCAATTGCTCGCCTTCAGTCGTAAACAGATATTGCAGCCTGTTGTGCTGGATCTGAATGTAGTCGTTTCCGACTTAGACAAGATGTTGCGCCGTCTGATCGGCGAAGACATCGATCTGCTGACGCTCACTGAGCCCGGACTGGGCCAGGTCAATGCCGACCCGGGCCAAATGGAGCAGATGGTCATCAATCTGATCGTCAATGCACGCGATGCTATGCCTAACGGCGGCAAGCTAACGCTGCAAACCTCCAACGTCACGCTGTCCGGAGATTATGCCCTCCGGCACGGGCCGGTTGAGGCCGGAGACTATGTGATGGTTTCGGTAAGTGATACCGGCTGCGGCATGGAGGCGGAAATACAAGCGCGGATATTTGAGCCTTTCTTTACCACCAAGGCCGCCGGCAAGGGTACGGGTCTGGGGCTCTCCACCGTCTATGGCATCGTCAAGCAAAGCGGAGGCAACATATGGGTCTACAGTGAAGTTGATCAGGGGACAACTTTCAAAATCTATTTGCCGCGAGTAGATGGCAGTCACAACGAACCTATCGCTCACGCGTCGCCGGCTGTCCTGCAGGGAACAGAGACAATTCTATTGGTCGAAGACGAACAGCAAGTACGCAACATTGCGGAAGAAATTCTGACCTCGCAGGGTTACAAGGTGCTGACAGCGGCCAATGGCGAATTGGCGTTGGCCCTGGCCAACGAGTATCAGGGCGAGATCCACCTGCTGATTACAGATGTGGTCATGCCGGTAGTTAGCGGACGAGCGTTGGTGGAGCAGCTATCGCCTTTGCGTCCGCAGATGGCGGTGATTTACATGTCCGGGTACACGGATGATGCGGTCGTTCGTCATGGTCTGTTGGGCGAGCAGCTGGAATTCATTCAGAAACCATTTACAGCGGACGCCTTAGCGCGCAAGGTGCGGAGCGCATTTCATTCGCTGCCCCCGGCCTAGGAAGCAGTGGAGGTGATACGAAGGGGTTACTAACCAACAACCGGGCAATCCCCCTTTTCAGAATTACGTCTCCGCCTCTCGAGTTTGAAAGGTCAGATCCAGGTTAGATCGACAGGAAAGAAGGTAACCAATGTTAGATCAGAGACATGATCCCGTAACCGTATCGCTGGATGTGGTCTGGCAGGGCTCGGCCGGCAAACAGGACGCCCGCATGAGCGAAATCAGCATGGAGGGTTGTTATATCGATACCAAAGTGCAGGGACGCTCCATTGGCGAGATGGTTGATTTTAAGGTGCATCTACCCGGCGGACCCTGGGTCTCGCTGCAGGGTGAACTCATTAACCAGGAGTACCCCATAGGCTTCGGCCTCCGATTTATGAACCTAAAGGACGAGGAACGGAAGCTGCTCGCCCAGGTAGTAGCCGCGCACGGTGGCGTACCGGCCGCAGCGGCCGAAGCCCCCGAAGCTAATATTTTTGAGCTGGTCTCGGAACCGGAGATTCCAAAAGCACCGGAGCGACCCCGCGTGCTGGTAGCTGATGATGATGAGCTGACCCTGCGAATGGTCACGGCGATTGTCGAAACGGAAGGTTATGAAGTTGTGCCGGCGCACGACGGTCGTCAGGCTCTGGGAATTTTGCAGCGGGAGGCCGGCTTCAGCGCGGCTATCTTCGACATGACCATGCCGCACCTGAAGGGCCTGGACTTGATCCTCTTTATGAAAGCAGATGAACGGCTCCGGCACATTCCGGTGGGGATGATCACCGCCGAGCAGGATCCAAAAGTATGGGACGACAGCGTGGCCGCCGGGGCCAGCGTCTTTCTTCCCAAACCCTTCACTCCGCCCCAGGTGAAGATGTTGCTTCGCATGCTGGTCCGTGCCTGAGGTATGAACGACTCGCTCACATTCACTTCTACTTGGCCGGGACCGCGAATCGACTTAGGAACTAACGCCGAGGTTTATTCAGTAGTCTTGTACGACAAACGCTTTAAAGCAAAGTTGGCAACAAATTCCTTGATTCATATAGACACAAATCCCCGGCCGCATGAGGCCAAACCCTCGATTTTGATCATCGACGACGACAAGCATGTCAGAAATCTGCTGGTTGACTTGCTTTCCGATGAATACCACTGCACCAGCGGCGCTTCGGCCGAGGATGCCCTGGCTGTCCTCGGCAGCATTCGATACGATCTCATAGTCAGCGATATCAACATGGGCGGTATCAGTGGCCTTGATCTCGTTCCCCTGATCCATCGCAGCTCCCCGGACACAGTAGTGTTGATGATCAGTGGGCAGCAAACGATCGAGAGCGCCATCGAAGCGATGCACGCCGGGGCCTTCGACTACATCACGAAGCCCTTCTCCATAGGCCACGTGAAGGCGGCGGTCCACCGGGCTCTCGAGCATCATCGTTTGCTGGTGGGAAAGCGGCGGTATGAAACTCATCTCGAAGAACTAATCAAAGAGCGCACTGCGGAGATTAAATACCTTGCTTACTACGACCCCTTAACTGATCTTCCCAACCGGGTTTTGTTCATGGATCGCTGCGACCAGGCATTGGCAATCGCCCAGCACAATCAGCAAATTGTCGGCATCATGCTGGTATCACTCGATCGTTTCAAAAAAATTGCTGACACCCTGGGACATGAAGCGGGAGACCAGCTACTAGGCGAAGTGGGAGCTCGACTGCATAGCTGCATCAGGAAAGGCGATACCGTAGCTCGTTTCGACGGCGAGGAGTTTGCGCTCTTGCTTACCCGTTTGAACGAAACCGGGGACCTGGCAGAGATCTCGCTTGCTATCAAGGAGACGCTCAAACCATCCTTCCCGCTGGGGGACCAGGAGGTTTTCCTGACCGCCAGCATTGGCATTAGCTTGTTTCCCTTTAACGGAGAGAACAGCGCGATAGTCTTAAAGAATGCCGGGGCCGCTTTGTACCGGGCAAAGCGAGCAGGGGGCAACACCTACCAGTTCTACAATGCCGAGATGAATTCACGGGCGATCAAGCGGCTGGGTCTGGAAACCAGCCTGCGCCACGCGATTGAGAACAAAGAATTCGTGCTTCACTACCAACCTCGTTTGGCAGTTGACTCGTTGCAGATTACCGGGGTGGAGGCGTTAATTCGCTGGCGGCACCCGCGGCTGGGGTTGGTTCCGCCGGGGGAGTTTATCCCTCTGGCCGAAGACACAGGATTGATTATTCCCATCGGAGAGTGGGTGCTACAAACTGCCTGCGTGCAAAACAAGCGGTGGCAAAACGAGGGCTTCGCGCCAATGCGGATGGCCGTGAATATTGCAGCGCAACAGTTGCGGCAACCCCACTTCGCCGAGACCGTGATGCAGATTCTTCACGAGGCTGGCCTCCAGGCCAAATACCTGGAGTTGGAACTGACTGAGACCTCGGTGATGAACAATGCCGAGTTTGCCATTGACGTTCTGGGTCGGTTGAAGAATATGGGCGTGAAGATTTCCATCGATGATTTTGGTACCGGCTTTTCCTCACTGAGCTACCTTAAGAGGTTACCTATTGACGCTTTGAAGATTGATCAATCCTTCGTCAGAGATCTGGCAACCGATCCGGACGACGCAGCCCTGGTGACGGCGATCATTACGCTGGCGCACAGCCTCAGGCTCGAGGTAGTAGCAGAAGGAGTTGAAACAGCGGGGCAGTTCAGTTTTTTGAGTTCACTGAAATGCGATGAGATACAAGGGTTTCTCTTCAGCAAAGGTTTACCGGTGGGTGAATTGGCGTCACTCATGCGATCACATGCGGCGCGGTCAGCGGCATAGATATATCCGTAGTTTAAGAAGCTGGTGGTTTTTCACGGGGAGAGAGTCTTATGCAGGCCTTAGTAATTGATGACGAACAGCAAATCCGTAGGTTTGTGGGCGAAGTGCTGCGCGATGAAGGCTGGACTGTAACCGAAGCTGAGTCAGCGGAGCGCGCTTTTGAACTGCTGCGCGAGCAGGAATGGGGGGTCGTCTTCTGCGACGTCATTCTGGGAGGCGCCAATGGCTTCAGTGTGCTCAAACGGTTCAAAGAGGAATTGCCCGAAACCAAGGTGGTTTTGATGACCGGTCAGGGCAGCGCGGCCGGCGCCCTGGACGCCACCGCTTTCGGGGCCTATGACTACCTCTTGAAACCCTTTGGTGTAGAGGCGTTGCAGGCCCTCTCGCGAACCATCCGGGAACGGTTATCCCAACGCCCCTATCAGCGCCTGGTCTCAGTTAATAGAGGCGGTTCATATGAGTCTGACATCGATCTGGTGGGACGAAGTGGGGTTTTCATCGAAGTCATGAAGCAGGTTGGCCGCGTGGCCGGAACTAATCTTCCTGTACTTTTGACGGGGGAGTCAGGCACGGGCAAAGAAGTGGTGGCCTCAGCGCTACACCAACGGAGTCTCCGGGCAGAAAAGCCATTCGTGGCCGTTAACTGCGGTGCGATTCCGGCAGAGCTGATTGAGTCAGAATTGTTCGGGCACGTGCGCGGATCCTTCACGGGCGCAGAGCGCGATCGGCGCGGCCTCTGGGAAGAAGCAGACGGGGGTACGGTGTTTCTGGATGAAATAACAGAGACGTCGCCGGCCTTCCAGGTGAAGCTGCTAAGAGCGCTGCAGGAAGGAGAGATTCGCCGTGTCGGATCGAATCATACGCAAAAAGTTGACGTGCGTGTGATTGCCGCCAGCAACCGCGACGTAGAACGAGAAGTCAAAGGCGGGAGGTTCCGGCAGGATCTCTTCTACCGTTTGAATGCAGTCTCGATCGTACTCCCGCCATTGCGAGAACGGCGCGAAGATATTCTGCCTCTGGCCAGAAGTTTTGCCGAGCGCGTCTATTCACTGACTCCCTCAGTCAGGCTTTCACCGGAAGCGCTTAAGTTATTCGAGGATTACACGTGGCCGGGAAATATTCGCGAACTGGAGAACGCGGTCGTGCGGGCCGCGGCCCTGTGTGATGGAATGATCCGCCCGCAGGACCTGCCTGAGCGAGTACGCAATCACCACCTCGAAATCGATGAGACCTCCGCCGCTATGCCCGCTGCACTCCCAGCGGCCGAGGCAAAGGAATTGTGGCCCTCGCTCGCGGAAACAGAAGGCAGCTACGTGGGGCGCGTGTTGACCCACACCGGAGGAAACAAGCAGGCGGCGGCGCGCCTCCTCGGCGTGGATCGCAAAACTCTAAACCGCATGATCAAGCGACACGGAATCCCAGCGCCCTCTACCGCCGGAGTTGCGTCGCGCGCTGCTTAACCTGGGGCGGTCATGCCCGAACTTTCCCTGCAGAAAGAACCGCCTCAGTCACCGCCGGTTCAGGCGACTCAAACCTTTCAAGCGCACCCCGGCGACTGCGCTTTGAACTCTCTTCCCGGATTTGAGATCTCAAATTTGAGATTTGAAATGATCTTAAGACAGAAAACCATCCAAAGCGGCTTCCCCGCTGTGCTCTGCGCCGCCTTCCATAAAGAGGGCGCTCGCTCAAGGTAGTGTCCCAGTTTTTTTGTTTGCTAACCCCCGCTCGTGGTTTGATTGACGGCGACGTGCTTGATGCCTTATCTTGCCAACCATCAGTTTCGCCATCAAGTCCGCGTCAGAACATCAACCTAACCGTTTCCGAAAAGCACCCGAAGGAGTGATTCATGCGAATGCCATCGCGGTCTCTCGTTGTCTCTGCCCTGATTCTGCTGTTTGCAGTTTCCCTGACAGTTTTTACTGAGCGCACGCTGGCGCAGGATCCGGTGCCCGCCGCGCCCGCCGGGCAAACTCCCGACCGTCCCGGACGGCCCGAGCAGTCAACGGAGCCAAAACCTTACGACAAGGTAATTACCAAGGACGCCAAATCGGATGAAGGCATCTTCACAGTCCACACCGTCAAGGAGAAAACCTATTACGAAATACCCAAAAAGGAACTGGGTACCGAGTTTCTCTGGGTAAGCCAGATCGCCCGCACCACCCTGGGGGTCGGTTATGGCGGCCAGGCAGCCGGTAATCGGGTGGTCAAATGGGAGCGAAAGAACAATCGCGTGCTGCTGCGCAATGTCTCGTACGAAGTGGTGGCCGATGCGTCCCTGCCGGTGGCGCGCGCCGTACAGGCGGCGAACAACGACACCATCATCATGATCTTCCCCATTGAGGCTTTCGGCAAAGATGATTCCTGCGTTATCGACGTGGGGAAACTTTTCACCACCGAAGTGACAGAGTTCAGCGCACGCACGCGGCTGCGCGCACGCGGCTTTGACGCGTCTCGATCATTTATCGAGAAGGTGAAAGCTTTTCCCACTAACATAGAAGCAGAGGTGACGCAGACCTACACCTCTCCTCCCGACCCGACGCCGACCGGTGGAGGTGGACCGCAACCGCCTCCTAACCCTTTTGCGCAGGGAATGCGCGCGGGAACAAATGCCACTGTGGTCATGCACTACAGCATGGTGAAGCTGCCGGACAGGCCCATGATGCCTCGCTTGTTCGACGAGCGCGTCGGCTATTTCTCAATCCAGAAGTTTGATTACGGCATCGACGAGCAGCGCGCGCCCAAACGCAGTTACATCACCCGGTGGCGGCTGGAAAAGAAGGACCCCAGCGCTGAACTGTCCGAGCCGGTGAAGCCGATCGTCTTCTATATCGATCCGGCCACGCCCACCAAGTGGGCCAGGTGGATCGCCAAAGGCGTGGAAGACTGGCAGCCGGCCTTCGAGGCGGCGGGCTTTAAGAATGCCATCCTGGCAAAACAGGCTCCGACTACAGCCGAAGACCCCTACTGGGATTGTGAAGACGCGAGGTACTCCTGCATCCGCTGGTTGCCGTCCACCATCGAGAACGCTTCAGGTCCGCACGTGAGCGATCCTCGCACCGGCGAAATTCTTGAGTCGGACATACAGTTCTATCACAACGTCATGAACCTCAGTCGCGACTGGTATTTCCTGCAGGTCGGTCCCCTGGATCCGCGCGCCCGGAAACTTCCCTTGCCGGATGATCTGATGGGCCGGCTGATCGAATATGTGGCAGCGCACGAGGTGGGTCACACGCTGGGCTTCCAACACAACATGAAAGCCAGCTCCACGTATCCTGCCGAGAAAGTCAGGAATGCAGAGTGGTTGAGGACAATGGGCCACACACCTACGTTGATGGATTATTCCCGCTTCAATTACGTGGCCCAGCCGGAGGACAATATTCCGGTCGACTTGCTGGTGCCGGGCATAGGACCTTACGACAAGTGGGCGACCATGTGGGGCTATAAGCCAATTCCCGCCGCGCGAACTCCGGAGCAGGAAAAGAGGACTCTTGACGAATGGGCCAGGGAACAGGACACCAAGCCCTGGCTTCGCTTCTCGACCGCGGACACCAGAGGATCTGATCCCGGCGAGAACACCGAAGCGGTCGGCGACTCCGATGCCGTGGCCTCGACAGCGCTGGGCATCAAGAACCTGCAAAGGGTGGCGGACATGTTGTTACCGGCCACTTCATACAAGGGGGAACCTTACGATGATCTGGAGGAGCTTTATGGCCGCATGCTGGGTCAGTGGGCGACCGAACTGAATCACGTCACCGGCATCGTTGGGGGATTTGATTCGCAGCAGAAGCATGCGGGACAGGAAGGCGTACGTTTTACTATTGTGCCCCGGGCAAAACAGGAAGCCGCGGTCAGGTTCCTGAACGATAACGCGTTCGCCACCCCAATCTGGGCGATCAGACCGGAGTTGCTGCGCCGGATTGAACCAACCGGTACACTCGATCGAGTGAAAGCCGCTCAACTACGAGTGTTGAATTCCCTGTTGAGTAACTCTCGTTTTGCCCGCCTGGTAGAACAGGAAGCGATCGACGGCGCGGCCGCATACCGCCCCGCAGACTTTATGTCTGATGTTCGCCACGGTATTTGGCGTGAACTCGAGACGCGCCCACTTCGTGCCGACCTCCGCATCGATCCTTACCGGCGCAATTTGCAGCGTGCCTACATCGATCTGCTGGCGGAGAAACTAAACGGCAGAACGCCGGTTACTGACGACTATCGCGGATTAATTCGCGCCGAGTTGCGCGACTTGAGTGGGGCCATTGCGGCAGCATCGGCTCGCGTAACTGATAGAGCTACGCGGGCACATCTGGCGGATGCTCGTGATCAGATCGCGAAGGCACTCGATCCGAAGTTCCTACCTCCGGCTCCGGCTACGCCAACCGGCTTCCCATTCGGATTCAGCGAAAAAGCCGAAACCCTGGAGAACTTTAGTTTTCTGAATTGCTGGCGGGAGAGAAGACAGTAGGCAGACGGCAAAAGCAGGAAGCAGTCAGACTGCTCCCTGCTTTTCTGCCGCTTGCCTCGTGCATCAGTCTGTTTCCTGCCGGTCGGCCTCCTGCCGTCTGCCTTCTGCTTACTTCTTTCCGGCACGCCGTGTGCAGACACTCTGGATAGGCTATTCGCGGAGTGTGGCGCGAGGCCAAAGTGGTGCACATCGCCCCGGCAGAGCGCGCGGTCGAGGTCCATCCCTCCTCGTTTGGCACCCTCCCCTCAAACTCAAAATCGCAATGAAGGAATACCAGCGAGGCCGGACTGGTCTTTTTCACTTCAGGCACAACCAACCTGAACTGGCTGCGCGGTGCATAGTGCTGATGAACAGGGATTATGGCGGCGAAGACGAGATAAATTATGGCTAGTATTCTACTGGTTGACGACGATGAACAGTTGCGGCCAATGCTGAAAATGGTTTTGGAGCGCGCCGGACACGTGGTCAACGCAGCCGGTAACGGTAAAGAAGCTCTGGTGAGCTATAGCCTTCATCCGACCGAGTTGGTGGTAACCGACCTGGTAATGCCCGATAAGGAGGGTTTGGAAACCATAAGGGAACTGCGGCGCACTTATCCCGATCTCAAGATCATCGCGATGTCCGGCGGCGGGCGAACGGGAGTGCAGAATTACCTTGAGTTAGCTGTCAAGTTCGGCGCCAATCATATTCTCAACAAGCCTTTTTCTAATCAGGAACTGCTGGACGGCGTGCAAATGCTTGTCTCAGCGCGGAATGTCGAATTATCTGCCGATGACGCCCGGCGAGCTTCCTTCATTAAGCCGGAAAACAGATTTACCAATAGTTATTAACCGGCCACCGCGAGACTGATCCGTTGAGGGCAGCCTGGCACAGTGAGTGCACCTATCCTTCAGAAGTGACGCGCAGAGGGCTGCGCGCGGGGTAAGTGTTGCATAGTGCCGCGGCATGGCGCCCCGCGACGCCCTACTTCTCCCCACACAATCAAACAGCTCACGATCACGAGCCGGGGTTGGCGAAGAAAACCCTGGAGGCAATTGCTCAATTATGCCGGTTAGCTCATTACCAAAAATTCGTCACCAGCGAGGCGGTGTTTCGCTCCGCACGATGAACCGCGTCTTTTCCATCACCAGCGTCGGCCTCGTTACCCTCCTTGCCGTTTTCGCCGTTCTGCTTTTCCTGGGGCATCGCGAACTGGAACGCAGCCAGACCGCACGGGCTGATTCCTATCTTCTCGCCGACGAACTACGCCAGTCGTCCGATGATCTGACCCGCCTGGCCCGCACTTACGCTGTTACCGGCGACCCCAAATTCGAGCGACTGTACTGGAGGAACCTGGCCATTCGCGACGGCGAAGCCCCGCGGCCGCAGCACTACGAGCGCATTTACTGGGACCTGGTAATCGACGAGCACGACCAGACCCAACCGGATGGTCCCATGGTCTCACTGGCCACTCTGATGGAGCGAGCGGGATTTACTGCAAAAGAACTGGCTAAACTTGAAGAAGCCGAGCTTAAGTCAAACGAGTTGGGGCAAACGGAACGTGTAGCCTTCAATGCGATGAAGGGACTCTTTCAGGACTCGACCGGCCAGTTCAACCTCAAAGGCGAGCCCGATAGTGAGCTTGCCCGGCGCCTCTTGTTTGACCAGAAGTATCATGAGGCGAAGGCAGCCGTCATGGGTCCGGTCAATGAGTTCTACGAGATGAGCGAAGCACGTACGGAGGGCGCGGTCGCCGCGGCTGAACGTCGTACTGACCTCTACCTTGGTGTGGTCCTGCTCTTACTCGGCCTTGTCGTTATCCGCCTTTGCTTTTCCTACGTCATCGTGCGACGAAAGGTCGCAAACCTGGTGCGCCTCGAGCACGATACGCGGGATATCGGCGCAGGAACCTACACCTCTGCCTTTGACCCTGATTCACGCGACGAGATCGGCAAGCTTTCTCGTGCCTTTGTCGCCGTGGACCAGAAAGTTGTCGAACGGACGCGAGCTCTGCAGCAGGAGATCATCGCACATACCGATGCTGCGGCAGCGTTGCGGGAAAGCGAAGAGCGGTATCGCGAACTAATAGAGAATGCCAACGATATTATTTACACCATGGACTTAGCGGGGGGATTCACCTCGCTCAACAGAGCAGGTGAACGAATTACCGGCTACACCCTGGCCGAATCCTTGCAGTTGAACATTGCTGACGTCGTCGGGCCGGATGATGTGAAGCTGGTGCGCCAAAGAGTTGCAGAGAACCTCAAGGGCGCCAGGATGCCTGATTTTGAGTTGGCGATCATCGCCAAGGATGGTAGCAGCGTAACCCTCGACATCAGCAGCCGTCTGATTTATGAGGAAGGAGTAGTCATAGGTATCCAGGGTATTGGGCGTGACATTAGCGAGCGCAAGCGCGCGGAAGCAGAACTCCGAACGCGAGAGACGCAACTTAACGAAGCACAGCAACTGGCCCATGTCGGCAGTTGGGAATATGACGCTGTTACCGGTGAGGCGATTTGGTCTGAAGAACTCTGGCGAATTTTCGGTCTCAACCAGCGGGAATGCGGATTAACTTTTGAAGAATACCTGGCGCTGGTGCATCCGGACGACCACCACCTCGTGAAAAGCACAAATGAAGAGTCGCAGCAGGCAAAGAAGAATTTCGGCTACGACTATCGCATTATTCGGCCCGACGGCACGTTGCGAGTGTTACGCGCCAACGGAAGAGTCATTTGTGATGAACAAGGTCGTATTGCCAAGATCAGAGGAACCGATCAGGACATCACAGAGCAGAAGCGAATCGAAGAAGACCTGGAGAAGGCGCGTGATACCGCACTGGAATCAACCAGATTGAAGTCTGAGTTTCTGGCCAACATGAGCCACGAGATTCGCACCCCCATGAACGGCGTCATCGGGATGGCCGGCCTCCTGCTCGACACGGATTTAGACGCCGAGCAAAAGGACTTTGCCCAGACCATCAATGCCAGTGCCGAAGCGCTGATGACCGTCATCAATGACATTCTCGACTTCTCCAAGATCGAGGCCGGCAAGCTCCGTTTTGAGAACGTGAACTTTGACCTGCTGACCGCCGTTGAAGGTCCAGTCGAACTTTTGGCCAAACGGGCGCAAGCCAAAGACATCGAACTCGCCTCACTAATCGAGAGCGATGTGCCGCTCGTCTTGCGTGGCGACGCCGGCCGTCTCCGCCAGGTGCTGACTAATCTCCTGGGTAACGCCGTGAAGTTTACCGAGGTAGGCGAGGTTGTACTCCGGGTTTCACAGGAGTTGGACACCACTACGCATACCACGCTGAAATTCTCTATCACCGACACGGGCATCGGCATCAGTGATTTTGCCCAAGGCAAGATCTTCCAGGCTTTTGCGCAGGCCGATGGTTCCACCACACGCAAATACGGCGGCACGGGCCTGGGGCTCGCAATTTCGAAACAGCTGGTTGAATTAATGGACGGGGAAATAGGAGTTAACAGCACACCGGGCTCCGGATCGACATTCTGGTTCACGGCGAAGTTTGAGAAGCAACCAGCTGTGAAAGCCCCATCGCCCATCAGAGCGCAACTTGAAGGCGTGCGCGCTCTGATCGTTGACGACAACCAGACTAACCGCCGCATTGTTCAGCACCAGGTTACCTCATGGGGAATGCAGTCAACCTGCGTGGCGGGCGGGGCAGAGGCTTTGACACTCCTTCGTCGCGAGGCAAAGGCCGGCACGCCCTATCATCTGGGAATTCTCGACATGCAGATGCCGGAGATGGACGGCCTGATGCTGGCGAAAGCGATCAAGAGAGACACGGAGATCAGCGGTACTCGTTTGCTGGTTATGACCTCCCGAGACCACCGCGGTGATTGTGAGATGCTGCACCAGGCGGGAGTGGCCAAGTGTCTCGCCAAACCAGTGAAGCAATCAGATCTATTTGATTCGCTGGCAATAATAATGGCCGGTGAGACTCACGCCGCTCCCCTTAGACCGGTGAAAGTAACCCAAGCGAGAGCACTGCCGGCAGCGCAAGAGCAATTAGCAAGCGGGCCTAAACAGTTCCGCATTCTGTTAGCTGAAGATAACGCTGTCAATCAAAAGGTGGCGCTCAGCCAACTGTATAAGTTGGGCTACGCAGCCGACGCAGTAGGGAACGGCCTTGAAGTCCTCGCGGCACTCTCCAGAGTCTCTTATCCAATCGTGCTGATGGACTGCCAGATGCCGGAGATGGATGGCTATGCAGCAACGCGCGAGATTAGGCGTCGGGAAAGAGGCTCTGCCACTCGCACGGTAATCCTCGCCGTAACGGCGCACGCCCTCGAGGGTGAGCGCGAGAAGTGTCTGGCTGCCGGCATGGACGATTACCTGAGTAAACCGATCACTGTTAGTGACCTGGGCGAGCTTCTGGAGCGTTGGACCGCGCCACGGCCCCCAACACCACCGACGAAAAAGGATTTTAGCGGGGTAGCCAAATCATTTACACCCTCGTCCCTATCAATTCTTCCTTCACCGTTCTCAGCTCCAGGCTCTCAGGTCTTCGACCCGATTGTGCTTGAGAGTCTGCGGGCATTGCAGGACGAGCGCCATCCCCATTTCGTTAGCGAGCTAATTGAACTTTACCTTAGCGATACGGTATCGCGCCTTGCCGAACTCCGCCACGGCATAGAGGTTCAAGACCTTCCGCGATTGCGGCAAACCACGCATAACCTCAAGGGCAGTAGCGGCAACCTCGGCATAGGGCGGATGGCATTGCTGTGCGGCGACTTTGAAGTAGAACTCAAGCGCCAGGACCCGGACGGAACGCGGGATATGCTGATCAAGCTTGAAGAAGAGTTCGCTCGCGTGCAAAAGGCCCTTGTCCGAGAACTGCAAGCCGCCTAAGACGCCTCTCACCGGGGCAATCGATTAGCATCGAGGGTCAGTACAGTGGGGTTTCCTTTGAGTTGAAGAGCCACTAAATTCGCAGTGAAGTTCGCTTCATTTCTCGGCTCTCCTTCAACCAACATTGGCTCCCTCTTTTCATCCCCCAGCAGTCACATCGATATCCCGCCGTCAATCAATCAGACCGATTTGAGAGGCCTGCTACCTTTGCACGGCTTCTGGTGAATGCCTCTAACTCTTGCGCTCACAACATTTCATGGATGCGCTTCACGGGGGCACGCGACATGCACTGAAGTCGGCCACTCGCACTGCGTCTTACGGAGCGCCGGCGACAGAAAGCACATTAAACCGATGATAAGGACAAACCGAATGAAAACGACTAAACGTTCCCCGATCACGGCGTG
>JBDTOI010000049.1:0-24906 GCA_039933315.1 Pyrinomonadaceae bacterium
AACGAAAACGCGGCCGGTCTTAGCTCAGCCGCGTCCCAACTCGCTTCCTGCCTCCTGCTCCTGCCTCCTGCCGTCTTACTTGTATCCCCACTCCCCTGCTTTCTGAAGTTTCTTGATCTTGCGCTTAACAATCTCGCGTTTGAGCGGGGACATCTTGTCGATAAATACTATACCGTCGCAGTGGTCCGTCTCGTGCAACATGCAACGCGCCGTCAGTTCGGTACCGTCAAGTTCGAAGATCTCGCCGTTGATATCATGCGCGCGCACCACCGCGCGCAAGCTGCGCTCGACCGGAAAATAGATCCCGGGAAACGAAAGACAGCCTTCATCGCCGTCCTGATCGCCTTCGACATACAATACTTCAGGATTAATCAATACCACTTGCTGATCGGGATCCTTGCCACTGGAACAATCCATTACGAAGAGCCGTTTCGACACTCCCACCTGCACCGCAGCCATGCCAACACCGGGCGCCGCGTACATGGTTTCGAACATGTCGCTGACCAGTTTCTTGAGTTTGTCGTCAAACTCAGTCACCGGATCTGCCGGCATATCCAGAATCGGATTGGGCCACGTAACAATTTTCATTGATGCCATAGTGTTTTATCGAAAGGGCTTCATTCATGAAAGGCCTTCGATGTTAATTCTACGATGAACGATGCTTTGCTGCCAGCGGGCTTTTATTGCTTAGTAGCCTCGCAACTGCTCGCGATAGCCTTCGCAGTTCCGTCTCATCTCGCCCAGACTGTCACCGCCAAACTTTTCCCTCATGGCCCCCGCCAGAGTTAAAGCCACCATGGCTTCGCCAATCACGCCGGCGGCGGGAACCGCAGTTATGTCGGAGCGCTCAAATGCCGCCAGCTCTTCTTCTTTGGTGTCGATATCCACCGAACGAAGGGCCCGCCGGAGGGTCGAAAGCGGCTTCAGGTGGCCGCGCACCCTCACTTCTTCACCGTTGGTAATCCCACCCTCCAGCCCGCCCGCCCGGTTCGTCGCACGAATGAATTCCTGCGTGCCTTTGTTGTAACCAATCTCATCGTGGACTTCGGAGCCGGGCAGACTGCTGGCCTGGGCTCCGGCGCCGATAGCCACGGCCTTGACCGCGGGAATCGACATAATTGCTTGCGCCAAACGGCCGTCCAGCTTTAGGTCCCAGGCTGTATGCGAGCCAATTCCGGGCATCACGCCGCGGGCTACGACTTCAAAGATCCCGCCCAGCGTGTCTCCTGCCTCCCGCTTCTCATCAATTAACTTGATCATACGTTCTTGTGACTTCTTATCGGCACATCGTAACGGCGCGTCTTCAGGGATCGCGCTGATCTTTTTCCACGAGAGCTCCAGCGGTTCGGTGGGAATGCCGCCAAGCTGGATCACGTGACTACGAATTTCAACGGCAAAGACTGACAGCAGTTGCTTAGCCAGGGCGCCGCAGGCGACGCGAGCGGCCGTTTCGCGCGCTGAGGCTCGCTCGAGCACGTCACGCAAATCGCGCGTCGCAAATTTCAATCCTCCCGGCAGATCCGCGTGACCCGGACGTGGCCGTTTCAGCCGCCGCGATTTCTCGGCCGGCAGATCGCGCTGTTCAACTGCCATCACATCAGTCCAGTTGGCCCAGTCCTTGTTTTGTATCATCAGGGCCAGCGGCGAACCCAGCGTCAGGCCATGGCGCACGCCGCTGAGAATCTCCGCCCGATCCTGTTCGATCTTCATCCGGCCGCCACGCCCATAACCCCATTGCCGGCGCTGCAACTCATGGTTGATGAGGTCGACGTCAACCGGCATGCCGGCAGGCAGACCTTCGACTATCGCTACGAGCGCGCGACCGTGTGATTCTCCCGCGGTGGTGAAACGAAACATGATCTATCGAATGCTAAAAGATGCTATTTCATCGTTAAGCTTAACCCAAGCTCGTAGCACCAGGTTTCAGAGATATGTGTCCGCAAAGATGTTACCGCGCCCAAGGATACCGGCCGGATCGAAGGCGCGCTTGAGTGCGGCCATCTCGCGCAAATGATTCTCGCCATAAAGCTCGCCGAGGTACTGGCGTTTCAATTTTCCGATGCCGTGTTCCGCGGAGATGGTGCCGCCGACGGCAACGGCCCGGCGAATGAATTTCAGGTAGATCTCGCGTGCGAGTCTGCCTTCATTGTCATCGCGCGGCAAGATATTCACGTGTACGTGATTGTCACCAATGTGGCCGAATATCGTGTATTTCAGCTTTTCTGCGCGCAGCGTATCTTGATAAAACCTTAACATGCCCGGGAACTCCTCGTCTGGAACGGCCATGTCAGTGGAAACCTTTTGCTGGTCATAACGGGCGAACCACTCGTTCATCAGCACCGGCAATTGATGACGAAACTCCCGCAGCCTGGCCTGGTCCTTTACGTTGGTGGCAAACCACGATTGGTCGAGCATGGCTTTATTGGCCTGCAGAATAGAAAACCACACAGCGGCAAAGTCGTCTTCGGTTTCGCTAGTCGTTTCCTGCTCGAAAAAGATGGCGCCTACTGCATCTTCCGGGATTTCCGGGTATTTCTGCCTCAGGAACCCTAACGATTGGTGATCGAAATACTCCAACGCGCGCGCGTCAATCCCGATCGACGTGAGGGCCTCCCATTCGGACTCAGCATGACCTTTCCCGGGGAACCCTATCGTCTGTTGCGTGCGCGCTTGCCCCGCACGAGTTAACAAGGAAAGCCGCCGCACCTCCTGGACAAAAGTCAGCAGATTTGCTTCGTCCTCAAAAAACACTACGGCGCTCATCAGGCCGAGGGGCTGCGGGATTAACTTCACCTCAATCTCTACGATCACACCGAGCGTTCCTTCGCTGCCGATAAAAAGGTCGAGTACATCTAAGCCCGGCGCGACATAGTAGGCCGCGGCGTGTTTACGCGTCGGTGGCATTTGGTAAGAGGGTAACTGGGCCTCGACCACCCGGCCCGACGATAGCGGAAGCTTGATTTGTCCCTGCGCGTCCGCGCGCAGCTCTCCGCGACGAAGATCGATCATTTCTCCAGTGGCCAGGACTATCTGCAACCGCTCGACATAATTTCGCGTTGGCCCGTATTTGAAAGTTCGCGCACCCGAAGCATTAGTCGCGACTGTTCCTCCCAGGAAGCAGCTACCTTCCGTCGGATCGGGTGGATAAAAAAGCTTTTCCGCCTCAACCGCCTTCTGCAAAGTGGACAACATCACCCCGGCTTCTGCGGTCGCTCGACCGGATCCGTTTTCGTGAACAATGCTCTTGATCCGGTTCAATCGATCCGTCGCCAGTACAATTCCACCAAAAGGCACCCTACCGCCTACCGTGCCCGTCCCCGCGCCCGAAACAGTTACGGGCATCTGGCTGGCGCTTGCTTTAGCAAGTACCTTCGCGATCTCGGCGGCGTTTTCCGGCAAGACAATACGGTCCGCATATCCACCGTGCATGTGCGAAGCGTCGATGAGGAAGTCCTGAATTTCGTCCGGCTGGGATTTCGTCAACATGCAATCACGCCATCTGCAGCTCGCGCTCGCGCAGGTACTTGATGCGATCACGCAATTCGGCGGCCCGTTCAAATTCGAATCGCTTGGCGTGGGCGCGCATTTCAAATTCCAGCCTGGTGATGGTGGCGTCGATATTGTCGCGCGTGTACTCCTCAAACTCATCCAGATTGAGTGGCACTTTAAAGTAATCAGCTTCGGAGGCACTGATCAGCGTGGACTCAATCGGCTTGATGATGGTTTGCGGAGTAATGCCGCGCTCGCGATTGTAAACTTCCTGTAGGGCCCGCCGGCGACGCGTCTCATCAATGGCGCGTTTCATGGAGTCTGTCACCCGATCGGCATAAAGGATGGCCTTACCCCGGGAGTTCCTGGCCGCGCGCCCGATCGTCTGAATCAAAGACTGTTCGGAACGCAGAAAGCCTTCTTTGTCGGCATCCAGAATTGCCACCAGGGAAACTTCGGGCAGGTCCAGTCCCTCGCGCAACAAGTTAATCCCGACCAGGACATCAAATTCACCGCGCCGGAGATCGCGCAGAATCTTAATCCGTTCGAGCGTTTCAATGTCTGAGTGCAGGTAGCGCACCCGGACATCCACTTCGGTGAAGTATTCGGTCAAATCCTCGGCCATACGCTTGGTCAGCGTCGTTACCAGCACCCGTTCGTTTTGCTCCGCCCGCACACGGCACTCCTCCAACAGATGGTCGATCTGGCCTTTGACGGGCCGAACCTCCACTTCCGGATCCATTAACCCGGTAGGTCGAATGATCTGTTCGATTACTTCGCCGCCGCATTTAGTCAACTCGTAAGGACCCGGCGTAGCCGAGACATAAATGATCTGCCCCATGCGCGATTCAAACTCGTGAAAGTTCAGCGGGCGGTTATCCATTGCCGAAGGCAGGCGAAATCCATATTCGACCAGCGTTCGTTTGCGTGCCTGGTCACCGTTGAACATCCCGCGAATCTGCGGCATCGTTTGGTGCGACTCATCGATGATCACCATCGTGTCGCGCGGCATGTAGTCAAGCAAGGTCGGAGGTGGTTCGCCCGGCTTCTTTCCCGTCAGGTGGCGCGAATAGTTTTCGATGCCACGGCAAAATCCCATCTCCTTCATCATCTCCATGTCAAACATCGTGCGCTGATGCAGGCGCTGCGCCTCGACTAATTTGCCTTCCTGAATCAGCTTGGGCTCCCACCACTCCAGTTCATTCTTTATGGACTGGATGGCGCCTTTGATCGTGCTCCTGGGCATTACGTAGTGCGATTTGGGATAGATGGGAAGGCGGGTGGTGTGCTTCTGAATGACTTCCCCGAGCAAGGGATCGATTGTCGAAATCGAATCGATCTCGTCCCCCCATAGTTCAATGCGATACGCCTCGTCCTGATAACTCGGATACACCTCGACTACATCACCCCGCACCCGGAACGATCCGCGGCCGAAGGTGATATCGGAGCGCTCGTATTGCAACTCCACCAGGCGCTGGAGCAGCGTATCGCGCGCAATTCGCAACCCCGGTTCGACAAACAACAGCATGCCGTAATACGCGTCCGGGTCGCCGAGACCGTAGATGCAGGAGACACTGGCGACCACGATTACGTCGCGGCGTTCAAACAGCGCTCGCGTGGCCGACATTCGCAGTCTGTCAATCTCTTCATTAATCGTCGCCTCTTTTTCGATGTAGGTATCGGAAGCCGGCACATATGCTTCCGGCTGGTAATAGTCGTAATAGGAGACGAAGTATTCGACCGCGTTTTCCGGAAAAAGCGACTTAAACTCCTGATAGAGCTGTGCAGCCAGCGTCTTGTTATGGGCAATGACCAGCGTGGGTCGCTGGGTCTTCTGGATAACGCTGGCCACGGTGAAGGTCTTGCCGCTGCCTGTAATACCGAGCAGCACCTGGTCCTTTGCCCCATCCCGCAAACCACGAAAAAGGGCGTCGATCGCCTGTGGCTGATCGCCCTGTGGCTGATATTCGGACTGCAATTTGAAAGGCATCCGTCAAATAGTAAATCGTAAAGCGGGAATAGACAAAAAGAGAAATCGTGAATGAAAACCAAAGGCCTTCATTCACGACAAGTTGTGGTTTATTTTTCTACTATTAACGCATCGCGACGCAGTCGCCGCGCTTAGGCGGCCGACGGCGTATCCGCGCTAACCTGACTGCTGATCTGATAAATCGCCTCCATCACCGAAGATCTTACCTCGGGAGGTAAAGACCCGCGTACCGCCAGCCGACGGAAAGCCGGCAGTATTTCATGTTGGCCGCTCAAGGCAAGTAACTTCACCACTGCAAGGCGAACTTCTATGTTCGCATGTTCTTCAATCGCGCGCAGGAGCGGATGGACTTCACCCGCTTTCGACATCAGAAAAAGCAGAGAAAAGGCATCGTAAGTCTTCTCACGACTCTCGCCGGTCAGATTCCCAATGGCTTCACTGGCCAGGCCCGATGAGGCGATGGCCGCGCCAATCTTTCGGCGCCGGTCGGCCGGTGCTTCGCGAAGTGCGCGAGTGAAAGCAGCCGCGCGGTCAGCTTGGAAGTTGAACAAGGCGCGGGCTGCGGCTGTGCGAACTTCCTCGGCCGGATCGTCAAAAGCCGCCGAGATATGCGCAAAGGCATCTTCTCCACCGAGGTTTGGTAATGCAGCGACTGCCGCGCACCTCTCGCTGACGTTCGCACTGGCAAGCATGTCAAGGGTTGCATTCGAAACTGCCGCTACTGCGTCATTAGCGTCCCCACTTTCCGGGTTTTCCCCCAGGAATTGGAAATCGCTATCAGCGTCATCCGCTTCGTGGGTAATCGCGCTGGAATGCAGTTGCAGACTCCTGGGCTCAAATTCCTGATACTCGATGAAACTGCCCTCTGATTCAGCGGTCATGCCCTCCACTTCCGGCAGGGTCAAAGGGTTGGGGCTGCTTTCGGCACGACGTGAGTCGTCACGCTCATCCAGGTTTACCGGGAACCACTGTGGTTCAACCTGCTGCGCTGCTTCAGCATTTGCCTGGGCTTTGGCTTCCTCTTCAAGAGCCCGGCGCTCCTCCTCCAGTGCGCGCAGACGGGCTTCACTCTCTGCCAGGCGGGCTTCTTCTTCCGCGCGTAAGCGGGCTTCCTCTTCCGCTCGCTGGCGCGCTTCCTGTTCAGCTCGCAAACGAGCTCCGTGCTCTGCCCGCAAGCGTTGCTCCTCGGCCTCTCGTTGACGCGCCTCTTCTTCAGCTTTCAAGCGCTTTTCTTCTTGAGCCAGGTGACGCGCTTCGTCCGCCGCTTTCCGAATGGCCTCATCTGCTGCCTGACGAGTTGTCTCCGCCGCGCCGTAACTCTGCTGCTCTGACCGCAGACGAGCAATTTCTTCCCTGATATTCCTTAGACGTGCTTCCGCACGCGTGTTACTGGCTTCGTCTTCAGCCCTGTATCTAGCTTCAGCTTCTTGTCTTTCTCGCTCCGCCGCAGCGTATTCCAACGCCACCTGCTCGTCCGAGCTTCTACGGTTCTCAGTCTCGGCCAGCCACCGATCGTCCTCGGCCTGCCAACGGGCGGCAACTTCAGCACGGCGGTTAACTTCTTCGGCTCGCAGGCTCGCAAGTTGTTCTTCGACTTTTCTAATTTCCTCCTCAGCGCGGCGACGCGCGATTTCTTCCTCCGCATGCCGGCGTGCTTCGAGTTGCGTGGTTCTCCGTTCTTCTTCGGCGCGGCGAAGCTCAGCTTCCTCAGCGGCCTTTTTATGTACTGCCGCGGCGGCTTGCCACCGTTCCTGCTCAGCCAAACGAACTGCGTCGCGCTCGGCTCGTCGAGCCCCCTCCTGCTGAGGCAGGCGCGCAGCTTCTTCCTCAAGGCGCTTGATCTCGTGCTCTATTCGCTGGCGCGAGTCCGCTTCGGCGCGGCGGGCCTCCTGCGCCGCGCGAAGACGCGCGGCCTCTTGCTCCAGATTTCGAATTTTTTCTTCGATACTCTCTGCTGAACCTTCAAACTGACTTTGGAGCGCGCTTGACACCGGACTGGCAACTCGGCTGTTACTCGAACTCTGGGCTGGGTTTTCGAAGGCACTCTTGAAAGGGCTTTGTACCTCAGGCTGCATCGGGCTCGCTATTGGACTTTGAACTGGCTTTTCCACGGCATTCTGGACATGTTCAGAAACTGGACTCGACAGAGGGGTGGGATTGGAATCCGTGCTCACACTCGGAGTCGGGGGCGCCTCGCGGCGGAGGATGGCGGGGATCTTGGCTATAACCGCGCGCTCAGGCAGTTCCATTTCAAATGGCGACCTCTGATCGGTAACCGTAAGGATCGCCAAGAGCTCCTTCTTGTGCTCCGCCAGTGCAGCTCTTAGGTCTGGCGTGAGCGCGCCTTTGGGAGCGTCGACGACAAGTCGGTCTTTGCCGGAAGCTTTTACAACTACGCCTGCCTGACGCAGCTCTGAAAGCAAGTTATAGGCGGTCATATTTCTATTACCTCGCGGTCGGGTTCGATGGGGGCGGAAGTCATCTGCGACGCAACCAGGCTTTCAGTCTCCAGGCTGGCCGGGGCTTTTTTCTCGGGTTCGCCAGTAGCGCAGACTTCGATGGCATGTCGGATCAGGGTATGAGGGACTTTTCGATTATTCTCCGTACTCAGCAAAATGTTAAGAGCGGTTATTGCTGCAGGATCACGCAGGTCAGCCAGCGCTTCCACAGCGGCACGGCGTACTTCTGGAGCTTCGTCCTCCAACGCAGCTATCAAATGCGGCGTGGCTTCGCGATCCCTCACTAGAGCCAACTTTCTCGCCGCTGACGCCCGCTCCGCTGGGGCCTCAGCCACTCGCAAATCGCGAGTAGCATCGTCGAAATAGCCACTCTTGATGAAAGCCTCGCGCGCGCGTTCCTGGCGTTCTGGATTTCGGCCTGCCAAGGCCGAGAGAAGCTCCGTTGCGATGACGTCACGCGCGCCCGAATCGACCGTGCCGGTCACGTTGTTATCGTATTTTGCGCCGGCCAACATACTGGTTGCTTCTGCTTGTACCAGGGCTACGTCAACATTCTCCTGAACAGCTCTCTCCGCTACTGAAGAAGCTGATCGCGCGGCTGTTACCGACGGCGTGGAGCCCGAGGCTTTGACGTTTTTGAATCCGGAAATTTGTTCACTAGCCGAGGGAATTACTACCGGGACAGCCTTTGTTGAGGTTTCTTTTCTCCCCAGCTTCTTGGGAAGCGTAACCAGGTCCTTCCGGCGTCGGTTTTTGGACCGCCGTGACAGAAGAAAGGCAACCAGCAGCAACAGAACGAGCAAACCGATCACGAGTGGCAGCCAGTTGAGCCGGGCCATCTCTCCGTAAAACTTTAGTCGCGTTCTCCAGTCGCCGGAACCAAGCCAGGAGTCATTCGTAGTCTGTGAGTTCGCCGCACCCTGATTGACACCTTTTGAAGTGGGTGTGGTCGGCAAGTTTGTCTGACCACTGGTAGCAGGTGCCGTAGCATTAACCGAATTGTTGCCAGGAGTTGTCTGGCTCTTCGCAATCTCGGGCGTGGATCCGGGGTTATTTAGTCCACCAGTAGTAGCCCCCCCACTGTTGGTTGAGGCGGTCTCAGTCGGATCTGACAAAGGAGTGCCTGGCTTTCCGCCGGGAATTGTAAAGACCACTTCCAGACGACTACCACGCTGATCCACTCGGGCGATTGTGCCCGGTTGCATGTGGAAAGACAGTAAGGTCGCGCCACCGCTCTTTTGCACACTTACATCGCCGAACCCGCGCGCGCGCATTTTCGCCTGCGCCTGTGAAACGTCAATGCCGGGTAACTTTACGTAAAAGCGGTCGCCCCGGCGATAGGCTTCATAGTCGTCGAGTGTCGCTTCCGAGGAGATGCTGACGCGGGATCCTTCCGCTGAGTCGTTGGCGTGAAGCGTGGCTGCACGCTTTTGCGCGCTGGCTGCGCTGGGCTGGGCTTTTGAATTACGATTCGTCTGAGCGCGGAGGGCTACCGAAGTCAGCGGGCTAAGTGCGACAGTCAGCAAAAAGACAAGCAAAATGCATGATCTGTACAACAACACAAATGAGCGGCTTAGGGTTTTCATCATCGGGGCAAATGAAGTGAAAAAGTTTCCGTGACTTTCTCATTATGCAATGCTCTTGAGTCGCTTGTCACTCAGCGAGATTCTCCGTTGGTTGTGCCTGATCGATTTTGTAAATCACATCCAGAATCGAAGCACGCACCGCTTCAGGAATATCATCGCGGCCGGCTAACTGCCGAAACGCCTGCGCCACATGAAGCTGGCCGGAAAGTCCCAGCACGCGCACAGCACACAGCCGGACGTCGGTGGACTTGTGGTTTTCTATGGCGTCAAGGATGGGCTCCGTTTCATTTGCCTTGGCCAAAAGTGAAAGAAGCGAAAAGGCTTCATAAGCTTGACGACGATCACGGCTAGCCAGACGGTCTATCGCCTGGGAGACGATACCAGCTTTGATACACGCTTTGGCCACGTGGCGAAGCATGTCTTGATTTGCCGTTTCGATGACTCGAACATAGGCATCCGCGCGATCGAAACTCAGTCCGGTGAGGGACCGGGCGGCAGCGGCTCGTACTTCTCTTGACTCGTCAGCTAAAGCAATGAGCACAGGAGCAAAGACAGACTCGTGATTAATCGCGCCTAAACACGAAACCGCTGAACCACGTACCGCCGCTTCCGGATCCTGTATCGCCACAGAGGCCAGCGCTTCAACCGATCGTTGTACCGCGAACAAAGCCAGCTGGCGCACAGCAGTTGCGCGTACCGCTGTCTCGGGACTCTCAAGCTGCGTCAGCGCCTCGATGAACTCCGGATCTTCAACGAAGTCTGGCAAATCATTCACCACCCCAGTTGATTCCAGGCGGGTAATTTCTCCCGTGAAATCCGGCAAGTGCCCGGAAAGGAGGGCCGGTTTGTCGGATTGTATGTCGATGAACCCAAAGCTCTCGACCGAGCAGGCACTGAGTGCATTACTCAAGAGAGAATCGGGAATAGATGGATGGCGGCGCGCCACGTCGAGCAATGCTCCAATCGCAGATGGTAGTTTCAACGTTCCCAAACTGCTGACACATTGGTTTCGGACGATCGGTTCATTGTCGTAGAGCGCTTCCAGGAGAAATGGCAAGGATGACGGAGCTCCGATAGCACCCAGTGTCCGGGCCGCGGAGGCGCGCTCGCAGACATCGTGACCCGCTAGCAGAGTCGCGCTCTGTCGCGCAACGAATCCGTACTCCTCTAGAGCCTGGCGGGCCCTCTGGCGACCTTCTTCCGATGTGTGGGGGGCGGTTAATGCTTTAATCAAGGCGACTTCCATCGCACGCCGATCCTCCGCCGCGCGGGATGCGAGCACGTCCATGCGGTGGGGTTCGCCGAGTACTAGTTTTCCTATCTCCTGGTCAACACGGTAACCACCGAACAATGACAGTTCTGAGTAAGATGCTGAGCTTTGGGCACCTACCCCTACAGGATTGGGCTTTACAAGGCTCAGTGACGGCTCGGCAGTCCGCGTTTCGCTTTTGCGCCCGACTTTTCTATTCAGGTCGGTCTCATGGAACTCCGTCTCTTCATCATCAACAAACTCCCAAGCCAGGGCTCGCCGCCGTCGAATCACGAAAAACCCTGTCAGCCCAGCTCCGATAAGCGCCAAAACGGCTAGAGTCGAAAGGAGGCCAGAGGTGATGTCGTATTCTGAGGAAGCTGGATCGGGCGTGGCGGTTTTTCGGCTAGAAGAATCGTCTCCTCCCAGAGGCCTCTGAGCCTTTGAAGCAATGTCGGGCATCAACCCTATGCTTCCGCTCAGCACCGTAGTGACGAGCAGAATACGGATTGACTTGACCAAGTGAGGGTTAACACCTTGGGCTGCTTTAGCTCCGAAAAATATGTTTTTTAGCAGAACTTTCATAGTGTGAACCCGGGGGGTACCGAGAGAAGAGAGCGATGCGGGGAGTTGCGGAGTTTCCGTGTTATTTCAGCAGGTCAAGTTGTCCGGGTCTTGGCGGGGAGAGATGCGGGTTATTGCTCATCGCTGAATTTGTAGCCAATTCCCCAAACGGTCAGAATCATCTGGGGATTGTCAGGGTTGTCCTCGACTTTGGCGCGCAGGCGGTTTATGTGTGAATCGATCGTGCGGTCGTAGCCTTCGTAGGAATAGTCCCAGATTTTTTGCAAAAGATACTTGCGCGGGAAGACCCGGCCTGGGTTGGAAGCAAACAACCGAAGCAAGTCAAACTCCTTGGGTGTCAGCTCCACCTGGCGATCCCCAATCATAACTTCACGACGGGCGGGGTCGATGCGAAGCTTAGCTCGAACTATGGGAGCTTCGTCCGCTCCCTCTTCCGAAATTGCAGTTCGCGAACGGCGCAAGACGGATTTTATTCTGGCCTCAAGTTCTCGCAGGCTAAAGGGCTTGGTGATGTAATCATCGGCGCCCATCTCAAGGCCCAAAATCCTATCCACAACGTCGTCCTTGGCTGTGAGCATGAGAATCGGCATTTGCGGCGTTTTCTGCCTCAGTTCCTTACAAACGGTAAGCCCATCCATCTTCGGTAGCATCAGATCCAAAACCACCACATCAGGATGATTATTAAGCGCCGATTGCACACCGGCGGCACCATCTGGCGCTGTGCTTACTGTATATCCGGCTCGGGAAAAATACTCGCTGATCGCGGCACAAATGTTGTCGTCATCTTCAATGACGAGCAAACTTGTTGCAGTTTCTGGCGAAACTGCAGGTGCTGTAGCCGTGCCTTCGTTTGACCCAGGCTTATCGTGGTCTGCGTTTTTCGTGACGTTCATCACTACTTTTTTCACGAAGGGCGAGTAGGGGCTTAGGGGATGTGCGCCCGTGGTGAGGGCGCGTTTGCGGATTCAAATATAGCAGGACAACCCGAACAAACTCAAGCATTAAGTTATGAAACTGGCTCAAATGGGTCGATTTGAGGAAGCGCCTTCCGTGGGTTCGATAGGCACTCATTCTCCATGGTGCGCGCGCGCGCGGACTTCAAAAGGTGACATCGTGACTCAAATTCGACACCTGTTCCCTTCTTGGATATGAGTGGTTAAGATAACAACCACCCTGTTTGGCACGTTATCCCCAGAAGGAGGATGGTCATGACAAGCATCGAAAGGAACGAGTTAATTGCTCAGTACAAAGGCGGATATGACGAGGTAGTAAAGAGTCTGGAGGCATTCCCAGAGGACGGTTTCGCCTCCCATCCTATTCGTGGTAAGTGGAGTGCATGCGAGATTGTTCATCACCTCGCCGACAGTGAAACCGTGAGCGGGATCCGGCTAAAACGCCTGCTGGTGGAAGATCGTCCGCTGATACGGGGGTATGATCAAGAGGCTTTTGCTTCCAAATTGAATTACAACTCACGTGAGATAGGGCCGGCCCTCGAGGCCTTTCGCAGTGCTCGCGCCAATACCGCACAACTGTTCGATTTAATGTCAGAAAAAGACTGGAAGCGCGAGGGAACGCATTCCGAGAGCGGTTCATACACCGCTGAGGACTGGCTGCGGATCTACGCAGCACATGCGCATAACCATGCAGCGCAGATTCAGCGTTTGAAAGAATCACTCGTAGAAAGATAACGTCCCTAAGCGACTTACGCGCTGGCGCATCGATCTGTTTTATTTCGCCCACAATCTTGACAACTTGAGAGCTGACGAGCACAATCCGGCTCGCTTTCTTAACCCTAAAACGAAGAAAATCCCAATGCCTTCTCCTGCGCCGGTAATCGAAACTAGTCTAAGAGATCTAAAGTTACTGCGGCGCGGCAAAGTGCGTGATGTTTACGAAGCCGGCCAGGACCGTCTGCTCATTGTCGCTACTGATCGCATTTCCGCGTTTGATTTCGTGCTGCCCACACCAATCGCCCGCAAAGGCGAAGTCCTAACAGCCCTGTCTCAGTTCTGGTTCGAAAAGCTGTCGCACATTGTGCCCAACCATCTGATCACCACAAACATGGAAGAAACGCCTGACGAGGTTAGAGCTCGGGCGGCTGATCTCCAAGGTCGCTCAATGTTCGTGCGGCGCACGGATGTCTACCCTGTAGAATGCGTCGTGCGCGGTTATCTGGTTGGCTCAGGTTGGAAGGACTACCTGCGCACGGGCGAGGTTTGCGGCCACCATTTACCGAGCGGCCTGACTGAATCCGTTGAACTTGGCGAGCCCATCTTCACCCCCGCTACGAAAGCGGAATCGGGGCACGATGAAAACATAAGCGAGCAAAGAATGGGGGAGCTGATTGGAGCGGAAACAGCAGCCCACCTTCGCGACTTGTCGCTACGTCTCTACAGCGAGGCTCGTGAATACGCGCGCGGAAGAGGGATCATCATAGCCGACACAAAGTTCGAATTTGGATTGGATAGCGATGGCACTGTGACACTGATCGATGAGGCGCTAACTCCCGATTCGTCGCGTTTTTGGCCGGCGGCAACTTACGAACCGGGAAAATCGCAACCGTCCTTTGACAAGCAATTCGTGCGTGATTACCTCGATGCTCTCGATTGGAATAAACAGCCGCCAGCCCCATCTCTGCCGGCAACGGTCGCAACCGCCACCAGTGAACGCTACCTGGAAGCCCACCGGCTTCTCACAGGGAAAGAGTTATAGCTCGCACTGGCGTTAAGCTTTTCGGCCTCTTTATTCCTTCCGACAGGCTCGGTCTTGCAGAGATGCCCTGAAAGCGACAGCGTGCAAATTCGTATTAAACTTGAAGCACTAGTTGAGGAGATGCTGGACGGACAGATTCTCCTTGAGGAAGCCCTGTCTGAGTTCGAAAGGCTTTACATTGAAAGGGCCCTTTCTCGCCAGCAGAGGCATCTGTCGCGAACCGCCGACATGCTCGGAATTCATCGCAATACCCTGGCTAAGCGCGTGGCTTCCTACCACGAACATAGTCGCGTTGCACCTCCCAGAGCCAAGCGTTTGAGCCGCTAAAAATCTCGCCTTTACCCTGCACTTTCCCGAGTTGACAAGCGCATTAGCCACGGCTATATTCCTAGCACTCGCCTCCATAGAGTGCTAAACCCGGGTGGGGCGATCTATTTTTTCCATCAGCAGTTATATTCATGGCAAAGTCGAAAGGAGCAGGAAGTAAGTATGGCAACGAACATTAGACCTCTGCATGACCGCGTGATAGTGCGCCGCATAGAAGAGGGTGAACAAGTGCGTGGCGGAATCATAATTCCCGACACCGCAAAGGAAAAACCACAGGAGGGCGAGGTTGTCGCCGTCGGCGAAGGTAAATACAAAGACGATGGTACGCGGCAGGCTCTTGATGTGCGCCAGGGCGATCGTGTCTTATTCGGCAAGTACAGCGGCTCAGAGATCAAGATTGATGGTGAGGAGCTCTTGATCATGCGCGAAGACGAGATTCTGGGAATCATCGAACGCGCGGGAGCAGCAACCGGCAGTGGCAAGAAGAGTGGCAAGTAGTTCGTTGAAGAACTGCCACGCTCGAGTTCAAAACACCAAATCTGAGTAGGAGATGAAAGAGAAATGGCAAAGCAAGTAATTCATGGCGAAGAGTCGCGGGCTGCGATTCTCCGCGGTATCAATCAGCTCGCCGATGCTGTCAAGATCACGCTCGGCCCTAAGGGACGAAACGTGGTCATTGACAAGAAGTTTGGTTCCCCGACCATCACAAAGGACGGAGTTACGGTCGCGAAAGAGATCGAACTTAAGGACGCCCTGGAGAACATGGGAGCGCAAATGGTGCGCGAGGTTGCATCTAAGACTTCGGACGTGGCCGGCGACGGGACGACAACAGCAACAGTTCTGGCCCAATCGATTTTCCGCGAGGGCGTCAAGACCGTTGCGGCGGGCGCGAATCCGATGGCTCTCAAACGCGGCATCGACAAAGCTGTTGAGCGCTGTGTCGAAGAGATCAAGAGAATGGCCAAGCCTGTTAAGGGTGACGCAATTGCCCAGGTGGGAACCGTTTCGGCGAATGGCGATGCAAACATCGGCAGCATCATTGCTGAAGCAATGAGTAAAGTCGGCAAGGATGGCGTGATCACCGTTGAGGAATCCAAGACCATGGAGACGGCCCTCGAAGTCGTCGAGGGAATGCAATTCGACCGCGGTTATCTCAGCCCTTACTTCGTGACGGATCCAGAGCGAATGGAAGCAACGCTTGAGAATCCGCTGATCCTGATTCACGAAAAGAAAATCAGCTCGATGAAGGATCTGCTGCCCTTGTTGGAGCAGGTCGCTAAAATGGGCAAGCCCATGCTTATTATCGCCGAGGATGTTGAAGGTGAGGCCCTTGCCACTCTGGTGGTTAACAAACTGCGCGGCACGCTCAATATCGCCGCGGTGAAGGCGCCTGGCTTCGGTGATCGTCGCAAGGCGATGCTTGAAGACATCGCCATTTTGACGGGCGGCAAGGTAATCAGCGAAGACCTCGGTATTAAGCTCGAGAACGTCAAGTTGGAAGATCTCGGTCGGGCTAAAAAGGTCACCATCGACAAAGACAACACGACACTGGTCGAAGGCAATGGCAAGCAATCCGACATCGAGGGTCGAGTCAAAACGTTGCGAGCCCAGATTGATGAAACTTCCTCCGACTATGATCGCGAGAAATTGCAGGAGCGCCTCGCGAAGTTGGTCGGCGGTGTGGCAGTTATCAAAGTCGGCGCCGCAACTGAGACCGAGATGAAAGAGAAGAAGGCGCGGGTCGAAGATGCCATGCATGCCACGCGAGCGGCAGTCGAGGAAGGCATTGTCCCCGGCGGCGGTGTAGCGCTCGTGCGAGCGGCAAAAGCGCTGGAGAAATTCCTCACCAACAAAGAGGGCGAGGGCGATCCTGATGAGCAGATTGGCGTGACGATAGTCAGGCGTGCTTTAGAGGAGCCGCTCCGTCAAATTGTCCAGAACGCTGGCAAAGAAGGCGCAGTGGTAGTAGAGCGTGTGCGGAATGAGAAGAACGAGAACATCGGGTTCAACGCGCAGACCGAACAGTTCGAAGACCTGGTGAAGGCCGGTGTCGTCGATCCTGCCAAGGTCACCCGCACGGCCCTGCAAAACGCAGCGTCGATTGCAGGCCTAATGCTAACTACCGAAGCTATGGTTTCCGAGATTCCCGAAGATGACAAGGGAAGTCCGGCGATGCCCGGTGGTATGGGCGGCATGAGCGGTATGGGTATGTAAGGTTGGTCAAAATCCAACGTGAAGAGCGGCTTTGTTCCTGATGGAATAAAGCCGCTTTTTTTGAAACCGGTCAGGCTTCCTCAGGCGGTCTTACCAACGGAATCAAACCTGGCTTCAATCACCGCGCCATTACGTTTACCGTATTTGAGAGTCAGGCGGGGATACGTTTCCTCTTCAGCTCGGAGGGCTTCAATTGCCAACAGCGACTCAACCCGGGCTATCTCTTCTTCACTGCCTTCAATCTCCATGAACAGGCCGAAAGGCAGCTCATCTACGACGACCTCAGCTTGACCGACTTGCCAGGTGGCGCGGCGCTTTTCATAAACAACGGCGGGTTCGAAACCTATTGCGTCCAGGATGGCCGTCAGGGCTCCGGCATCGGCTACCTCGGTCTCCTCCTCCCGCTGGCGTTTTATTGGGGACTCGCTGGGGTAGCGTTCCTTATATGTCAGGATCGCTCTCTGCCCAACACGACGCAAACGTAAGACACAGTGGCGAGCCTCGAGAACACCTCCTGAATAGAGCGTGTTCTCTTCAAATTCTTCGCCGGCCGAACTATCACTAATCTCTCCGAGGCGATTAATGACAGCGCCACGTTGTTCCTTCGTCAGACGATACTTCTTTTCGATTTCGATTGGCATCCTTGGGCGCTCTGACGTTAGGACTTCACGATTGCCGCACCCATCGCCATAGTTCTGGAATGGTTGGACGCTTGCCATACATCAACATACCAATTCGATAAATGCGGGCAGCCAGCCAGGTCAGAAGCGCCACAGTGGCAAAACCTATCCCGAGGGACAGTGCAATCTGCCAAAAAGGCGGGGTCTCAGTTACGATGCGCACCAGCATAGTGATCGGCGCAAAGAAAGGAAACATCGAGACCCAAAACGCGAGTGAGGAGTTCGGACTCCGAATCACGGGGAAGACAAAATAGAAAGCCATCACCAGAAGGAATACCACTGGCAAGGCCATTTGCCCCCCTTCCTGCGCCGTCGTTACCATTGAACCAACCAGAGCGTAGATGGTTGAGTAAATGTAGTAACCGAGCAGAAAAAACAGGACAAAGTACACCAAAACAATTGGTGGCATGTGCGGCAGCGACACCGGGATTCCTCTGGCCGAGAGTGCTCCGGCCCCGTAAATTGCCAGGGCAATGAAACTAAGCCCCCAGATCACAAGTTGCGTCAGGGCTACGAGTGACACTCCAATCAGTTTCCCCATCATTAAAGGGAACGCCCGCATGGACGAGAAAAGTATCTCAGCTATGCGGGTCTCCTTCTCTTCGATTACCGCTGCCAGGATCACCTGTCCATACATAAGGATGGTGAGATAAATGACAAAGCCCATCCCGAACACCAGATAGAACCCTGCGCCGGAATCCTTCTCTTCGCCCGCCTCACTGATTCTCGTGGATTGCAGCGTGACCGGCCGATTTATTTCGCGAACCACCTCAGGCGCGATATGTTTATCCACCAACCGTTCGTCGCGGACTGCCCTGGTTAACCGATCTGTTAACCGCCCTCTGGTAAAGACATCACCAGTATTGCGACCATAGTACTCGGCTTTTCCTTCTTCCAGGATGTCTCGCGGTAGAACCACATAAACATCCAGTTGACCCTGGCGTATCCGGGAGTTCAACTCGCGCTTAACGTCCTCCAGTGAGCGGCCCTCCAGTGAAACTTGCTCCACCTGGAAATCACCGCCAGCCAGATTCCGAGACGAAGCCAACCGATCCTGCTGATTGGCATTAATCGTCTCTGCGGGAGACTTACGACGCTGGCCTGATTCGTCACTGGGTTCCTCTTTCTTATTAAGTGTTTCATGGAACCGCGCATACATCCTTCCACTTTCATCGACTACGGCGATGCGCGTGGGCCCTCCGGCGTTAATGTTGGCAATGAATGCGGGCAAGACCGTGAAGAGGGCGAGCATCACAGGACCCATAACCGTGGCAAGGATAAACATCTTGGAGCGTACCCGCTGTACATATTCGCGTTTGATAACTGCAAGAAACTTTTTCATGCCGCTCTCCTCACCTTCTCTATGAAGATATCGTTCAGACTGGGTTCCACCAGTTCGAACTTCGAGAGTCTTGCACCGGAACTGATTAGGCGATTGAGCAATTCCTGAGCATCGACGCCGGGAGCGAGCAACGCTTCCAACTCGTCACTGTCCTGATCGACCTTGACCACGAGACTCCTGTCCGCGAGGACGCTCTCTCCGCCTTCCAGACGCAGAGCCACCGCATTGCGGCCAAAGCCGCGCTTCACCTCGCGCAGGCTGCCATCGAGCACCTTCTCCGACTTGTTGATCATACAAATGTCGTCGCATAGCTTTTCAGCCAATTCCATCTGATGGGTAGAAAAGATAATCGTTTTTCCCTCAGCCTTCAGTTCGAGAACTATATCCCTTAACAGCTCAACATTGACGGGATCTAATCCGGAAAAGGGCTCATCAAGTATCAGGAGGTCGGGATCATGCATGACGGCGGCAATGAACTGAATTTTCTGCTGCATTCCCTTTGACAGCTCTTTAGCCCTCTTGTTCTTCCATTCGCTAAGTTCCACCCTGGCCAACCAACGATCGATCAGCTTGCCCGCCTGAGCTCCGGGAACGTTCTTGAGGGCGGCAAAGAACTTCAATTGCTCGCTGATCCGCATCTTCTTGTAAAGGCCCCGCTCTTCAGGGAGGTAACCGATGCGATCCTGCAAACTGGAATTAATTTCCTCACCGAATAGTTTTATTGTGCCCGAGTCAGGAGCGGTAATATTAACGATCATACGAATCGTTGTGGTCTTACCTGCGCCATTTGGCCCGATCAGACCAAAGATTCTTCCCGCCATGACCATTAGACTCATGTCCTTGACGGCGGTGAAATCTCCGAAGCTCTTCGTGACTCGCTCCAGCACTAAGGTGGGGGATTTGTTTTCCATAGCTTCGTCGTTCTGCGATACTGTCCCTCTAATACGAGGGCCGGTTAAGCAAGGTTTTGTAATTGCGCGAGCATGATATCATCGCGAGCTGACTCGCCCTGGAAATGTCCGTTTAGCCGTTAGGAAAGGAATGCGCTTCATTCCCAATCGAAGACATACTGAACTGTTCGCCGCTGTCTTAATTGGCGCCGCTTTGGCCTCCGCAACCTGGGCGCAAGAGAAGCCGGCCGATCGAAGCCAATTCGAGGACGTTGTTCGGACCAACACCGAACTTGTCCAAACTGACGTGATGGTCTTTGACAAGCAGGGTACATTCATCCGGGGTCTCAAAAAGGAACAATTTGAGCTGCGCGTTGACAAAAAACCTCGCACTATTCTGTTCTTCGAGCCAATAACAGCAGGGAGCGCGAGTGAAGAGGCGCAACTCGTCGCCGCTCGCGGTGGACCTTTAAGCTCAGGCTCCGACCGCAAAGGCACCGCCGTACCGCTCGATCGCGGCCGGACAGTTTTCTTTTATGTTGACGACTTTCATCTTTCGCCGGGTAGCGGAGCGCAGACACGGAAATTACTTCTTCGCTTTATCGACCGAGAAATGGGTCAAAACGATGAAGCCGCGATTACCTCACCGAGCGGCCAGATTGGATTCCTTCAGCAATTGACCGACAACAAAACTGTCCTGCGTCAGGCAGCCGAGCTTGTCCGATCGCGCCCTTACACTGTGAGGGACTTTGAACGTCCTGAGATGAGTGAATATCAAGCACTGCTGATTGATCACAACGATTTCGAGGTGCTGGGTGTTTTCGTTGATGCACTCCTACGAGATAATCCCGGGATATCGCGAGCCATGGCAGAAGAGTTAGTGCGGGGCCGCGCGCGACAGCTACTTGAGCAAGCTGATCGTATCGCTACAAACAGCCTGTTATCCCTGG
Organism: Pyrinomonadaceae bacterium; assembly: GCA_039933315.1. Lineage (GTDB taxonomy): Bacteria > Acidobacteriota > Blastocatellia > Pyrinomonadales > Pyrinomonadaceae > DASXRU01. The sequence continues at coordinate 20,474 of JBDTOI010000049.1, forward strand.
AAAGCCTGATCAAGTCCTCGGCAAATCTTCCTGGCCGCAAGCTTGTTTTCTTAATCTCCGACGGCTTCCTGCTTAACGACCGTTTAGAATCCGCTGACCGTTTCAGACGTGTAACCAGCGCGGCCGCGCGCGCAGGCGTAGTGATCTATTCACTTGATGCTCGTGGGCTTGTCGTCGGCCTCAGCGCTCCCAGCTCGGACGTACCGTTCGATCCTTCAGGCAGGCTGCAGCGTTCTTCAATGGGAGAGATTTCAGCTTCACAAAATGTGCTTCATGCACTGGCCAGCGATACTGGCGGGCGGGCCTTATTCAACACTAATGACCTCTCAGCCGGAATTACGCGGGGACTCAAGGAGACTTCTGTTTACTACTTATTGGCCTGGCGTCCAGAAAGCGAAGACCTGCGAGGCGGGAGATCCAATCGGGTTGAAGTCAGCATAGTAGGTCGACCCAATCTGGTCGTGAGATTGCGACGCCCGGCGGATAAAGAAAGGTCGACCCTGACAGGAAAGCAAAAGACCGGGCTTCCGCCTCCTACTAAGAAAGAATCTGATGCACCGTTGCGTGACGCAATGACCTCCCTGTACCCGGTCCAGGGTTTCCCGACCTCATTGGTGGCTCAGTTTCTCAACACCGCTGCAGGTGGGTCTATCATCAGCGTGGCTTCTGAATTGGGAACCGAGGGGCTTACCTTCGTTCTGAACAATGGCGTCCAAACGGCAAACGTTGACATTGTGGCCAACGTGTACGACGCGGAGGGTAAACTGGTCGCTAACTCGCAACATCGCGTGACCGTCAAAGCTACCTCTACTGATCCTAAAGCTCCGCCCCCGGATAGCTTCTCTTATAACGGCCAATTCAAACTCAAGCCCGGCCTGTACCAGGTGCGAGTCGCGGCCCGCGACGAGAAGAGTGGACGCACCGGTAGCGCGAGACAATGGATCGAGATTCCGGATTTAACCTCGCGGAAGCTCGCACTCAGCAGTCTGCTCCTTGCGGAACGTAATGCCTCACCAACCGAGCTGGCGAGCCAAACTGCGGAGTTGGAACCGGCCACGCTCAGCATTGATCATCGCTTCCCGCGCGCCTCCCGCCTGCGATTTGTGATCTTTGTTTACAATGCTACGCGCCCAAACCCTTCCGCCAAGCCGTCTAATGCCAACAGTGATTCTGGTGCTGCTCCGACTGCCATACCTGACGTGGCCATCCAGGTACAGGTATTCAGGGATGACCAGCCCATAATCACGACTACGCTCCGCAAATTGGAAGTGCATACGGAATCCGATCTTGGCCGCCTTCCATATGCGGCTGAGCTTTCACTCGCAGACTTGCAGCGCGGCCGCTATCGTCTGTTGGTGACCGCGATTGACCGCGTCGGCAAGGTGAGTGCAACTGAGCAAGCTGTTTTTGTGATTGACTGAGCTACGGTAGGAGAGAGAAAGGATCCCCAAAATGAAGAGACGTGATTTCATGATCGCCGGCGCTGTCGCGGGTGTCGCATTGCGAAACCCAATCTCCCAGTCGGCTGTCGCTCCGGCGATCATCGTTCCTGCGGCAGTAAAACCCCTTGTAATTTCATCAGCTAACGGGAATCGCTTTAAGAACGGTGGCAAAACGACTTGTGTCGAGACGGCTTTCACTCTGATGACTCGGGGTTCAGACGTACTCGACGCCGTGATCGCAGGTGTAAATATCGTGGAGTTGGATCCTCTGGACGATAGTGTCGGATACGGCGGTCTGCCGAATGCTGATGGCGTCGTCCAACTCGACTCTTCCTGCATGCATGGGCCGAAGAAACGCGCGGGCGCCGTGGGAGCTCTCGAGGGGGTGAGCACTCCTTCACTGGTAGCTAAAGCAGTACTGGAGAATACCGACCATCACCTGCTGGTAGGTAAAGGCGCTCAGACGTTTGCTCGTAACATGGGCTTTAAAATTGAAGACGATCTGAATACCGAGCACTCGCGCTCGCTATGGCTCGAATGGAAACGCCGGACCGACCCATCGCATTATCCGAATCCGAAGGATCGCGCCGAAGCCTCAAGGCGCGTCACACAAGATATGCTGGCGGAAGGGTTGCTCAATCCTGAACATATGTATGGCACTATCAACTGCGACGGCATCAACAGTAAGGGAGAAATTTGCGGGGTTACTACAACCAGCGGCTTGGCTTGGAAAATTCCGGGCCGGCTCGGAGATTCTCCGATTCTGGGCGCAGGCCTTTTCGTTGATGGGGCGGTAGGAGCGGCTGGATCGACCGGGAGGGGCGAAGCGAACCTCTACAATCTTTGCTCCCTCCTGATTGTTGAAGAGATGCGACGGGGCGCTCACCCCAAGGACGCCGGCATGGAGGCGCTGAAGCGGATCAAAGCCAATACCATCGAGAAACGCCTGCTCAATACCAAAGGCAATCCAAACTTTGGCATAAACTTTTACATCCTCAATGCCAAAGGTGAGTACGCCGGCGTAACTCTGTACGAAGGCTCGAACTCTAAGTTTGCGATCTGTAACGACAAAGGACCGCAGACATTGCCGTGCGATGCGATGTTGCCCGGCAAGCCTACTGATTAGCCTTGAGAGAAGAATTACGGTTCCGCGTCACTAACGTTGCGGCAACTGAGGCTCAGTCGACCCGGTATTAACGTGAGCCCGGTGGGTAGGTACGCGACGATGACGGCCCTGAAGAATAACTATTGAAATTTATCGGAGCATCATATTTCGTTGCGGCGGCTCCCTGAGCATCCGCCCCGCGAATGACACCGCTTTCATCCAGGTAGAACGATCGGCGACCACTCATCGGGTAAGACTCAGGCACGACTACCACCTCAAACCCAGCGGGTTTTGAAACGTCGTCGCTCGATAGGTTGATTTGGTACTTGTAACCGGACCGCTTACCGTTGGCAAGGTCAGCTGCGATCAATTTGTCCGCGCCGAGTTCATCCAGGGTGGCGTAGGATTCGTGAATGCTTTGATAAGTAGCCTGCGCGCTATGGATAGTCCTTAGGGCTTGAATGGTCGCCCCTTCATTCGCCGCACGTCGGGATGCCAGCAAGTTCGGAATTGCGATCGCGGCAATGATTCCAACCGGCACGATAATAACGAGGGAAAGGATGTTTGTAATCAATCCCGCCGTTGCCAGTCCTTTGCCGCCATACTCCTCAGGATTCCGGTTGGCTTTATTAATTGCGACGATAGCCAGCACTATGCCGACCACTGCTCCAACGCCGAGGAGCCCTATCGTGAAAAAGCCCAATACGCCAAGCACGAGTGAAGTGACCGCGAGACCCTTTTTCACGTCGCCATACATAGGGGTCCATTCACCTGGCTGGTCGTAGCCAGAAACTGGTTGTGGCTCGTAACGGACACCAGCCGAATCAGCGGTGGGGGCACCACATTTCTTGCAGGTCTCGGCGTCTGCCCAGCCGACAAAACCACATTCAAAGCATTTTGCGCCGTTCATAATTTGAACTCCATATCGTCAAATATCGTTCTTGCGTTAACTAATTTGAAGAGCGGAAAGAAAAGGGCTTCGGGGCTCTTCTGAAGGTATCTGAGAGGGATAACCAGGAGTGAGGTTATATGTCCGCGATGAACGGCCAAACGCGAGGACTAAGGCATCATACTGGGCCGAATTAAGACGGTCAACAAGATTTTACATGGGGGTTATGGGCTAAAAGGGGCCCAAGTGTGGCAAATCTGGGGGATTTGCGCCCCTTTTCCAATCCGCTGGGGGATCTTCGATTGGCAACCTTTGGTGGAAGAAATGCGGGGCTTACAGGTAAGACAGCCACCAATCGCGCCTCCTCGCTTTCAGGGCGGCGAACCACTTGCAGAGCGGATACAGCATCAGGACGCCAATAATCCAGCACACATATACGACCCACAAACGGAATCCGACACCGGTGGGAGGAGGGTTTGTGAACTTGTCAATTGGGCTGGCCCACTGCCATCCAACCGGCTGCCCGGCCATCAATCCAACGGCTATCGCAATCAGGTGCGCCGCGTACCATTGCAGGATATAGAAAAACAGCGGAACGCGACCGAATGTGACGAGCGCCCCGCGAAGCTTCGCAACAAGAGATAGCCGACCGACTTGCCGCTTGGCCCCAACATTCGACTCAAGCAAAGCCAGTGCTATCAAAGCCGGCCCCAGGGTCATCAGTAGGAACAGGAGCGAGGGTGGGTATTTCGTCACATTCAAAAATGAGAGAGCCGTGAAGGTAAAGCTATTCTGCCGCGACCACCGAATCGGGTCGCCATAGAAGTTCACGGCGCGGAGAACGATAAAAAGCGCTGTCGCCGCGCTGCCCATAATTAACAATAATCGCCGCCGGCGCTGCGCATCCCACTGGTACAAGGAACCAAAGGCATAGCCCGCAGTCATCACTCCCACCCACGGTATTAAAGGGTAGAGGAGAAATACGATTGGGCTGGGG
>JBDTOI010000050.1:0-24616 GCA_039933315.1 Pyrinomonadaceae bacterium
AGTTGCGCGAAAGCGGGATTCTGTCGTCCCAAAAATGAAACGACCTAAGCGACTCTGTGGAGTTTGTCTTACCCACCGTTACTCAATCTGCGCGATTTACCAAGCAAACCAGAAAACTTTTTAAAAATTGTTCGTTGGCACGCCCTTTGACTCTCTTACGAACGGATCACTGTAGCGTTCGTAGCGAATTATGGATATTCAGCGCCCCCGAAAATCTAAAGTTAAGAAGCAAGTTCGTACCGCCGTCCTGGTCGGAGTCGGCTTAATCGCCATCGCTGGAATTACCTTTGGCCTCACCAAGCTAAAGCCCGCCGCGCCCACGCTCGACCGTTCCACTGCTGTAATCGACACCGTAAAGCGCGGCCAGATGCTGCGCGAAGTACGTGGGATCGGCACCCTGGTGCCGCAGTTGACTCGCTGGGTTCCGGCGCCGGCCGATGGCCGGGTCGAGAGAGTTCTGGTGCAGCCGGGCGTCGAAGTAGGCGCCGACACCGTCATCTTTGAGCTCTCCAACCCACAGATGGAACAACAGGCGATGGACGCGGACTTTCAAGTGAAAGCCGCCGTGGCCGACAAAGAGAATCTGAAAGTGCGCCTGGAAAGTGACGGCATGACCCAGCAATCTCAAATTGCCACCATCCAGGCCGACTACAGTCAGGCAAAACTGCAACTTGATACCGATGAGGTTCTCGGAAAGCAGGGCCTGGTTCCTGAGATTCTGTTGAAGGTCAGTCGCGTACGGGTCGAGGACCTCGCCAACCGGCTGCGGGTCGAACAGGCCCGGCTGGGGATCAGCGGCAAAGCAATCAAAGCGCAAATCAATGCTGCGGATTCACGCATTCAGCAGCTGCAGGCACTGGCTAGACTTAAAAAAGAACAGGCCAATGCGCTGATGGTCAGGGCCGGCACCACGGGCGTCCTGCAGCAAGTTTCCGTGCAAGTGGGCCAGCAGGTCACGCCCGGGTTCAACATGGCCCGCGTGGCGGATCCGCTTTCGCTGAAGGCCGAGCTGAAGGTCCCTGAAACACAAATCAAAGACGTCAGGCTGGGCCAACCGGTGGCGGTGGACACACGCAACGGAATCATCGAGGGCCGAGTGTCCCGCATTGATCCGGCGGCACGTGAAGGCACTTTCACGGTTGATGCCGAACTAACCGGACCACTGCCCGCCAGTGCGCGACCTGATCTTAGTGTCGACGGAACAATCGAACTCGAACGACTTACCAACGTTCTATACGTAGGGCGACCTGCGTTTGGCCAGGGACAACAAACGGTGAAGCTGTTTCGCCTGAATCCGGATGGCCAGGAAGCAATCCATACGACCGTCACGTTGGGTCGCAGCTCAGTGAGCACTATCGAGATCGTCAGCGGCTTGAAGGAAGGCGACCAAGTGATTCTGTCCGACACCTCGGCGATGGACGGCTACGACCGCATCCGCATTCGCTAGAGGGGATTGACACCTTTAATTCTGTTCTCCGGCCCGGTTCGCAGGCTTCAAGGTAAAAACAGTTCCGTTCCTCGGCGCGTAGCGTCGGCAATGAATTTAGCCCGGCCTTTCAAGGCCGGAAAGGTCAACGAGGTGGTTCGCGTCGCGTAGCGACGCCTGAAGGTGCCCCTCAATTCAATCGTCGCGAAGCGACGCCGATTTCCGGTGTCCTGTTCTCCCGGCCTTGAAAGGCCGGGCTAAATTCATACCGACGCTACGCGCCGAAAACATTTGCTTGCCGGCTGCTGAATCTCTTGAAAAACCCCTAAGGAGACAATGATGAGTTCTGCGAAGCCCATGGCCGCGGCCAAACCCCTGATTCACCTGGCTGATGTGAAGAAGGTCTTTTACACGGATGAAGTAGAGACACACGCGCTTTCGGGAATCCATCTGGACATCAAGAAGGGGGAATACTTGTCCATTGCCGGGCCCTCGGGCTGTGGCAAGTCAACCCTGCTATCAATTCTGGGATTGCTCGATACTCCCACGGGCGGCGAGTACGTGCTTAATGATCACCCCGTGGAGAACCTTTCGTTGTCGCAGCGCGCACGCATACGAAATCGCGAGGTGGGCTTCATCTTCCAGAGTTTTAATCTGATCGGCGATCTAACCGTTTACGAGAACGTCGAGTTGCCCCTGACCTACCGTGGCATGAGTTCGAGCGAAAGAAAGAAGCGCGCCACCGAGGCGCTGGAACGCGTGGGCATGGGCCATCGCGCCAAACATCTACCCAGCCAGCTTTCCGGTGGTCAACAGCAGCGCGTGGCGGTGGCCCGTGCGGTCGGCGGCAACCCCAGCATTCTGCTGGCGGACGAGCCGACGGGAAATCTCGATTCAACCAATGGCGAGGCGGTGATGGAACTGATGCGCGAGTTGCACCGCGGCGGCGCGACAATCTGCATGGTTACCCACGACCCGCGATATGCGCAGCACGCCGATCGCATCGTGCACTTGTTTGACGGCCTGATTGTGGAAGAAGAGGCCGGCGCAAATCGCCGGGAAATCGAAGACGCCAAGCGGGAATTGAAAGAGAGCGGATTCGGGGAGATCGAATGATCAGCCTGCGCAACATTGAAAAGTCTTTTCCGCACGGTCCCACCAAAACGTACGTCCTGCGGCGCATCGACCTGGAGATACAGGACGGAGAGTTTGTTTCGATAATGGGGCCGTCCGGCGCAGGCAAATCAACTCTGCTCCATATCCTGGGCATGCACGATCAGTCCTGGGACGGTGAATATTTTTTCGACGATGTGGCGGTCCATAAGCTGGACACGAAGAAGCGGGCCACCCTGCGCAACAGCAACATCGGCTTCGTCTTTCAAAGTTATCACTTGCTGGACGATCAGACAGTCTTCGAAAATCTCGAGCTGCCGCTTTCTTATCGCGACGTCAGCCGGAAAGACCGGCAGTCAATTGTCTGTGACACACTCGACCGTTTTCAGATCGTAGGCAAAAAAGATCTTTTCCCCAGCCAGCTCTCCGGGGGACAGCAGCAACTGGTCGGGGTCGCCCGCGCAGTAGTAGCGAAACCGCGAATCATTCTGGCAGATGAGCCAACCGGAAACCTTCATTCCAGCCAGGGCAAAGAGATCATGGAAATGTTCAAGACGTTGAACGCGCAAGGGACCACCATCATCCAGGTTACGCACTCCGAAGCCAATGCCGATTATGGCAACCGGATCGTGCGTCTGGAAGACGGCTGGATTGCGAACTGAAAAGTTTTGCTGTGACGCTGAGGGTGCTGCGGGTCTCCTGAGAGGCGCGCGCGCGCGCGCACCCGGAACCCACCCGGCCCGCGTAGTTGATTGTTTAGTTCAAGCGAAAGTTCAACAGTTTGGAGAACCTTCGATGAATTCAATACTGCGTGATCTAAAGTTTTCCGCTCGTTCTCTCCTTAAGCGTCCGGCGCTAACGATTATTGCCATTGTCACCCTGGCGATTGGCATCGGCGCCAACACCGCCTTCTTCAGCGTAGTCAACTCACTACTCATCAAGCCGTTGTCTTTTCCTGATCTCGATCGCGTAGTGGCGGTCTGGGAAAACAGGCCGAGCCAGGGCGTGGCGCGCAACGAAGCGTCGATGGCGAATTTCCTCGACTGGCGCGCGCAGAATCATACTTTCGAGCAGCTGGCCACTTATCGTGGCTGGAGCGCCAATCTCACCGGACTTGAGACGCCGGAAAGACTACAGGGTTCGCAGGTAACGGCGAATTTCCTGGACGTCATCGGAGTGAAACCTGCGATCGGAAGAGGGTTTGCCGCCGGGGAAGATCAACCCGGCAACGAGACAGTAACCATACTCACCTATGGCTTATGGCAGCGTCGTTTCGGCGGCGATCCCGCCATCGTTAACAAGACCATAACGATCAATGGTATTGCCCGGACGGTGATCGGGGTCATGCCGGAGGGATTCAACTATCCACTAGGCTCCGAACTTCTGGCTCCCATCGCCATAACTCCGGAGATGGCAAGCAACCGGCAGTTCCATACCTATCTTACCGTCGGCCGCCTGAAGCCGAATGTCCCACTGACGCAGGCACAGACTGATCTCGAGACGATTGCGGCGCGACTTTCAAATCAGTATGCGGAAACTAACACGGGCTGGGGTGTGGTCACATACCCAATCATCGAGGACACAGTCCGGCTCTACAAGACGGCAGTACTGGTGATGATGGCAGCGGTGGGCCTGGTGTTACTAATTGTCTGCGCCAATGTGGCTAATCTTATGTTGGCACGTGCGGCGGGCCGGCAGAAAGAGATGGCCTTGCGCTCAGCGCTCGGCGCCAGTCGCTGGCAACTGATACGGCAATTGCTTACCGAGAGTGTCCTGCTCGCGTTGGTTGGAGGCACGCTCGGAGTTTTACTCGCCAACTGGGGCGTTGACCTCTTGCGCACTCTGAACCCGGGTGACGCGGCAAAGTTTGCTCCCGGCTGGGATCGGATCGGAGTCGACCTGCCGGTGCTCGGCTTTAACCTGGGCCTTTCGCTTTTGAGCGGCATACTTTTTGGACTGGCGCCCGCCTGGCAAATCTCGAAAACAAATCTCAACGAAGGTCTGAAAGAGGGACCCAGGCAAACTTCCTCCGGCTCCCACCGGTTGCGGGGCTTATTGGTGATTTCGGAAGTCGCTCTCTCGCTTATCCTGCTGGTCAGTGCCGGTCTGTTGATCCGCACGTTTTTGGTGTTGTTGAAAACGAATCCTGGCTTCAATCCGCAGAACGTGCTGACGATGGGCCTTTCGCTGCCCGGGGCTAAATACAAAGAAGAATCGCAGCGGGCCGCCTTCTATCAGGACCTGGTAAGAAAAGTGGCAGCGTTGCCCGGCGTGGAGTCCGCCGCCGCAATAACTAACCTGCCGCTGGGTGGCAGTAACTCTTCGAACCCATTTCTAATCGAAGGAATGCCCGATCCACCACCGGGGCAGGAATTCGTCGGCCGCAATCGCGCCTGCACGCCCGACTACTTTCACACCATGGGGATCCCGGTGCTTAAAGGACGCGCCTTTACCGACCAGGACAAACCCGGCAATCCCCCGGTGGTTATTGTGAATGAAAACCTCGCGCAAAGGTTTTGGCCTAACGCGGATCCGATCGGCAAACGCATGCGTATCGCCGGACCGCTCAACGAATACCCCTGGATGCAAGTGGTGGGCGTCGTCAAAGACGTCAAGCACGAACTCAATCTTCCCACCTCATGGGACTACTACTTGCCGCATGCCCAGGATGTCTGGAGCTCGATGGTGCTGGTAGCGAGGACGAGGGTCGCGCCGATGACACTGGCCGCCGATATCCGGCAACAAGTATGGGCCATCGATAAAGACCAGCCGGTTTACCGCGTGCGCACCATGGAAGATGTGCGCGCATTCTCAGTCTCTCTTTACAGTTTTTCATCCGGGTCATTAGGAGTTTTTGCCGGGATCGCTTTGCTGCTGGCGGCGATTGGAATCTACGGCGTGATGTCCTACGCAGTCACACAGCGCACGCAGGAGATTGGGATTCGTATGGCGCTGGGCGCGCGCGCGGCCGACGTTTTGAAGTTGGTGATCAGGAATGGAATGTGGCTGGCTTTGATTGGAGTGGTAACTGGATTAGCCGGCGCTTATGCGGCCACGCGATTTCTGGCGAGCCTTCTGTTTGGGGTCACGCCAACTGATTTAACTACATTCGCGGCCGTCACGTTGGGCCTGCTCGTTGTGGCTCTGCTGGCTTGCTATCTTCCGGCGCGGCGCGCGACCAAAGTCGATCCACTGATCGCATTACGTTATGAGTGACCATAGGACCTATAGGACATATAGGACCTATAGAGCTCAGCTGGAGGAATCAGACATGCACACAATATGGCAGGACATGCGTTACGGCGCGCGAATGTTGCTGAAGAATCCGGGGATAACGCTGGTGGTAATTCTGGCGCTGGCGCTGGGAATAGGCGCCAACACGGCGATTTTCAGCGTCATCAATGCAGTGTTGCTGCGCCCGCTGCCTTATGAAGAATCTGATCGGCTGCTCTTTCTAAATGAAAAAAGCGCGGTCCTCGACGAGATGTCGATCTCTTATCCGAACTTTACTGACTGGCGAAATCAGAATCATGTGTTCGAAAAGATCGGTGTGTACAACCGGAATAGTTACAACCTGACCGGCGCGGGAGAAGCCGAGCGCATCCTGACAGCCCAGGCTTCGGCGGATCTCTTTTTGGCCCTGCGCGTAAACGCCGCTATCGGCCGGCTCTATACCAACGAGGAAGATAAACCGGGCGGCCCGCCCGTGGCGGTACTGGGCTACGATTTTTGGCAACGTCGTTTCGGCGGCCAGACAAGCATTGTGAACCAGGCGCGGACTTTCAACGGCAAGAGCTACACCATCATCGGGATAATGCCAAAGGGGTTCCAGTATCCGAGTCGCGTTGAGATGTGGGTCCCGGTGGGGCAGCTTTCCGCCGATCCGAATTGGCAGCAGCGCGGAAACCACCCCGGTCTGTATGCAGTCGCGCGCATGAAGCCGGGTGTCACCATAGAGCAGGCCCAGGCGGACATGGACACCATCGCCACCAATCTCGAAAAACAGTATCCCGACAACAACGCGGGCAATCGCGTCCGGATACGGCCGATGCTGGAAGTCCTTGTGGGTAACGTGCGGGGGACTTTGTGGGTGCTGTTTGGGGCGGTCGGTTTTGTGCTGCTGATCGCCTGCGCCAACATCGCCAACCTGTTGCTGGCCCGCGCCACCGCGCGTCAGAAAGAAATGGCTATTCGCTCTGCCATGGGCGCGGGGCGCTGGCGCCTGGCCCGGCAGATGCTGACGGAAAGCGTTCTGCTTTCTTTGATCGGCGGCACGCTGGGGCTGCTGTTTGCCCAGTGGGGCATAAAACTCATTCTCTACATCAGCCCGAATGCCATTCCGCGCTCGCGTGAAATCGAGCTTGACTGGACAGTGCTGGCTTTCACACTTGGTGTTTCGTTTGTCACGGGAATTCTGTTTGGCCTCGTGCCGGCGGTCCAGGCCGCCGAAGTGGACGTTCACGAGACACTGAAAGAAACCGGCCGCGGTACCACCAGGCGACACTGGTTGCGCAGCTCGCTCGTGGTGGTGGAAGTTGCGACCACGCTGGTGCTGCTGATAGGCGCCGGGTTGATGATTCGCAGCTTCTATCGTTTGCAGAATGTGAATCCAGGGTTTTCCTACGAACACCTGACCAGCTTCAGCATCACTTTACCGGAAAAGAAATACACGACCGTGGAACAGCGCGGGGAGTTTTTCCGGCGGTTGCTCGAAAATGTTCGCAGCTTGCCTGGAGTTGAAACTGTCGCTGCCGCTTCCGGTCTGCCACTGGGGAATAATGGTTGGCAAACCTCGTATACGATTGACGGCCAACCACCGCCGAAGCCCAGCGAGATGCCTCTGATGGAAGCATGCACCGTCACGCCTGATTACTTTCGCGCCATTAATATTCCGCTGCTGCGCGGCCGTTATTTTAATGATCAGGATAATCGCGCCTTTTTAGCCGGACGGGATATGAGCAAACTCGACGAAGGTCAAAGATTCGTAGCCGGATCCACGGTGATCATAGTGGACGAAGAATTTGCCCGGCGACATTGGCCCAATGAAGAGGCCGTCGGAAAGAGAATTAGACTAGGCGGCAGTGATCCTACAACCCCACTCCTGACGGTCGTGGGAGTTGTTGGCAGGGTCAAGATGGAGGGGCTCAGCCGGGACTCAAAGCGGGTGCAGGGATATTTTCCTTTTGCGCAACTCTCCTTTAACAACATGGCTGTCATTATCAAGTCCACGGGTGATCCCACCCAGTTGGTTGCTTCAGCGCGGGAGCAGGTTAAGGCAGCCGATCCCGACCAGCCGATCTACAACATTCGCACCATGAACGAGATCCGCGCCGAGTCGGTAGCGCCGGAGCGTTTGAATCTGACCTTGATGAGCCTCTTCGCGGGTATCGCATTAGTTCTGGCGATAGTCGGTATCTATGGCGTCATGTCGTATTCGGTGACGCAACGCACGCATGAGATCGGAATCCGCATGGCCATCGGGGCCCAACCAAAAGATGTCTTCCGGATGGTCATCGGGCAGGGAATGATGCTGGCCTTGATCGGAGTAGCCATCGGTCTGGTCGGCGCGTTCGCGCTCACCAGGCTAATGGCGACCATGCTCTTTGGCGTTGAACCCACTGATCCGACCACCTTCGCCAGCATCGCCGTTCTGCTGATCACAGTGGCCCTGGTGGCTTGTTACATACCGAGCCGCCGAGCAACGAAAGTGGATCCGGTGGTGTCATTACGGTACGAGTGACTATAGGACCCATAGGATTTATTTGACCTATAAGAGAAGAGACTCATGGACGGCATATTAAAGGACATCCGCCAGGAGTACTTGGAGTAGGGAAGGGCGGTTAGCTCATGCTGAAGGTTAGGTGGGCTCACCGGAAGTGCGAGCAACCCCCCTTCCTTACTGGAAGTACTCCCGGTATAGGCCTTATTGGACCTCTTGAGAGAAGGTAAACATGATCAATCTATTTAAGGACTTGCGCTACGCAATACGAAGCTTGTTAAAGCGCCCTGGCTTCACGGCAGCTGCGGTAATCACACTTGCCCTCGGGATCGGAGGGAGTACTGCCATCTTTACGGTGGTTGACGCGGCGTTGCTGCGCGGACTCCCCTTCAAATCGCCCGAGAGCCTCTATCACATTTGGGAGAGCACGCCGCAGAAGGAATTTGCCCAGCGCGAATTTTCTTATCCGGATTATCAGGACTATCAACAGAACCAGGTGTTTGAAGGATTAGCGGCCTACACCGGCGGGGGCGGCATCATGAGCGGGCGGGGCGAGCCCGAAAGGATCTTTGCGCCTGCGGCCTCGGCCAATTTCTTTTCTGTTCTCGGAGTCGAACCTTTCCTTGGGCGCACGTTTCTGCCCGGCGAGGACAGGCAAGGCGCCCAGCGCGTAGTCGTGCTGACTTACGGAATGTGGCAGCGTCGATTTGGCGGCGATCAGGGCATCATCGGACAGTCGCTTACGATCAACGGCGACAGCTTCACCGTGGTGGGAGTGCTGCCGGCAAGTTTTCAGTTTGCCCTCAGGAACGCCGATCTTTGGCGTCCCTATCAACCTACCGATGCCCAGCTTACCCGGCGCTTCCTGCATGGAACCAATCTCATCGGCCGCCTTAAGCCGGGCGTCAGCGAGCCCCAGGCTCAATCAGAGTTGGCTGTCATCGCGAAGCGCATCGAGCAGGAACACAACCAGTCGCATGCCGGAACCGGTGTCAGGCTGGTGGCGTTGCAGGAACAGTTTATCGGGCAAGTTAAGCCGATACTGCTGGTCCTGCTTGCGTCCGTCGGGTTTGTCCTGCTGATTGCGTGTGCCAACGTCGCCAGTTTGCTTCTCACGCGTTCGCTATCCCGCCAAAAAGAAGTTGCGATTCGCGCCGCGCTTGGCGCCAGCCGCTGGCGTGTCATTAGACAATTGCTGATCGAGTCGCTGTTGCTCTCCCTGGTAGGGGGCGCGGTGGGATTGTTGATTGCCTTTTGGGGCGTGGATGCCCTGGTGGCGACGCTGCCGGAGAGTCAACTCAATGCCCTCCCGTTTCTCAAATCAGTGCGGATTGATGCGACCATACTTGCATTCTCTTTTGGGCTTTCATTGTTGACGGGAATAGTGTTCGGTTTGGCGCCGGCGGTCCAGGCGTCACGGCCCGACCTGAACGAAGTGCTCAAGGAAGGTGGGCGCAGCACTGCGGGTGGAGCGCGGCATCGTCTGCGCAGTGTTCTGGTTACGACTGAGATCGCTCTGGCGGTCGTGCTGCTGGTAGGCGCGGGACTGATGATGAAGTCGCTGCTGAAGTTGCTGCAGTCAAACGTCGGATTCAATCCTGAGAATGTATTGACGATGACCGTGGCCCTGCCCGCCGCCAAATATACAGAGGGCGACAAGCAGGTAAGTTTTTATGATCAACTAAACGAACGTGTGCAGTCGCTGCCAGGCGTCAACGGCGCGGGCACCGTCAACGTTCTTCCTCTCCAGGGCGGCAACACGACGCGGTTTCACGTTGACGGCGATCCTGTTCCGGCACCCGGTCAGGAAATTGAAGCCAACATCCGCGTAGTCGATGAGAGCTATTTTCAAACGCTCGGCGTTCCCATTGTTGCTGGACGAGCGTTTGATGAGCGGGACGGCGAGGCCCAACGCCAGGCGGCGCAGGCGCAGACACAGGCGCAGACACAAGCCCAGGCGCGGGGGCAGACCCTGGCGCCAGTCCCAATCCCGGGCGTGGTCATCATCGGCAAAACCCTCGCCGACAAAGTCTTTGCCGGGCGTGATCCAGTAGGACGCAGGCTGGCGTACAACTCCTTCGCCGGACAGACGGACCTGGTCATCGGTGTCGTAGGTGATGTGAAGATCGGCGGGCTGGACGAGGCTATCCGGCCAGTTATTTATTACCCGTTCCGTCGATTTCCGGGCGTGGGAACCAACCTGGTAGTTCGCACAAACGGCGACCCGGCAGCTTTGGCCGGGGCAATTCGGAATGAGACGCGGACGTTGGAACCAGACGTGGCTCTTTTTAATGTGCGCCCGATGGAGGAACTGATCGGCGACTCGCCGGCTGCGTTTATGCGGCGCTTCCCGGCATTGTTAATTGGAATCTTTGCCGGCGTAGCCCTGTTGTTGGCTTCGATCGGTATTTATGGCGTCGTTTCATATTCTGTCAGCCAACAGACACATTACATCGGAGTGCGTATGGCCCTGGGCGCACAGGCTTCCGACATTCTGAGAATGGTCCTTAAACAAGGGCTCACGCTGGCGCTCGCGGGTATGGCGTTTGGAGTAGTGGCCGCACTTGCGCTCATGCGGCTGTTGCGGAGTTTGCTGTTTGAAGTACAGACGACGGATGCGACCACATTTGCGCTCGTGCTCGGCACACTGTTCGTCGTAGCGCTCCTGGCTTGTTACATTCCGGCGCGACGCGCGACGAAGGTCGATCCGTTAGTAGCGCTGCGATATGAGTGACTATAGGCCCTGTTGGACTTATTGGACCTATTGGAGACCCCATCCATGAATAACTTGATTCAAGACCTGCGTTACGGCCTTCGCGGCCTACTGCGCCGCCCATCATTCACGTTGGTGGCTGTTATTTCGCTGGCGTTGGGCATCGGCGCCAACACGGCGATCTTCAGTCTCGTCAATGCTGTGCTGCTGAAGCCATTGCAGTTCACTGAGCCGGATCGTCTGGTGATGGTCTGGGAGAATAATTCCGCGATTGCCGCCCCGCGGGACGACGTGGCCGTCGCCAACTTTATGGACTGGAAGACGCAGAACACGGTCTTCGATGAGATGGCAGCGATCGGCTTCCGTAGTTTCAATATTACCGGCGATGGCGAGCCGGA
The DNA here is from genome assembly GCA_039933315.1 of Pyrinomonadaceae bacterium. GTDB lineage: Bacteria > Acidobacteriota > Blastocatellia > Pyrinomonadales > Pyrinomonadaceae > DASXRU01. Next base: position 11,370 of record JBDTOI010000050.1, read on the forward strand.
GAAGGTCATGGCCTATGGCGCAACCTCTAACTTCTTCCCGCTGCTGGGCGCTCAACCGGCGCTGGGTCGCAACTTCCTCACCGATGAAGATAGGGATGGCGGAGCAAAGGTATTGATTCTCAGTTACGGGCTATGGCAGCGGCGCTATGCGGGCGACCGTGAAATCCTGGGCCGAGATATTCTCCTCAACGGCCAGAAGCATACTGTGGTGGGTGTGATGCCCGAGAGCTTTCGCTTTCTCTACGCCTTTACCGCCCTCTGGGTGCCGGCGGCATTCAGTGGCGCAGATCTCACCAAACGTGATGGCCAGAACCTGAATGTGCTCGGGCGCCTCAAACCGGGTGTGACACTTGCGCAAGCGCAATCCGACCTCGGGGAGATCACAAAACGTATAACCAGGGCCTACCCCAATGACGTGTCGCCAACACTGGAGCCGGCGGTTATTCCCCTGAGCGAGCAAGTGGCCGGCAAATCGCGCGGTCCTTTGATCATGCTGTTGGTCGCAGTGGCGTTTGTATTGCTCATCGCTTGTGCTAACACGGCAAATCTTTTGCTGTCGCGCGCCACTAGTCGTCGCCGGGAAATCGCGGTGCGATCGGCAGTGGGCGCGAGTCGCGGCCGCATCGTGCGCCAGTTGCTAACCGAAAGTGTCATTCTCTCCGGTTTAGGTGGCGGTCTGGGACTGCTGGTGGCGGGCTTCAGTTTCGAATTTCTAAAAAAACTAATCCCGCCGGGACTCATTGCCGACACCTTGAAAATTGACCTGCGCGTAATGGGCTTCGCGCTGCTTATCTCGCTGCTTACCGGAATTGTTTTCGGTCTGATCCCGGCGTTGCAGGCGTCCCGGCTTGATCTCAACGAGGCCCTGAAGCAGGGAGGCGGCCGCTCCGGTTTGGGGTTGGGGAGTGGGCGTTTGCGTGGCGCACTGGTCGTTGCCGAGGTTGCGCTGGCGCTGGTGCTGCTTGTTGGTGCCGGCCTGTTGGTGCAGACGCTTTCTCATCTGCGTGGCCAATACTCAATGTTGCAGCCGGAGCAGTTGTTAACTTTGCGCACTGTTCTACAGGGCGACAAATATCGTGAGCCGGCGAAGCGGTGGGCTTTCTATGATCAGGTGATGGAGCGAGTCAAAACACTCCCGGGCGTCCGAGCTGTCGGTTACACGACGTCCGTGCCGCTACAGTGGAAAGGTGGCGCTAACGGTTTCATTCTTGAAGGCCCACAACCGCCACCCGGTTTGCAGACCAACGCCATTCACCGGCAAGTCAGCACGGACTATTTAAAGACTGTAGGCATCGCTTTGCGCGAGGGTCGATATTTCGACAGTCGAGATAACGAGCACTCGCTGCCTGCTGTCATCATCAATGAAACGATGGCCCGCCGCTATTGGCCCGGCGGGAACGCGGTGGGCAAAAGAATTCAGTTTGAGGAGCCAAAGTGGATAACGATTGTCGGTGTTGCAGCTGATGTCCGGCAAATGGGGGCCGATCAGCCGGTTAAATCGGAAATGTACTTGCCGTACCGGCAGATGACCAGCTTCGCGGCGTACAAGCCGCGAGATTTGGTTATTCGCGCCGCCGGCGATCCCCTTCAACTGGTGCCGGCTATCACCCGCGAAGTGCACGCCATCGATCCGGACCAGCCCGTCTCAAATGCCGCCACTATGGATCAGCAAGTCGTGGGGGAGACAGCGTCGCGCGCTGTGGGGATGAAGCTTCTCATTGCCTTCGCTGCCCTGGCGGCGTTAATGGCGGCCCTGGGGATCTACGGGGTGTTGGGCTACTTCGTAGCGCAGCACACACCTGAGATAGGCGTGCGCCTGGCGCTGGGGGCGCGTCCACGGAATGTGCTGGCGCTGGTGTTGAAAAAGGGAATGGTCCTGGCGTTGGCGGGAATTGCGATGGGTTCCTTGCTGGCTTTTTCGCTCACTCGATTGATGAGCAGTTTGCTGTTTGGCGTGAAACCCGCCGACATACCGACTTTCATAATAGTTTCCCTGGGATTGTTCGGAGTAGCCTTCCTTGCCTGTTACATCCCGGCGCGGCGAGCGACCAGGGTGGATCCACTGGTGGCGCTGCGGTATGAGTGACTTTATAGGAGTATGGGACCTATAGGACGTATAGGTCCTATGGTAACCTCCCACTTCTTTAATTTCGCAATTTATGCCCCGGATCCTGATTGCAGACGATCAAGCTGACGTTCTGGCTGCCCTGCGCCTGCTGTTAAAAGCAGAGCGCTTCGAGATTGAAACGGCAGCCTCGCCGGCGTCTGTCTTGAAAGCAGTGGAGACGCAGGAATTCGACGTCGTCCTCATCGATCTTAACTATGCCCGCGATACTACTTCGGGGAGCGAAGGTCTGGATCTGGTCACCCGGATTCAGGGCCTGGATCCGGCCCTCCCGGTGGTGGTAATGACCGCGTGGGGAAGCGTGGATCTGGCTGTGGAGGCGATGCGCCGCGGAGCGCGTGATTTTATTCAAAAGCCCTGGGACAACGCGCGTCTGCTGTCGGTGCTGCGCACCCAGGTCGAACTATCGCAGGCGTTGCGTCGCGGTGAACGGCTCGAAGCGGAGAACACGGCCCTGCGAGACACGACCGGATTTCCGGCGGGCTCGCCCAGAGTTGTAGCTGAATCGCCGGCGATGAAGTCTGTGCTGAGTCTGGCAGAGCGCATCGGTCCCGCCGATGCCAACGTGCTCATCACCGGCGAGAACGGCACCGGCAAGGAAGTCATCGCCCGCGCGCTGCATGCATGGTCCATTCGCGCTACCAAGCCGATGATCTCAGTGAATGTCGGAGCGCTGGCCGAAGGCGTGTTTGAGAGCGAACTGTTCGGCCACGTTCGCGGAGCGTTCACTGACGCCAAGACTGAGCGCATCGGACGGTTCGAGCTGGCGGATGGCGGCACGCTGTTCCTCGATGAGATTGCCAACCTGCCACTAAACCTGCAGGCGAAACTTTTGCGGGTGCTCGAGACGGGCCAGTTCGAGCGGGTGGGCTCATCCAAGACGCGAAAGGCCAATGTCAGAGTTTTGTCGGCGACCAATACCGACCTTCACGTGGAGGCGGCGGAGGGGCGTTTTCGTGAGGACCTCCTTTTTCGACTGAACACAGTTGAGATTCACATTCCGCCATTGCGCGACCGGCCCACCGATATCAAACCGCTGGCGGAACACTTTCTGCGACATCATGCCGAACGGTACCGGAGAGGGACCCAGGTGCTTTCCGAGGAAGCCCTGGCGGCGTTGGAACGTTACACATGGCGGGGTAACGTGCGGGAGTTGGATCATGTGATCGAACGCGCCGTACTGATGAGCAGTGGCGCCGCAGTCACAGCTTTCGACCTGGGCCTGAATACTCTGCGGGAGGGAAGGGTCAGTGCGCCGTTGGAAGAGATGAGTCTGGAAGAGGTGGAGCGGGTGTTGATTCAAAAGGCCCTCGCTCGATGCGGCGGCAGTGCGAACCGGGCGGCTGAGGCGCTCGGTATCAGTCGCAGCGCGCTCTACCGGCGGTTGCAGAAGTACGGGCTGTCTTAGTCGGAGGTCAGAGGTCAGAGGTCAGAGGTCAGAGGTCAGCGATCAGTTGCTCGCTGCATTTTCCAATGTCGCTACAACTGACTATCGTCTACTGACCTCCGACCTCCGACCTCCGACCTCTGATCCGTTATCATATCGACGTGAGCCCCCAAAGCAATCCATCGAAGCAATTCTCCAGCCTTGATCCTGCGCTCAGGCGTGGCCACCGTATCCAGTTCGAGAGGCGGATTACTCTCCTCGCCCTGCTGGGCGGTATGCCGGCGGTATTCCTGTGCGCTTTCCTGCTCTGGTATGACGGTTACTCGACCCGCCTGCAGCTGACCGTCGATCTACTGCTCGTTCTGTTGTGGCTGGGCATTACCTTCAATCTTAAGCAGCGCGTGGTGCGCCCGTTACAGACGCTCTCCAATATCCTGGCCGCCATTCGCGAGGGTGATTTTTCTATTCGCGGACGCCGGGCGGGGTCGGGCGACGCCCTCGGCGAAGTAATGCTGGAGGTTAATGAGCTGGGCCAGACTCTCCGCGAACAGCGTTTGGGGGCTATGGAAGCTACGGCCTTGCTGCGCACGGTGATGTCGGAAATCGATGTGGCGGTTTTTGCTTTTGATGGAGAACAGCGCCTGCGGTTGGTGAATCGCACGGGTGAGAAACTGCTGGCCCAGCCGGCTACTCGTTTACTGGGACGTACCAGTCGCGAACTGGGACTGTCCGAGTGCTTCAACCGGGAGGACGGCGATGCGCCGCATCCGGTGCAAATGTTTTTTCCCGGTGGCATGGGCCGCTGGGACGTGCGCGGCAGCACGTTTCGCGAAGGCGGCGCGCAGCTACAGTTACTGGTGCTGACGGACCTCAGTCAAACGTTGCGCGAAGAAGAACGCCGCGCGTGGCAGCGCCTGCTGCGTGTTTTGGGACACGAATTGAATAACTCGCTGGCTCCCATCAAATCGGTGGCGGGAAGCCTGGCGGTGCTGCTGGGGCGGGAGCCCGAGCCGGCTGATTGGCGCGAAGACATGCAGCGTGGTTTGGAAGTCATCTCTTCGCGCGCCGACTCGCTGGCGCGCTTTATTGAGTCGTATGCAAAGGTTGCCGGATTGCCGCAGCCCAGATTTGAGACGTTACAAATAGGCGAGCTGGTCCAACGGGCCGCCAAGATGGAAACCCGCCTCGGCGTCGATGTGATCCAGAGTCCGCCGGCCTTTATCCAGGGCGATGGGGCCCAACTGGAACAGCTGCTGATCAATCTGGTGCGTAACGCAGCGGACGCTTCACTGGAAACTGGCGGCGGTGTGGAGATGGGTTGGGTGCAAAATAACGGAGTGCTGGAGGTCTGGATCAAAGATGAAGGACCCGGGCTGGCCGGCACGGCAAATTTGTTTGTGCCGTTCTTTACGACGAAGGCGGAAGGTTCCGGCATCGGACTGATTCTCTCGCGCCAGATTGCCGAAGCCCACGGTGGCACGCTGACACTCGAAAATCGTCCCGACCAGCGCGGTTGCGACGCGCGATTGCGATTACCCCTCCAAAATGGATTGTAGGGGAGGCACTCCGTGGCCGCCCCTTCTTCTTAGATCGTAGCTGAAGGAGGAGACTCTCTCTAGCCCTGGCGCGGGCCGACCTCTTCTTCGAACGTCGCAGGGATAACTCAGGGGAAAGGGGCTTTTTGGAGGGTTTTACTAATGGATGTGAACAACGAAATTCAGGAGAAGACGGAGCGGCTGATGCGTCTTGTGCATGCCGAAGACCTGGCCGGAGTGCTCATCAATTCTCAGCCGAACTTTTCCTGGCTAACCGCTGGTGGCACTAACGGCGTCGATCAGAGTCGTGAAGCCGGCGTCGGAACGTTACTCGTCATGCGTGACGGGCGGCGTTTTGTACTCGCCAACAGAATCGAAGTGTCCCGCCTGCTTCAGGAAGAAATAGCAGATCAGGGTTACGAGCCGGTTGTGTTCGGATGGGAAGAGGAGAAGGCAAACCCCGCCCTGGTTACACAGCTGGCGAATTCGCTCATAAGTGAGGAGCTGCGGCTCGGTTCAGATCTTCCGATGGGCGAAGCGCGGATCATTGAGAGTGGTATTGCGCGCGCGAGATACAAGCTGACGGGTCCGGAGACAGACCGCTTTAAGGCTCTAGGCAGCGATGCCGGTGAAGCAATCGGGCAAATGGCGCGCGCACTATCGCCGGGTTTGACTGAGCGCGAAGTTGCTCGCCGTGCCGTCGATGCGCTTGCAAGCATTGGGGCCGGCGCCGTTGTAACGCTGGTCGCCGCGGACGATCGCCTCAAGCAATTTAGGCATCCGGTACCGACGGATCGGCGTTGGGAAAAGGTCCTGATGATTGTCGTATGTGCGCGCCGGCGCGGACTGATCGCCTCGCTGACGCGGATCGTCAGCGCCGGCGCGATCCCGGAAGAACTGAGTAATCGAACGCAAGCTACAGCGCGCGTGAACGCCATGCTCTTTGCTGCAACGAGGCCAGGCGTGTCGGGTCGTGAGCTTTATAAGGTCGCGGCGCGTGCTTATGAGGCCGAGGGGTTCTCCGGCGAAGAGCGTTTGCACCATCAGGGCGGCGCCTCCGGTTACCGCACTCGCGATTGGGTGGCGCACCCCGGACAAACGGAACAGGTGCAATTGCAGCAGGCATTTGCCTGGAACCCCTCAATCACGGGGTCGAAAGTGGAAGAGACGTGCATTGCTTTTCCGGATGGGATTGAAATCATTACGGCGACGCCCGGTTGGCCATCGATCCCGGTCGAAGTTGACGGCCGGGAATATCTTTTGCCGGGTGTGTTATCGATTTGATGTTTGTGCGTTTTCAAGTTGGGGTTTCACGCAGAGGCGCTAAGAAAGGAAGATCAAAAGGCGCAAAGAAGACTCAACCCTTCGCGCCTTATGTCTTTCCTTTCTTAGCGCCTTTGCGTGAAAAACCTACTTGCCCGACTTCGAATTCGGCCCGTGACGCGAATGTCCGTGGAAGATGAACCGATCATTACGCGAAACTTTCCGGGCCCGACGACAAAGCGCATGTTTCGATCCCACAGGGCTAGATCATCATGCGTCAGGGTGAAGGTCACGGTCCGGGTTTCCCCTGGTCGCAGGTGAACTCGCTCGAATCCTCGCAGGTTCTTTTCGTAGGTTGTGACGCTGCTAACTATGTCGCGAGCATAAAGCTGGCCCACCTCGTCGACGGCGATCTGGCCTGTGTTCTTAAGATCGATGCTAACGGTAAGGTAGTTGTTAGATGACGGAAGAGTGGGGTTGGTTGAGACTCTGGAGCCCGAGCCCTCCCTGACGGCCGGGCCTCTGCTTGGCTCTTGAGCTGACGCGGCCCCTGAAGCGGTGCGTTGATCGAAATTTGTGGTGAATTAGCAAACGTTGAATTGGGGGCTTGAAGTTGAGTGCGCCTGTGAGTTGAGCGGGGGTTAACCGCCCTTCCTAACTTGCAATTAGGTGACGTTGAATTGCGGGGCTGAAGTTGAGTGTTGAGATTGGCTCAGTCTGTTTACAGCGATACTGTCTGCTCAGCCCAGAATTGAAACTCGCGGTGTTTGTGTTCTTCAGCCAGGGCCTGGACTTCGCCGCTCGCTACGCGCCGCACCTGTTCGAACACGCGCAGCCCGACCTCGTCGATCGTCTCGGTGCCGTCGATGACTCCGCCCGCCGAAAGATCAAGATCACGTGACATGCGTTCGAAGACCGGCGTATTGGAAGCCAGCTTGATCACCGGAGTTATCGCGTTACCGATGGTCGTGCCACGGCCGGTAGTAAAGACCACCACGGTGGCCCCCGAAGCCACCAGCCCCGGAGTTGATTCCTGATCGTAGCCTGGGCCCTGCATCAGATTTAGACCACGACTCCTGACCGCCTCCGCATATTCGATCACATCTTCAATGCGGGTCGTTCCCGCTTTGGCGATCGCTCCCAACGACTTGATGGTGATGTTGAGCAACCCGCCCGCGATGTTGCCGGGACTCGGATTGTTATTCAGCACGGCGCCGAATTTTGCCGCATACTCTTTGTACCAATCCACCATGCGATAGATATTGCGACCCGTCTCATTATCCTTGGCGCGGTTTGCCAGAATGTGTTCAGCGCCGCAAAATTCCGGGACTTCAGTCAGGAGAACTGTGCCGCCGGATCGCACCAGCAGATCGGCGGCGCGGCCCAGCGATGGGTTAGCCGATATACCGGAGAAGCCGTCCGAGCCTCCGCACTTAACTCCGAGCACCAGTTCGCCGACCGAAACTTGCTCGCGCGTGATGCGATTTACCTCCGGCAACATCTGCTCAACTTCTTTCAAGCCACGTTCGATTGCCGCCTGGGTGCCGCCCACTTCCTGAATACCAATTTTGGCCACAGGCTTGGCAAACGACTTTTCTCGTTTCAGCAGGTATTTCTCAACTTCCGAAAGATTCGTTTTCTCACAGCCCAAATCGATCAGGATCACGCCACCGACGTTGGGATGATCTGCGTAGTTTGCGAGCGTCCGCAGCATGACGTCGATAGTCGAGCCGTCCTGACAGCCGCAACCCTTGTTATGCGGAATGGCCACCACGCCATCGACATTCGGATACTTCTGGCGGTTATAGAGCATGAACTCCGCCATCATGGAAATCTGCTGGGCCTCGTGACTGGCGCACATGCTGGTCGGGACGATCAGGACGTGATTACGCGTGCCTACCCTACCGTCGGGCCGGCGGAAACCCATAAAGGTCGCGCGTTCTGCTTCAGGAAGGTAATCGGGAGGGGCGGTCTCGAGGTTCTCCGCCAAATCGCGCACGATGGGCACATCATTGGTCATGTTCTCGTGCGTAATCTGCTCTCCTGCGCGAATACCCATTGAGGTGCCAATGGGCTGGCCGAACTGCAGCACGAATGTCCCAGATGAAATGTCGCGCGTAGCAAAGCGGTGTCCGGGTGGAACTGCTCCGAGCAACCGCAGCACGCTACTGTCAGAGAGTGTTACCTCAAGGTCGGGGTACGTCTCCCGCTTAACTACGGCTACGTTATCTGCCGGATCAACGACAATCGCATATTCGCTTACGGGCGCCACTGGTTGAGTTTCAGTTGGGGACATAGTGTTAACTTTGAGCTAATGATAACAGATTACAAAAGATCACCCAGGACCAGGGACCTGACATTTGGATGAACACGCAACCACAAGCCGGGGTTCTCGTCGAGTTGGGCGGCCCGCTGCTCGCGGTCATCAGAAATCACAGTCTGCAAGACGCGACGATAACTGGCACGTTTGCCGGGCGCGGTCGCGGCATCGACGATAGACTGCACGACTCGTCGAGCGCTGAGGATAGCTGCGGGACCAAGCGTCAAAATGTGCGTGGCTCTGCGACATTCCGCTTCGTCTTCGCTGCTGACCGGACTACCTCCAACTTTGAACTTGGTAATGTGGTGCTCCAGGATGCTCGATGAAATGGGAATCAAGCCAGCTACGTCGTTTGCTGTCGCGCCCGATCCAGGCTTGATGTAGGCGAGGTGGGAAGCGGCCTGAGCCTCCGGTCCCAGACCGACAAAGAAGATGTCGATCCCGCCGAGGGCCTCCAACTTCTCTACATAGCCGGCAAGTTCCCGCTCAAGATCGTCCGCGTCCGTGCGCATGGAAGTGAAGCTCTTTATTTTGTTGAAGAAGTCTTTGCCCAGCAGACGTTCAAAGTCGCGTACGAAACTAAACCCATTGTCCGCCCCCATCACCGCCAGGGCGTCCTGAGTAAAGACATGAAGGCGTTTAAGGAGATCGTCCTTGTCGCCGGATCGGGCCGCGTCACCGAGAAGACGATGCAGGGCCTGTGCTCCTCGGCCACCCAGCAGCACGATCACGAGATCACCCTGCTTAGCTCGGGCAGCGCCTTCGATTTCCTCCAACATGGCGCGGCCGACAGCTTCTTCTGATTCCAGCACCTCGTAGCTCAGCTCGCGTGAAATCAGGGGATTCAGCGCCTGCGCTTCCGGATGTCCGAGCCAGACATTGTGGCCGGCAAGACGACGCCTGATCACGCGTTGACTGGGAGCTGACATCTTAATCTTCTGCTACTTTCCGACTCTTTAATTGCCTGAGATCTTGTCTCAAATCCGGCGAAATCAGCAGTCCAGAGGAGGGAGGCGTGTTATCAACACATTGTACTGGTTTTACCAATCCTGATTTCAATGCCGGAACTCTAGCATGCGAAAACAGATATAACAAGGTGATTTGACATCGAGAAAGCCAAGAAAACGCAAGCTAACTGGCGGCAAATCCATGAATTCCCGGCTTGACTGTGACTAGACCAGGGCGTAACACATTTTCGTACATTTCACGAGTGGTCTAACCTCTGCCTGGTATTCTGAAATGGCTATTCAGGAACCGACACGGATAAGCAGCCTGTCGGTGGAAAACTAGCAGGAGATTCTGGCAGGGTGAGAAAACAAATGGTTCGTGTGGGTTCGTGAGACTTCGTGCAATTAGTGGATCGTGCGCTTACGATTCGGAGTCACACGATCCACGAAATCACACTAACTACACGAAAGAACACGAAATAAGAGTTTTTATGCAAAGCCAGTCTCGATATTTGACCGCTGAACTACTTACTCTGCGACCTCTTCTTCCTCTGATTCCTGTGCCTGCTGTGCGAGTAGGAGATGGTCACGCATGGCACTGCGAGCAGCCTCAGCATTCTGCTCGCGAATTGCGCGGTAGATTTGCCGGTGCATTGCTGCCGACTCTTTTAGATCGCGCGCGCGTTTTACCGTTTTGCTTCGCACTTCAAATAGAATTGTCGCGACCATGTTCATGAGGGCGGTGAGGATGCGGTTACCTGAGGCTGCCGCCACCATCTGGTGAAAGCGCATATCGTGCACCAGGAACTGCTCCGGTTCGTCCAACGAAGCGAACATCCCCGTTACTTCTTCCGACATCGACGCTATCTGGTCCGCGGTGGCTCTTTCGGCGGCGAGTGCGGCAATCGCCATTTCCAAAGACCGCCGCGCTTCAAACATTTCGGAGGGAGCAAATCCCTGCAGCGAAGCCATGAGCCGCAGCGGGCTACTATCGAGCTCGGGCGGTCCCTCAGATTCCACCACGAAAGTCCCTGTTCCCTGCCGCGGCTGCAGCACTCCCACGGCAGCTAGTGAACTTATTCCAGCTCGCAAGGTGGGCCGGCTGACACCAAGTAGCTTGGCCAGATCTCTTTCCGGCGGCAAGCGGTCACCGGGGCGCAGCTCGCCGTTGTGAATCATCTCGCGGAGCTGAGAAACAACTTCGTCAAAGGTGTTTCCCCGTCGTTCCGCGCCGATGGTCTTGAAAATGCTCATGTCCCTATCGCTCATGCAATGTCATTATAGTCTATTGAAGGCTTATCGCTCCTAAGCACGGTAAGCGCATCTGTGAAACCGGGTGAGAATGAGATAACTTTACTGCTACGGTTGCTCTTCACCTGGCGCTGCCCCGGCCCGGCGATTGATTTAGTAACCACTGGCTCAACTCAACGGCCCCCTTGTAGTTTTCAAACTCAGCCGGCAACTTTCTGCCATCAACATATTCGTTATAAAGCCACGGGTCGCCAACAGCGAATACCGTACCCTTTCCCACTCTGGCCACAGCCATAATCGTGTCGCCACCATCCCCGATCACGGCCCTCGCTGGGGGCGCGATCCGAAGGGTCGAAAGCTCTTTCAAAAAGAGCGTACGAGCGGTCTTGAAGATGGGGTGTGGCTGGGGCACTAAAACTTTTCCCGTCGCAAAGTTATTCCCCTGGACGCGATTCCGGCTGTCCTGATTGAATTGAATACCAAACTCGTTTGCGAGTTGATTGAAATGGTCAAACTCTGCATTTCCCACGTCGTTACCCATCAAGACCAGAACGCCGCCTGACTTTACCCAATCGGCAATTGCCTTAATGTGTTCCGCTCCTATGAAGTTTGGACTGTCGGCCTCCTCTTTCGTGTCAGGGTCAACGATGATGTAGATATCGGCCTTCTTCAAACTCGCGAGGGTAGGCGCAGTTCTTAGCGCTTCGATGGCTGCCCCATTGTTTCTAAAAATGTTTCCCCAGAAGGAAAACCCGCTGTTCGGCATCTCGTCCCATAGGTAGTGATAGGGAGCAAGGTTCCCGGTGGCGTCCTTCCTCATCTCGTGGTTGAAGTAGTAATCCAGCGCCACAGTCTTGCCTTGGCCGGCAGATTGCTTGGCGGCGATCTCCATTTCGTTGCTTGCCAGCAGAAACGCTCCCACGCCTTTGGGATCGTTCGTGACTACCTTTTCACTCAGATAGTAGTCGTAGCTGCCGTCGCGGTAGGGATTTCCTCCCAGGCCGGCGACACCCACGGTGCCTTCGAGGGCCAACTGCCCCGCAGGATCGGTTCTGATAAAGCGCTTGACGACACCGTCGTATCCCTGGTGGGCCACACGGAGGTAAGCGGGTGGCAGATAACCATTGCGCACACCTTTCGCCAGCGCGTAAACGAACATGCAGGACGCAGAAGCTTCCAGGTAGTTTCCTTTAGCGGCACCTCTGTCGAGCACCTGATACCAGAGGCCCGATTTTGGTTCCTGATACTCTTTCACCGCCGCAGCCAGCCGCCGCAAAATCGCCATAAGCTCCGCTCTCTGTGGATGATCCGCAGGAAAATGATCAAGCGTGTCCACCAGCGCCATCGCGTACCAGCCCATTGCGCGACCCCAAAAATTGGGGGAGTTTCCGGTGGCCTGATCGGCCCAACGCTGCTTTTTAGACTCGTCCCAGCCGTGATAGAGCAGGCCGGTTTTAGCATCTCGCGAATGACGCTCCATCAGGACAAACTGTTTGGCGATGTCGTCGAAAGCCGAAGCATCATGAAACGTGGCAGCATACTCCGCGTAGAAAGGTTCGCCCATGTAGAGACCATCCAGCCACATCTGGTAGGGATAGATCTGCTTGTGCCAGAAGCCGCCATCCGAAGTGCGTGGTTGGGTTTTCAATTGTTCGCGAAGAAGTGAGGCCGCCTTACGGTATTTCTCCTGACCGGTAACTTTGAATAGCAGCAGCAAATTTCTGCCGGGAAGGATGTTGTCAATGTTGTAGTCTTCGAGTTTGTAAGTGTTGATGGTGCCGTCGGGATTGACGAAGTGATCCATCGACTGCTGAATGTAGCGAAAGTAATCGCCGTTGCCAGTGTTAAGCCATACGCCTTCAATGCCCTTGAGAACGAGCCCGTGATCGTAAGTCCACTTTGCCGGCCGGCCGGATTCGTTCTTCGATGCATCTCGCCACAGACTGTTCATGGCAGTGGCAGCCATACGCTCAGACAGGGGCTTTGTCTGGGCCTGGGCAGATACCAGTGGGAGGCTGCACAAAAGAACTAAAACAATTCTGTTTACAACGTTCATAGATCTTAATTCGGTGATCAGCTTTCTTAGCGCTTTATGATTTTACTTTCTTAGCGCCTTCCCAGGAACATGCCCCAAAAGTCCTTATTCCTGGGGTTGCCATGTTTCAGACTTCTATGCGCATGTCGCCGCGACAAGCCGCCGAGCTTCTTAGGGAACCCACTCGTAAGTAATTGATCTGCGTGCTGGTATTTTAGCCGGGAACCCCAACGGGGTTCTGCCCTCCAGCCCAGGCTTGCCGCTTCGGCTACCCTGGGTACACGTTGGGTATATCCAATCTCAACCCCAACGGGGTTGTGTCAATTCACGATGGCCGATCCATCCCGCAAATGGCGGCGCGGACACAACCCCTTCAGGGTTGGA
>JBDTOI010000051.1:0-24609 GCA_039933315.1 Pyrinomonadaceae bacterium
TGAGGCTCTTCGCGTTAATAAGAGGGGCGCCCACGGAGGGACGCCCCTACAAATTAGGATGCGTTGACCCCATTCCCGGCAAGGCAATAGAATCAGCCGGACTTGACCAAAGGAACACGCTTGATGAAGACGCTCGCACTAGCAGTACTTCTTTTAATTACAGCGGGACCTGCGTTTACCTTCGAGAACTCGAGCGAGTGGATCAAATACCAATCCGCCGAAGGTCGTTACAGCATCCTCTTTCCCGTCCAGCCCACGCTTAGCACTGAGCAGTCCACGACACTAGCGGGGCACAAGCTAACCCAGTACAGAGCGAGCGCCGCCGATGGGAAGGCCACGTTTTTTATTGCGTACTACGATTACTTTTCGGGAACGATGTTCTCATTCGACAAGGCTCGTGATGGCATTGTGGGAAAAATCAAAGGAACCCTGCTCAGCGAACGCGGGATCAAACTGGAGGGTCACCAGGGACGCGAACTGCAGATCTCCGCGGTCGGTCCAGATGGGACCGAGTTACTCGATCGCGCCAGGCTTTATAGCGTTCACAGGCGGATCTACGTTCTCCAGGTCATTACCGTAAAATCAGAGGATGACAGCGCAAGTGCTGAAAAGGCGAACCGGTATTTTGCTTCTTTCCAGATCACGAAGATCCACTAATAAAAGTGGCACAGACTTCAGTCTGTGATGCCGTGTGCGGCAACCTCACGCTTAGACCATCATTGGGCTCCGCCACGGGGAATCACAGACTGAAGTCTGTGCCACCCTCAATCCACGAGCTTGCGGTGGATGGCGTAGTGCGTGAGCTCGGCGTTGGTCTTCATGCCCATCTTGGCCAGCAGCCGGGCGCGGTAGGTGCTGATAGTCTTGTCACTCAGAGAGAGGATGTTGGCGATCTCACTAACGGTCTTGCCGGAAGCAATCAGCGCCATTACTTCAAACTCCCGGTTGGAGAGGGCCTCGTGGGGCGGGCGATCTGTGCCTCTCTCAATGTCCCCCACCAGGTTTTCGGCGAGGGTCGAACTGACGTATTTCCCGCCCTTCATGATCTTGTCAACGGCTTTGACCAGTTCAGTGCGCGGGCTGTCTTTAGTGATGTAACCGGCGGCTCCTCCCTTGAAGGCCCGCCGGGCATACTGCTCTTCCGAATGCATGCTGAGGATTAACACCGGCAGCCGCGGGCGAATGTGTCTCAAGCCTTCCAGGACTTCCAACCCATTGCGACCACCCAGCGACAGATCGAGCACCACCGCATCCCATTCCTGTTCGCGGACCATCTTGAGCGCTTCCTGCGGAGTGCTGGCCTCGCCAAAGCCGATGGTGCCACTGCGCTGATCGAGGATTCTTTTGACGCCGTCTCGAACCACTGCGTGGTCGTCAACGATGAGGATTTTTTTCATTATTTGCTTCTCGCGTGTGAGTAGTTGCTACGAGAACATTGATTTAACTTACGGCGATTCCCGATTCAGCCAATAGCTGCGCTGGGGCGGGAATACTCGCCTGGGCCATAGGCACTCGCACCCTGACAGCAGTGCCGTGGCCACCAATACCGGCGATGCTCACTGTTCCACCGATGAGATGGGCGCGTTCGCTCATACCCAGCAAGCCAAGCGATTGCGGGCCGGAAATCTCATTCGCGTTGATGCCCCTTCCGTTATCGCTGACCGTCAAAACGAAGTTACCATCCTCGCGGCTGATGGCGACGGCGAACCGCGTGGCTTCCGCATGACGCAGGATGTTCGTCAGAGCCTCCTGAAAAATGCGAAAGACGGCCGTCGATTGTTCACGGTTCAAGTTCACATTGTCGAGCGAACAATCGCCGTGATAAGCGATTCCGGTCCGTAACTGGAACTGCTGCGCTTGCCATTCGATCGCTTCCATCAAACCTAAATCATCCAGAATACTTGGCCGCAGCTCGGACGAGATTCTTCGGATCGTGTTGATGGTGGAGTCAACCAGGGTGGACATGCCGCTAATCTTTTCCCGCACCGAGGAAATACCCGTTTGACCTCCCCGCTCCAGCGATCTATCAATCTCTTCGAGGTCCCAGTTCAAGCTGGTCAGGGCTGACCCGAGTTCGTCATGCAACTCACGGGCAATGCGCGCCCCTTCTTCTTCTCTGGCGGAGCGCAGACTGGCGGAAAGCGCGCGCAGTTGGTCGTTGGTGGCCTTGATCTCGTCTTCGGCCCGCTTGAGCTCGGTTATGTCCTGTCCGGTGCCAAACATTCTGATGGGGTTTTGATTTTCATCCAGCACTACCGTCCCCCGCGCGTGCAGGAATCCAATTGTGCCATCGGCTCGCAGCATGCGGTGCTCAAAACTGTAAGGCCGATGCTCGCGATAAGCGGTCTCGACGGCAGACTTGAATCGCTCTCTATCATCGGGATGAACGCGGCGCAGCACATCCTCATAAGTTCCCGCAAACTCTTCCGGTTTTACGCGCCAGATGCGATACAACTCATCTGACCAGGTAACCCTGTCGGCGGCAATGTCCCATTCCCAGCTGCCAATGTGCGCCAGACTTTGTGCGTCCATCAGCTGGGCCTCACGCATTTTCAACTGTTCCTCGCCCCGCTTGCGCTCGGTGATGTCCTGACCGATTCCCAGAACGCAGGGATTACCGCTCAGCTCAATCAGATCCACAGAAAGTAAACCGTCACGGATTTCACCCGACTTGCGGCGATACTTGAATTCGAGGTCTGCCGCCCTTCCTTGTTCGCGTAACAAACCGGTCATCGTTCGCCTGAATTCAGGATCGGCCCACAAGCCTATGTCGCACGTCGTCCGGCCAATCACCTCGTCGCGTTCGTAGCCGGTTTCGCGCAGGAAAGAGTCGTTTACTTCCAGGAGCGTGCCGCCGTCGAGCAGCGCTATTGATAATGCCGCCGGACTGGAATGGAAAGCCTTGGAGAACCTCTCCTCTGATTCCCGCAGCGCTTCCTCGGCCTGCTTGAGATGGGTGATGTCCTGGCAGGTGCCGACGGATCGTATGGGTGTTCCATCCTCGGCATAGTAATGGCGGCAGCGCTCATGAACGATCTTTGTGCTGCCATTTTCCATCGGCATCCGGTGGTCGATTGCGTAAGACTGGTGGCTGGCGATTGATTCGGTATAGGCCCGGTCAACCGTGGCCCGGTCTTCCGGGTGAACGCGTTCCAGGAAGGCCTCGTACGACGCCTCAAACTTCGTCCGATCCATTTCAAAAATCCGGTAGGTCTCGTCTGACCACGTGAGTATGTTGTTGCGTAAATCCAGTTCCCAGCTGCCGACTTTGGCTACTGCCTGGGCTTCGGCCAGCCGAGCTCTTTCGACCTCCAGGCGCTGCGCCAGTTCGCGCTGCTCCTGCTCAGTCTTACGCAGAGCATCTTCCGCTCGCTTACGTTCGGTGATGTCGCGGGCCATGCCCTGCACTCCTTTGACGGAGCCGTTTTCATAGATCAGGCGGCTACTAATCTCAACGGGAACGCTCCGGCCATCTCTGGCTGTCACCTCAGTCTCGTAGGTTGTTTCGCCGTGCTCGGTAAGTTTACGACAAAAGCTCTCGCGTACCTGCTGCAGCTGTTCCGCAGAAAAAAAGTCGGCAAAGTTTTTCCCGAGGATTGCCTGGCGTGGGTAGCCTATGAGCTTTTCCGCCGCGCGATTAACGGAAAGATACTTGCCGGATAAATCGTGCACATAGATGGCGTCCTTGGCGTTCTCAAATAACTCGCGATACCGCTCCTCGCTTTCGCGCAAGGAGTCCTCCGCCCGTTTACGGTCGGTGATGTCCTGGACGGTGCCTTCGTAGTACCAGTCTTCGCCCTGGGCGTCCTTTACCGCGCGTGCATTCAATGAGATCCAGATCTCGCTCCCATCTTTCCTGGGGACTTGCTGCTCAAATCCACTCACCACCGCCTGGGCTTTCAGTAGTCGCGTGAGTTCCAGGCTGAGCCTGCCGGCGCCATTTCGCCCCTTAATAAACTCTTCCGGGGAAGCAAAGCCATGCATACGGGCCATCGCGGGGTTGGCGGCAATGAATTGACCCGCGGGCGTGGCTTGAAAGATTCCTTCGCCGGCGTTTTCAAAAATATCCCGATACTTCCGTTCTGCCTCTCGACGGGCCTTCTCCGCTCGTTTACGCTCAGTGACGTCCCGGGCAATGCCAATCAGCCCGATGACTTTTCCTTCAGCGTCGCAATAGACATCTTTGGTGGCCAGATAGGTGACAGTGACTCCGTTGGCCGTGGAGTCCTCTTCAAACGTCTGCGGTTTTCGGGTCTGCATTATTTCGCGGTCGCGCCGAATGATGTCCCGGGCACTCTCAGGCGAGAACAGCGCGCTGTCATCCTGGCCAATAATCTCTTCCACCGGCTTGCCGATAAAGCGCGCACCGGCCGAGTTGATCATGCGATAGCGTCCCTCGAAGTCTTTGACGAAGACGGCATCAGGAATCGCGTCAAGTGCGGCCCGAAGGAGATTGTGATCTTCACCGGGGTACTGTGACGCCGGGCTATTCGGAAGTTGACTAGCGGGAGGCTCGTTCGAACTCAGGCCCTGGCTGAGATCTTCGAGCTGACTGGATTTGTCAGGTGCGGCTGCCACTTGTTTGCCCTCCGTGAGACGCGTTCCCCTTGCCAACCCACTGGAAAACAGTTGGGCCCTGGATCGCGAAGGTGCGACTAAGGTCTACCGCACTACGGTTCTGAATGCCCCTGCACTAGGGACGCTCGCGATGCTTAAGATGAGATTTTGCCCTGGTGGTCCCGTGGGAGCATTGGGGGACAATCAGCACAAACGCGAGGTCGCCTTAAGTATCGGAACAATCAGGCCGTCTTGGAGTCGGGGCCATGATAGCCGATTGATGCGGGTAGATTAAGGAACTATCGCCCTATAAGTCAACCACATTGAGTGCGGCAAGCTAGATACAGGAGCGGGAGCAAAAATACAGAACTACCAGGTACAGGGCGGTATTTGGCGTGCGCCGGCAGAGCGAAGCGGCGCCGGCGCTTTGGATAGGCTGGTTTGTTTACTGCTCAAGCGTGAGAGAACCGCTAACTAGCCCAATCCAAAGCGGCGGCGCGCTTGCCGCCGCACTCCAAATCTTTGCGAACTTCCGGTTCGTATGCGTTGACGCTGCCACGGTGAATGGCTACAATCCGTCGCATGGCGAGGCCAAACCTGTTCACATTGTGCTGCACTCTGCTGCTTATGCTCACGGCAGCAGCCGGCATCAGCGCGCAGCAGCGACCGCTCTTGACTGAAGATGTGGACATTATTCCGCAAGGCACGGTGCGAATTCAGGCCGGCATCGATTTTTTTCAGGACGCCAAGTTTCCCGTATCAGGATTATCCGGCGATCTCACGCGGGTAGGTGTGATTGGGGTCCATATCGGTCTCTCGCCAAACGTCGAAGTGCAAATCGAAGGAGTAGCGCAGAGTTTTCTGAGTATTAATTCTCATGGGCCCACAGCTATTCCGCTGAATATCGCGCCGGGCGCAAGCTCGACCAATGATTTTGGTGACTTCACTCTTTCGACCAAGATCAAGCTCCGCAACGAAACCCGGCATGGTCCTTCACTGGGATTTCGGTTCGGCGTGGAACTTCCAAACTCAAATCAGGCTCGCGGGATCGGCATCAATCAAACGAACGCCTATGGCCAGGTGCTTTTCGGGAAAAAGTTTGGCCGGGAAAACAGGTTGAATACTTTTGGCAGCCTGGGGATCGCTATCCTGACGGCCCCCACCGAATTATTCTCCCAAAACGACGTCCTTACTTATGGGGCCGCCGGCATCTTTCGCATCAACAAGCAATTGAGCCTGGCCGCCGAAGTGAATGGGCGGGCGAATACGCGTCCAGGCAGTGGCCAGTTGGGTACGGAGTCGCAAGCACAGGCGCGTCTGGGTATGCAGGTGCGCACCTCGGGGCTGCGCTTTGATTTTGCCGGCATAAAGGGTCTGACCAGTGCCACTCCACGCTCCGGCGTGACAGTCGGAGTCACCTACGACTCACCAAATGTCTTTGCTCCCGTGAAATAGATCGAGAGAGTTGCCAGCAAAAGCCCTCCTTCAATCCTGCTTTGGGTTTCTTGTGAATATGTCAGTGTCCCCTCCCGGCCGAAGCGGACAATTGAAGAACGTCTAACCATAAGTTTTTGTGCAATGCCGTCAGTTGGCATTGTCTCATCACCAACTGTACCTTACTGACGACTGTCGTATGGCTGATTGGCTACATTCCGCGGCGCGCTGGTTAGGGGCTTTCATTGTCAGTGTGCCGCTGTATATCGCCGGACCAGCGATGGTCGTTATCGGCGCGCTGGATTCTTCGCTCCTGTCACTGCCGGAGATCAACGACTATCTGGTGGTGGCGCGTTGTTACGCGCATCCTCGCGCGGTATTCATCTTCCCACTCTTCGCGGCGCTGGGCTCGGTAATTGGCTGCTGGTTTCTTTACGCGATTATCCAACGCGGGGGGCAGGCAGTTTTACGCCGCCGTTTTCGCGCGGAGCACATAGAAAGAGTCGAGCGGGCATACGCGCGTTTCGGAATCCTGGCGCTCGCCATACCTGCGCTGTTGCCGCCGCCGATGCCTTTCAAGATTTTTGTGGCGACGGCAGGCGCTATGGAGTTTCCGCGCCGAAAATTTCTCCTTACCATCATGATCGCGCGTTCGTTGCGCTACTACATCGAGGGCATCCTGGCCGTGTTCTACGGCGAGCGCGTTTTGCGCTTTCTCAAAGATAACGGGTTGATGATTGTGAGTGTGGTGGCTGGTGTTTGCCTCCTCGCGCTGATAGTTTATTTGCTTACCAGGCGAGGAAAGACGGCGGTTGAACAGGGCAGCGACGAAAAGTCGGAGCAGAACTCTGGAGAAGCTGTCAACCAGATTCGCCCCCGGGATTAGAAAGGACAAAGTCGGGATTTGAAGTCAATCGTTGGCAAGATCACAGGTTTTTTCGGCAAGGTCTCAAGTTATCTCGTCACCTTCGGACCTTTTGGTCTGTTTGCGATTGCCCTGCTGGATGGCGCTTTCGTTCCGATGGCCGGGGGGCCGGACGCGGTGTTGATGTTGCTATCTGCTTCGCGACCCGGCTGGTTTGTAATCTACGCGGCGGCGGCGACCATCGGATCAACGGCGGGCTGCGTCATTCTTTATTACATTTCTCAAAAGGCCGGACGGCGGGCGCTGGCGCGTTTCTCGCCGGCGAAACAGGCGCGCGTTAAGGATCTGATCGAACGTTACGACGTACTTTCGGTGCTGGTTGCATCGCTGCTGCCACCACCTTTTCCCTTCAAGCTGTTCGTGGTTTCCGCTGGTGTGTTCCGCTTGAACGTGCTGCGTCTTGCGATTGCGATTGCGATTGGACGAGCATTCCGTTATTTGCTGGAGGGATACCTGGCGGCGCGGTACGGCGATCACGCCAGGGAGTGGCTGACACACTATTACCCGGCAATTGGCATCGGACTGGCGGTGCTGATAATTGCAATCTTTGTGGGGCGCAGTCTGCTACGTCAGCGTCAGGCCGAGCCGCTTTCAGACATCGAAAGCTAGCTGCGGCGTCTGTCGCGTTCGGGGCTGACCGTTCCCGCCAATGCGAAACTTGCGCGCGGAGCCGATGTCGGCGACACCAAACTCATCGAGCGTGTCCAGCAGCCTGATCAGTATTTTGGCCGTTGCCAGCGCATCACTCGCCGCTCGATGGCGCGGATTTATCTCAATCCCAAAGTGGCCGGCAACGGAATCCAAACGGTAGCGCCCCAGGTCCGGTATCAGGTGCCGGGCCAGCGTGATGGTGCAGAGGCTGGTATTCCTCATTCGTTGTCCGGGGAAAGCGCGGCCGATTTCCTGGTCGAGAACCCGCAGATCAAACGGCGCGTTGTGGGCCACCAGAACGCTGTCGCCGGCAAAGTCGAGCCAGTCGTCAGCGATATCAGCAAAGACAGGGGCGCGACTTACCATTTCATCCGAGATTCCGGTGAGGCCGGCAATGAAGCGGGGAATCGGGGTCCCTGGATTCAGCAGCGTTTCAAACTTCGCGACAATCTTTCCATCAGAGACACGATAGGCGCCTATTTCAATAATGCGGCAGGGCAGCAATTTTGCCCCGGTGGCCTCTACGTCCATCACTACGAAGTCGGTCGTCGATAGGGGCAGGGAATCAAGATTACTCTGAACAAGTTTGACGCTGCCGTCTTCGAGGAATTCGAATCGAGGATCGGCGCCAATCAAATCGGAGACGAGATGCGTGGCCAATTCAGAGTCGATATTAGGAAGCTTGAAGACGGCGTCAACAACAGTGGCTGCCGTAGCAGAGCCGCCGTGCGCATGCAGCAGTTCCGCGGTCTCTTGTACGAGGAGTGAATCCGAAATAAGATTGCGCCTTAGTTCCATCGAGCCACATTGTAGTCTGCGGCTGCACCTTTGTGAAACAAACGAAGATGAGGTCAGTACCAACACGCGTGGTGGTACTGACCTCAGTGGACCGCAGCCCGATCATTGGTCAGTCATCAAAACCTGCTGATTAGTTTTGCTAAGCCAATGCGATCCGAAGAAGTCATAGAACAATTCAGAGCGACGGCAGCGCTGCTCGAGGGCCATTTTGTGCTCTCCAGCGGTTTGCACAGCTCAACGTATTTGCAGTGTGCAGTCGCCCTGCAGGATCCAATGATTGCGTCAGATTTCGGTCAGGCTATTGCCGAACAGTTTCGCGATCAAAATGTTGCAGCAGTCGTTTCGCCCGCGATTGGGGGCATCATCATTGGTTATGAGGTGGCGAAACACCTGGGCGTGCGCTTCATCTGGACTGAGCGCGAGAACGGCAGGATGACCTTGCGCCGCGGTTTCAGAGTGGCTCCGGGCGAAAGAGTGTTGGTGGTTGAAGACGTCGTTACCACCGGTGGCTCAACCCGCGAAACCGTGACCGCCCTGCGGGAGGCCGGCGCGGAGGTTGTCGCCGCGGCGTCGATCATAGACCGGTCGGGTGGCAAAGCGGATGTAGGCGCACCGCGAAGTGCACTGGCAACCCTGTTAGTACCAGCAGTCGAGCCTTCAGTTTGTGAAGCCTGCGCCCGGGGCGAGGGAGCAACCAAACCCGGCAGTAAGAAGCAATAACCTTTGATAATGAATATGTCTCATGATTAGAGTGTTGAGTGAAAAGCGGAGAAGGGTCGGCCGGAGTGCCGTCGAATAAAATTGTAGGGGTGGCACTCCGTGGCCACCCCCCTGCCAAACGTTGTCACATGATTAGAGAGTTGATTGAGACGCGGGAAAGGGGGCGGCCACGGAGTGCCGCCCCTACACTTCTCTATTCATAACACCTTACTTCGCATGAACTTCAAGCTAACTCTCCAGTATGACGGGACAGACTTTCATGGCTGGCAGATGCAAACCGATCAGCGCACAGTGCAGGGCGAGTTGACGCGTGTGCTGTCGTTGATTGAGCAGCGCGAGGTCGTGGTGCATGGATCAGGCCGCACCGATGCCGGGGTTCACGCCGAGGGACAGGTCGCAAGCGTGCAACTCGATCGCCCGAACACACCCGAGAAACTCCGTTCAGCGATCAATGGCAATCTTGAGCGGGACGTACGGGTGCTGGACGTACAAGAGGAGAACGATGAGTTTCACGCGCGTTTTTCGGCGCGCGGCAAGACCTATGTTTATCGAGTCGTTAATGCCAGGGTGATGTCCCCCTTCTGGGCGCGATATGCACACCAGGAAGCGCGAAGTCTTGATCTGGAGAAGATGAGGGCCGGCGCACAACTCTTTCTGGGAGAACACGACTGGACCGGCTTCTCATCCGCGCAAACAGAGGCCGAAAGCAAAGTGCGCACGATTACCGACTTGCAGATCACCGAGCGCTGGGAAGATCGCGCCCGCTGCAATCTGCTGGAGATAACTGTGACCGCGAACGGGTTCCTGCGTTACATGGTGCGTTCCATCGCCGGAACGCTTCTGGCGCTCGCCCGTCATGAAATAATTGAAGCTACAATCAGCAGGGCTCTTTCGCACGGCGAGCGTTCACTGGCGGGTCCAACGGCCCCAGCGTGCGGTCTGACGCTGCTGCGCGTGCAGTATGATTGACAGGGGTCAGGTCGCGAAGTACAAAGAGCTGGTAAGAAAGTCAGAACGGTTTCGCGTGGACGCTTTGAGCCAGCGTGGTTAAGGTTCTCCTAAGGTACGAGTTTGATCAGGGAGCTGTTGATTACAGGTGTTTACTGACTTTGCATCGGTAGTAGAAAAGGGAAGTCGCGACGAGCGATTGCTTGCTTCGTTGTCGCCCGATCGTTTGCCGCGGCATATCGCCATCATCATGGATGGCAATGGCCGTTGGGCGGCGCAGCGCGGACAGCCACGGATCGCCGGTCATCGGGCCGGCGTGGAAGCAGTGCGCGCTGCGGTGGACACCGGCGCGCGTCTCGGGCTGGGTGCGCTGACGCTTTATGCGTTTTCTACCGAGAACTGGAAGCGACCGCGTTACGAAGTTGACGCGCTGATGCGTATGCTGCGGCGTTATTTGCGCCAGGAGCTGGATGAAATTGACAAGCAGAACATTCGCTTTCAGACGATTGGACGCACCGAGGTGTTGCCAGGCAATGTGCGTCTGGAGATCGCTAAAGCAACCGAGCGCACGGCAGCCAATACCGGAATGGTGCTGAGCGTGGCGTTAAATTATGGGGGGCGCGCGGAAATTGTTGATGCGTGCCGGGCGGCGCTTGAGCGCCTGAAGAAAGAGGGACAGGGTGCGGAGTCGCTGAACGAGGAGAGGATCGGGCAGGAGTTATATACGCGCGGGTTGCCGGAGCTTGATTTGCTCGTGCGGACGAGTGGTGAGCTGCGCATCTCTAACTTTCTCCTGTGGCAGAGCGCGTATGCTGAAATACATGTGACGGAGACTTTGTGGCCGGATTTTCGCCGCGTTCATTTGCTGGAGGCAATTGCTGACTATCAGGGGCGAGACCGCCGGTTTGGCGGGCTGAAGCTGGTGGCCATCTGAGATCTCAGATCTCAAATCTCAAATCTCAAATCTCAAATCTCAGATCTCAGATAACTTCAGATTTCAGATTCCGGATTTCAAATCTCAGATCTCAAATCTCAAATAACATCCCCGGGGAAACCCCTTGAAACCTACGCCCCAAAAACCCAAATCAAAATTCTCCAGTCTTAGTTCATCAAAGGCACGTGTAATCACGGCCCTCATCGCCCTCCCGGTGCTGATTGGATCCATCGTCATACCAAAGCTGGAGCCGCTGTTCATTCTGCTGGCAGCGGCCGCAATGATCATCGCGCTGGCCGAGTTCTGGTTGCTGGTGGGGCGCCGAGGGGTCAGGGCTGACTTTGCCGCAGGCTATCTGGCAGCAATAGCACTGTTTGTCGTGTTCACTTTCACAGAAAAACACGCCTGGCCCGACCTGTTTATGATCCAGACGATTCTGATCGTTCTGACAATTGTCTCTCTGACGGCAGCGACGTTGCGCGGCGCGCCCTTCGACAAAATGATTGCGTCCGTGGGAGCAACTCTACTCGGCGTGATGTACATAGTCCTGCTTGGCGGCCATCTGCTCGCCATCCGGATTGGTTTCCCGGCCCCCTTGTCCGCGCACCTGCTGGCGTTCTTCTTTATGGTGCTGATGGGCGGGGACACGGGCGCCTACTACGTTGGCAGAGCTATCGGCAAACACAAACTGGCGCCGCGCACCAGCCCGGGTAAAACCTGGGAAGGCGCAATTGGCGGAATGTTGGCCAGCTGGTTGATGTCTGTCCTGGCCCATTTCTGGTTCTTTCCTGAGTTACCACTGAAATGGGCCCTGCCGCTGGCGGCCGTTATGAATGTTCTGGGAGTGTTGGGAGATCTTACGGAAAGCGCTTTGAAACGCGGGGCCGATGCGAAAGATGCTGCCAGCATTCTGCCCGGACACGGTGGTCTGCTGGACCGTTTGGATAGCTTGCTCTTCAACGCGCCCGTCATCTACTATTTTGCGCGCCTCTACTTTAAGTAAGTGACACAGACTTCAGTCTGTGATTCCTGTAACGTGGCCGAGAGTCCGCGCTGCATCACCGACTTAAAGTCTGTGCCACGATCAGTCTGTGATTCCCGCAAGGTAGATTAGAACCAGCGCTGCATCACAGACTAAAGTCTGTGCCACAATGACCACCAAAAAGCTAGTCATAATCATCTCCAGCGTCGTGGCCGTGATTGTTCTACTGGTTGCGCTCTTTGTAGGGGCGATTGTGGGCACGGTCTTCTATTCGATTAACAACAGCGAAGCTGCGGCCACCTCAAAGACTTTTCTGCGGAATAATGCCATCCTGAAGCGGGACATCGGTGAAGTAAAAGACTTTGGCTCGTTCATTACGGGAAACATAAACGTAAACAACGCCAGCGGCGAAGCCACCCTGTATATCAAAGTGATTGGCGAGCGCGGCAAAGTCCCTGCCACCGTTAGCCTTATGTATCGCAGCGGACGTGCCTGGCGGGTGACGGAAGCGTCGTACAAAAACGCCGCCGGTCAGACAGTGGACTTGATTAATGATTACGAGCAACTCGACTCAACCTCCAATCAGTGATCTGTTATGACGACCAGAGGCGTCGCAATTTTAGGTTCCACCGGTTCGATTGGCTGCAATACGTTGCGCGTGATCGAAGCCCTGGGTAGCGAGCGCTTTCGCGTGGTGGCGTTGGGCGCCGGGCGCAACATTGATGTGCTCGCCGACCAGGTCGCCCTTCATCTGCCGGAACTGGTCTCGGTGGAAACTGAAATGGCCGCGCAGGAGTTACGCGCCCGGCTCTTTGCCCGGAACATAGATCTACCGCGGATCCTGATCGGCGAGTCCGGTCTGGTGGCAGTAGCCACGCACGATCAGGCTGACTGCGTAGTTTCCGCCACCGTGGGCGCGGTCGGTTTCGTGCCGACTCTCCGGGCGCTGGAATCCGGCAAACGCGTTGCGCTGGCGAACAAAGAGACGCTGGTAATGGCGGGCGAATTGATGACTCGGGCTGCCGCCAAATCCGGCGCCGAATTACTGCCGGTTGATTCCGAGCACAACGCTCTGCACCAGTGCCTGCGAGGTGAACAGCGATCGGAAGTCAGGCGAATTGTGCTCACTGCATCCGGCGGTCCGTTTCGCACCCGAAACAAATCAGAGATCGAAAGCGCCACTGTGACCGAAGCGTTGCAACACCCCACCTGGAGCATGGGCGCAAAAATCACGATCGACTCAGCCACACTAATGAACAAAGGGCTGGAGGTGATTGAGGCCCACTGGCTGTTTGGCTTTGCGGCGGACGAAATCGCCATTGTCGTTCATCCGGAATCCATCGTGCATTCGATGATCGAGATGATCGACGGATCCGTGATTGCCCAAATGGGGGTTACCGATATGCGCCACGCGATCCAGTACGCGCTGACTTATCCTGAGCGCCATGCTTCAACTTTACCGCCGCTGGACTTGACCGCGCTTTCGTCACTCAATTTTGAGGCCCCCGACCTCGATCGCTTCCCGTGCATTTCGCTGGCCTATCGCGCTCTGCGGGAGGGCGGGACCTTGCCGGCAGCCATGAATGCGGCCAACGAAGAGGCTGTGCAGGCTTTTATTGACCAGCAGATTGGTCTCAACGATATTCCTCGAGTGATCAAAGCAGTAATGGATCAGCACCCGCGGCACTCCGTCACTGATCTGGACACTGTGCTTGAAACCGACCGCACCGCTCGTATCTCTGCGATAGCGGAAATTGAAAGGCTTAATCACCGTTCTGACTTGCTCGCCGGAAGTCCTGTTTGACCGTGACCTAACGCCCCGCGTAAACTCATTCCTGCAACCCTAAGTTGTGCGCTGGAGTCTAACCCCGTGGGGCGGGCCAAAATTGCGTCTATAAAGGAAAGAATCTGAATTAATGAGCACACCAGTCACTATTCTGGCATTTATTTTCATACTCGGTTCCGCTGTAATCCTGCACGAATTTGGCCATTTCATTGTGGCCAAGCTCTTCAAGATTCGAGTGGAGACATTCTCGTTCGGCTTCGGGCCCCGGCTGTTTGGCAAGCGCATCGGGCACACGGACTATCGCATCTCGTTGGTGCCGCTGGGCGGCTATGTGAAACTCGGTGGCGATGAATCAAATGCGCCCATTGAAGGAGAAGGCGCGACCGACATTCCCGCCCGAGAGAGATTCGATCTACGCCCTCGCTGGCAGAAAATCCTGGTGGCTGTAGCCGGACCGGTCATGAATATCCTGACGGCCCTGGCAATCCCCATGGCTGGCGCGCTGCTTTACGGCATCCCCGCGACTCCCGCGCCGGTGGTCAGCGCTGTAGCGCCGGGCGGAGCGGCGGCGTCGGCTGGTCTTATTCCCGGCGATCGGATCGTTTCCTTTAACGGAACTGAAAATCCCCGTTGGAACGTAATTCACGGCGACGCGCTATTGTCCCCAGGCCAGCCTCTTCCAGTAGTAGTGGAGCGCAATGGCCAGCGGATGAACCTCACCATCAAACCGACTCCGCGGACCGAAGACGGCGAAACGGCCGGGACACTTGATTTCATTCCTGATTACGGCGACGTGCCTATTGTTATTCGCGACGTCACCCCGGGCACCCCGGCAGCCGAGGTCGGCTTGCAGGTGGGCGATCACATTCTGGCGCTTAACGGTCAGCCAATGATCAGCGCCGCCCAGGTAAGTCAGTTCATACAAGATCACAAAGCCGAACCAATCACAATAAAAGTCGAGCGCAACGGCCAGCAGAAGGAATTCACCACGAGTGTGCGCCGGCTGTCAGATGGCAAGGAACGGCTGGGGATAGAAACTGCCGAAGATATCCCATTACAGAAGGCCGGCCTTATTAGCGCGACTCGCTATGCCGTGGCGACTAATATTGAGATCGTAAGACTGACCAGCAAAGCGCTGGGGCAGTTCTTCAGCGGACAGCGGTCAGCTCGCAACACGCTATCGGGTCCTATCGGCATTTACTCTGCCGTATCTTCCTCAGTCAGCAGGTTTGGCTGGGACGGGCTCTTCAGTATTCTGGGCTTTCTGAGCCTGAATCTCGGCGTATTCAACCTGCTGCCGATTCCTGTGCTGGACGGGGGCGCAATCTTCCTTTTGCTGATCGAAGGGCTGCTGGCCCTGGTCGGTCTGACTATCTCCGCGACCGTGCGCGAGCGGATTCAGCAAGTGGGATTCGTGGTAGTGATCCTGATAATGGTCTTTGCGATTACTAATGACGTGCTGAAACGAGTTTCAATTGGAGGCGGGTCAAATAACAACCAGCCGGCAGCGACGACGCCGGCGAAGTAAGGAAGAGTTTCGAGTTTCGAGTTGAAAAGATCCTTATGCGAGTCCGAACTTGAAAGGAACTGAACTCGAAACTATCCCCCTCCCCCTGGGAGGGGTTAGGGGAGGGACGAAGTTAGGACGACATATAACAATATCGTTGCGCGGGCTTAAGCCCGCGCACAAGCTACCTTGGGGGGCGGCGGTGCGTACAAGCCCTCCCCTAGCCCCTCCCGGGGGGAGGGGGACAAACCCGAAACTCGAACTATTTAATTATGCGGAAATCTAAAGCAGTACAGGTTAAGCACGTGCAAATCGGCGGCGGCGCGCCGGTCGCTATTCAGTCTATGACTAAGACTGACACGGCCGATGTGGGAGCCACCGTGGCGCAAATCGAGGAGATGGTTACCGCCGGCTGCGAGATTGTGCGGCTGGCTGTCCCCGACAACGATGCGGCCATCGCGTTAAAAGAGATTCGCAAACGCGTCCCCGAAGTACCCCTGGTAGCCGATATACATTTCCATTACAAGCTGGCGCTGCTGGCCCTTGAAGCCGGCATCGACAAGCTGCGACTGAATCCGGGAAATATTGGCAAACACGAACGAATTGTCGAAGTGGTACGCGCCGCGCAGGCGCAGAAGGTGCCGATTCGGATCGGTGTAAACGGCGGTTCGCTGGAGAAGGATCTGCTGAAGAAATACGGCACGGCGACGCCTGAAGCCATGGTGGAGTCTGCTCTGCGTCACATACAGATTCTCGAAGACCTGGACTTCACCGACATAATCATTTCCCTGAAAGCCTCGGACGTGCAGCGAACGGTTGGCGCTTATCGCCTATTGGCGGAAAAAGTCGATTATCCGTTTCACCTCGGCGTAACCGAAGCGGGCACGGCCTTCGGCGGCACCATCAAGTCTTCGATTGGCCTGGGAATTCTGCTGCACGAAGGAATCGGCGATACGATTCGCGTTTCCCTGGCAGCGGACCCGCAGGAAGAAGTGCGAGTCGCCTGGGAAATCGTCAAATCTTTGGGCCTGAGAACGCGCGGCGTTACCGTAGTTGCGTGCCCAACCTGCGGGCGTCTGGATGTCGATAATTTCGTGGAGATAGTCACTGAGATCGAACGCCGCCTCGCGCACATCGAAGAGCCTTTGCATCTCTCCATCATGGGCTGCGCCGTGAACGGACCTGGCGAAGCCCACGATTCTCAGCTGGGAATCACCTTCGGTCGCGGAGTGGGAATGATCTTCAAGGACGGCGTGCCCATGCGTAAGGTCTCCGGCGAAAACATTGTCGAGGCATTCGTGATGGAGACAGAAAAACTCCTGGCCGAAGGCAAATCCGCAAGGCCGCAGATCGAGCCCGAACTAGTCACCATCACCTAAGTGCTCACTTTCTAAATCCAGAAATTTAGCCGCAGATTTACGCGGATAACGCAGATCAGAAAAAGTGAAAGGCCGGCGTGTTTGTATTTTGTCTGATCCGTTTTATCCGCGTAAATCTGCGGCTGATTCGTTTAGAAGCCAACTAAAGTTGGTACTCTGAACTCACCACTTAATTCGCCATTGAGAGGAAGAGGGCGTCGGTCGCTACCTTGCGATTGATGTTGACGATGAGCTGTTCCCGCATCTCTTCAATCTGGGCCAGCCACTGGGGAGCTTGATGGGTGTTCAGTCGGGCCGCGATCGGGCGTAGCGCATCCAACTCGTCAATGTTCGCCATCGTTTCGTCCGGCCGCCCCAACGCCAGGGCCCAAATATCTCGAATCAAACTTTCCAGCACGTCCAGCCGGCACTCGTATTCGTCCTTCCGCCGCGCGTCGTACAAGCCTTCAGCCGAACGCAGCAGTTCCACTCGATCGCCAGTTAACACCAGAGAGACCAGCACGGCGAGCATGGCTTCACGTTGCTCGCGATAGGTCTCTGCGTCGGTCGCGAGCGCGCGGCCAATACTGCCGCGCGAGGTGAAGGCCAGCAGGCGCGCGTCCGCCGCGTCCATATGTTCCTTCTCGATCAGAAACTTTTCGATCTCTGCGGCGGGGACGGGAGCGAAGCGGATCGTCTGGCATCGCGAGCGAATGGTGGGCAGCAGCGCCGCGGCCTGGGAAGTGATCAGAATCAGATAAGAAGTTTGGGGCGGCTCTTCCAGGGTCTTCAAGAGGGCGTTCGCGGCGGCCTCATTCATGCGGTCGGCATCTTCAATGATAAAGACGCGGGCCTGGCCTTCGTAGGGGCGGAAGTTGGCTTCGCGCTCGATTTCGCGCATGGGTCCCACCCGGATCATACGCTTGTAGGCGCGGACCATCGCTACGTCGCCGTACTCGCTCCAGATCAATTGGGCCTTGTCGTCATCGTCTTTGCCGAAGGGGGGAAACTTTGATCGGGAAATCCTGAGGCACGCCGGACACGCGTTGCAGGGTTCGACGCCCTGGCGGTTTCGACAATTCAAGGCCTTGGCCAGCTCGAGCGCGAACAGCTTTTTGCCGATGCCATCTTCGCCGGCAAACAGCAGGGCGCCGGGTACGCGGCCCGCCGCGAGCATGCGACTGAGGGCGGCTTTGGCTTCATCGTTTCCAATAACGCGCGAGAACATCAGTTCATCCTTCCTAGTAACGCAAAACTGTTAGTTTGCGTCGTGACCTGACCATCAAGCTGAATTGCAACTCAGGGCTTGCAGAAAAAAGTCGCCGGCCGGTTCGAAGCGGAACCACTGAGAACAGCTAAGATCAGTAATAAGAGTTCTTGTGCAAAGCCGCAACTCCGCTTCGCAAACTAACAGTTTGCGTTACAGCGATCCGCGCTTTTTCAGGAACGGCACTACGATATCCACGACCAGCTGATGAGTTTCCTGGACGGCTCCGCCGGCATCCACTACTCGAATGCGCTCCGGCTCAGCCTCCGCGATGCGTAGATAGGCGTCGCGCACGCGGGTGTGAAACTCGAGGTCTTCGCCATCTATCCGATCACCTTTTGACTTGCCTTCATGCCGGCGCCGGGTGCGGGCTATACATTCCTCTACCGGCGAATTGAAAAGCAGCGTCAGGTCCGGCTTCAGCCCCCCGGTAGCCAGTTGGACAATTTCGGCGATCAGGTTGGCGTCAAACCCACGTCCGGCGCCCTGAAATGCGACCGTCGAGTCGGCATACCGGTCGGAAAGGACAACCTGGCCTCCATCAATAGCGGGACGCAAGTGCCGGTTGACGTGTTGCGCGCGATCGGCAGCGAAGACCAGTAACTCGGCGAGCGGATCCACTTGTTCCTGCGCGTCCAGCAGGGCCGTGCGAAGCCTTTGGCCCAGTGTAGTACCGCCCGGTTCTCTCGTGGTGACGATTTCCAGGCCCTGCTGGCGCAGCACGTTAGCGACCAGTCGCATCTGCGTGGACTTTCCGCTGCCGTCGATGCCTTCGAAGGTAATAAATGGGCCGGCCACGGTTTCCTCTGCTTCAAGTGGGAAGGTCGCGCGATGGGGGAAGTTCAGGACGTTTGAGAGTCGCCAGGGGCTGCGGAGATCTGGGCCTCGCCGTCCTCTTGACCTTGCGATCGTAACTCGCCAGAGGAGCGCCGCGCGTGCGAGATAGTTGAAATGGCATGCTTGAAAATCAGTTGTTCCTGAGACGCGGATTCCAGCATCAAGCTAAACTTGTCGAAACTCTTTATGCGACCCAACAACTTTGCGCCGTTGACCAGGTAGATCGTAACTGTGCTTCGCTCCCGGCGAGCGAGATTTAGAAAAGCATCCTGAATATTTTGTGGCGCCGGCTTCGAATCCAAGGCACGCTCCGATTCTGTTAAATCCAAACTTGAAAAAACAAATTTGCGGTCGGGTGAGAATATAACACAGGAGGGAACGTGACAAGCTGAAACAATCTCATTAACACCTGGCTTCAGCCGGTGATCGGTGCGGTGCCGGATCCTAACAATAACCTTGGCTCATCAATGTCCGACATGCTTTAGCTTGTCGTCGCGATTCGCAAACACTCAGCAATGATACTACCCGTAACGTCCCACATTGAGAGTTCCCAAGCTAGACGACAAGCTGAAGCATGTCGGACATTGATGAGCCAGGTATATTGTTGCCGTTGAAACGGTTAATATCGCAATGCGAACGCCTATCACCGCACTGAAGTGCGGTGATAATGAGATTGGCTTGCGTGAAGCCTCAGCTTATAACGCTTTACTGATCACTTCCGCTATAACTCGGCGTTGCACTTCCGGGTCGTCTCCGAATCCTTCGAACCATTCCACGTCCGGCTCGTGGCGAAACCAGGTCAGTTGCCGTTTCGCATAATGACGCACGTCCAGTGTTGTTTGCTCAATCGCGCTTTGCAGGCCGCGTTCGCCGCGAAGAAACTCGACCACCCGCCGGTAGCCATGGGCGCCGAGAGCATTCGAATCGGCGGGCACCCCACTCGCCAGCAGGCCGCGCACTTCTTCTACCAGTCCACTTGCGAAATGTTGCGCGGTCCTTTGATTGATGCGGTCGTAGAGTTCGTCCCGCGGGGGATTCAGGACAATTATTCGTACGCGGCTGGCCAGCGCGGGTGGTTCCGGTCGCATTGGCCTCTGCTGCGAAACAGGTCTGCCGGTTTGAAAATAAACCTCGAGCGCCCTTTGCACGCGTGGCCAATCTCGCGGATAGAGCGTTGCCGCTTCGGCTGGGTCCAGCCTTTTCAGCATCTTGTGCAGGTAAACCGCGTCGTGTTGTTCGCGAATTACATTCAGTCGCTGGCGCAGTTCAGTGTCCGTGGCGGGACTGGGAAAGAATGGCTTTCGCAGCGCGCGCAGGTAAAGGCCAGTGCCGCCGGCGAGGATGGCGCGATGGCCGCGGGCCTCTATCTCTTCAATTTTGCCGGTGGCTGCCCGGGCCCAGTCTCCGGCGGTGAAGTTAATCTCCGGCGCAACGAAATCAATTAAGTGATGAGGCACACCGCGCCGCTCGTGTACCGGGACCTTGGCCGTGGCGATTTGAATTCCCTGGTAAACCTGGACGGAATCGCAATTGATGATTTCGCCATTGACCGCCAGGCCCAGCTCGATAGCAAGGGCACTCTTGCCCGAAGCTGTCGGGCCCATGATGGCAATGATGTGTTTGTTGGCTGTGGTCACGCGCGGGAGATGATAAGCCGGATCGCGATGACGAGCCAGACGAGAGCGAGAATAAAAACTGCGCCGATGACTTGAGCTCGAGAAAAGCGCATCGTTGAACCTGGAGAATGCGGCTTCGCCGCCGCACAGTGAGGAACTGAGAACGCCAAAGATGAACTTGGTTCGTGTTGCTTCGTGAGATTTCGTGTAATTAGTGGATCGTGTGATTGGGATTCGGAGCCACACGATCCACGAAATCACACTAAAGCTACACGAAGGAACACGAAATAGAAATTTTGTGCCAAGCCGCCTCGCACTGTGCGGGGGCAGAGCCGCTCAACTAAGACGCTCTTCCAACTCTTCAGTCGAAGGTCGAACCAGGGCCTTTCCCTTGACTTCGACCACCGGCACCCGCCGTTGCTGCGTCAACTTATACATTGTGCGGAACGCGCCAAAGTCGTTTGCCACATCGAGCTCAACGTAATCGACCCCGTGATCCTTCAACCACGCACGAGCACTTGTGCAGAGTGGACAATTCGGCACAACGTACAACTTCACGCGCATTGCTTCCGGTGAATTCGACATGACAAAGAGTGAAGCCTGGACGCCGGCGGTTTATGATGAAGGTAAGAATCTCTAAATACTGAAAATCGAGTCTAAGCTTAGCCCGAGACCCGGAAGGATCGGGGATGTGATCTCGTCATCACCCTTTAGAGAGGCGATCTCCTCAAGCGTCTGGCCCGCCAGGCGATGGATTAAGACCATCCGACTCTCAACATCAACCACCCAGTACTCTTCAACCCCATACTTTGCGTAAAGCTGCCGCTTGACCAGTAGATCACGTTGCCTATTTTCAGTGCCTGGCGACAACACCTCAATCACCAGATCAGGTGCGCCCACAAATCTGTCGTTGGCTACAATCTCGTCCCAACGTTCCTTGCGCACGAAGACAAGATCGGGAATCACCGCGTCATATTCGCTGAACACCGCGCCGGCTCCGGGAACAACAAGGCCGATCGGATTACTCTCAAGGTAGTTAAAGAAAGCGCCCTGCAGGCGTTGCAGTACTAGCTGATGAGGAAGACGGGGCGCGCGGGACACGAAGAGTTCTCCTTCGATGAGCTCGTAGCGGTTGCCATCTTCGGGACAGGCGTCCAGATCCGCTACCGTCAAAAGTGGCTCAATTTTGGCAGCCATTTCACCTCCGTGACATTGAGGACGGGGTCAGGATAATACCGGCGATCGGAAATCACAACGGTCGAAGCAGCAATCAGTCTTCCGGCTTTATGCAAAGAGTTGCGCATCTCCTTCGCAAGGCCCTTCCGCCAAACCGCGTCTCGAATGAATGAGATTTTCAGAAGAAAGAGCGGGGGCAAGCCCGAGACTCTTGACGACCGCAGTTACGTAGTGAACCTTAGCACCAGTGCAATCACCCAGCCGACGATATCGAAGATCCCGAGAATCTTCGCCATCCTGGCCAGGCCGCGTTTGTCCTGCGCTACCTCGTAAAGGTCGATGGTTTCGATCGCTTCATTGGCCTTGCGATAAGCAAGAAAGCCAAAGATGAAGCCGAAGCACAATAGTCCGACGAGGGCGAAGATTAAAGCGGTCTTCGCGTCACTGGCAGCGCCGGCCGCTTTGGCCGCGAGCACGTCGGCCGAATACATCGGATTGCCGATCGAGGGTGGTGGAGGAGCAACAAAGGGCTCATCGGAACGCGGGGGTTCTTGGGACATGGAGAGTGCGTCCTTTCTGGCGAAAGATTGTAGGGGCGTCCCACCGTGGGCGCCCCTTTCACGTGAAGATTGATCAAATGCAACAGGCTAGCGAAATGGATTTGTCCCGCATGCCTCTGCAGCAACAAGAGAGGGGCGGCCACGGAGTGCCGCCCCTACAAACTTTTCAGTACAGTCGGGTGAGATCGATGCCGGAGTAATAATTTTTCAGAATGCGATCGTAACTCCAGCCGAGCTTCGCCAGGCCGTACGCGCCTACCTGGCACATGCCGACGCCGTGGCCCCATCCGCGCCCGGTAAAGATGAATCCTGTGACCCGCCCGTTGGTATCGTAGCGTCGATCAATTATGAAAAGCTGCTCGCGCAAACCCAGCGCCGATCGTATGCGTCCGCCACGAACGTGAGCGGTGCCTTCGCTGCCGATGACTGCCAGGTCAATAGCTCGCCGCGAAGAGCCTCGAGCCATCACGCGCAAGTCCGTTATGGGCCCAATACCGCGGACAGATCGTGCCAGGCGCGATTGCACTTCTCCTACCGACAGCTCGTTGGTCCAGTTCGTGTACGGCGAAGATCGCTCCGCCGAGGCGCCGTTCACCGCGGGCTTCACTTCCAGATAATCAACTTCACCTCGGGCATTGACGTGGAAGGTAACCGGCTCGCCGCCTACCAGCGCGATCGAGCGCATCTGGTAGAGCGCTTCACCCAACTGGCGCAATAAGTATGCTTCGCGTCCAACCACGAGCGGGAGATCTTTGCCCTTGTTCGACCGCAGAATCATGGCCCCGGCATTGGCGGGACGAGTAGTGCCCCGCTGCAACTGCAATAAACCACGCGTCTCGAGCAGGCGCGCAATCGGGTGCAGCACACGCGCGCGCGTCATCGCTTCGCGCGGCCGTAGTGTCGTATCCGGATAAAGTGAAAGATAACCATCGCGCAACAGCATCGCGACGTCGGCGCGATTTGCCGGCGGTAACTGCTCGGCATCGCGGAATGCCAGAAGGTAATCCACATCGGCGTTGTTCAAAAGCACGTCGGCCCGCGTCTCGCCAAAGACCGCCGCCAGCAACGCCGTACTGAACGCTCCTGGCCGGATTGCTTCGTCGGAAATGCTCGGTGGAGCTTGTTTGGCCAGGAGCGCTACTGCGCCGAGCCAGTTGCGTATTTCGACCGCGGTTACGTGAGTTCCAAGCCAGGAATCGGAAATGGCGTCCTGAGGCAAAGCGAAACTATGGACGGCGAGCAGAGCAAAGTCTCGCACTACGGCAGCGTTCTCCGCATCTTTGATTTCAGGTAAGTCGCGCGAGCTTTTCACCATGAATGGCTCGAACGCGGCCTTGCCCTCCGCCCCACATTCGCGCCCGCGCAGGTACGGAATCGCGTCGTTGAAAATATTTTCGGAGTTTTCGGTGCGCCCGCCGCAAGTCGAGGTGTAGAGCGCATTGATCGGTTCGCCTTCGTAAGTAGCCACCACGCCGCGCGTCTCATCCACCGCTCGCGAAGACAGGGGGTGCTCGCTGCTAAGGCCGCGATAGACTTGCGATCGAATGGTGGGCAGGATATCGAAACCTGATGAGGCGAACTGGCCTTTGTTCTTCAATGCATATGTGCGCGCCGCGATGGCTTGTGCTTTCAAGGCCTCAATGGCCGGGTAACCGCCGGGCGAAAGTTCGTTTGGCACCACGCCCTTCACATAATCTTCCAGGCCGATAACGTTGACGACGGTCAACGAGCCGCGCGTGTTGGCAAACACTTCCAGGCGGCCGCGATACGGTTTGTCGTTGAAACGGACAGGTGCGCTGTTTTCATCATTGGAACCAAATGCGATCGGGGCGCTGGATTTGAGCAGCGGAGTCACGCCGCGGGCGAACGCAACCAGCTCGCGGGTGGGAGAGCTGGTACGCAAAACCGGCCGCACCGTCCCCACTGGTGCGGAGCGACCGGCCGAGGTACGCCCCGATTCAGATTTCATTAAAGGGGCGTTTGTTACGTTGCGACTCAAAGCGCCGGTGGTTGACGTAATCGGAGCCAGGGCGAACCCGGCCTCATCCAACCTGGCCCGCAGCTCTTCCGCTTCTTCGCGCGACGGCCGCTGGCCGGCAACTACGCGCCAAAGATTTGTGCCGATGGTATTCACCATTTCGACTTCAACATCAGTAACGTCCTTCACCTGACGAGCGAAGCGCTCGGCCTCGTCACGGATAAAGGAGCCGGCAAGTTCGACTCGATAAAGTTCGCGATCGCTTACAGCCGGTGGGCTGAGGTAGCGCGACTCAATTCGCACGCGTGTGGCCTCGAGGGGAACGGGCGCGGTATTTAACGCCGAGGCGTTCATCAACTGGCCGGTGGTAGAGATAGTGACAGAGCGCATGTCCGTGGCGAGACCTACGCGCACGGTGGGCTCTGGACCCAACTCGGTTCGTTGCTGAGCATCAGCGGAAGTTGGCACGGTCCAGGCCGGTTGCGATCCGCTGCCTGCCTTTCGCTCTCGATTTTCCTGCGCTGCAAGATTGTGCGTCGGCAAGAATGGCGACAGTGCGAGTGTGATCGCGAGGA
>JBDTOI010000052.1:0-24098 GCA_039933315.1 Pyrinomonadaceae bacterium
ATGCAGACGAAAGCGGCGAGCTGTCTCTTCTGAGATAACCGACATTCCCGAACCGGTGTCCAGCACGAATCGCAGTTCCTGTTTCGATCCATTAAGGCGCACGGGAATTACCGGCCGGTAATCGGTAGCTTCGAAAGTGACCACCGTGCGATTGGCTCCGCCGGTGGAATACAAGGATCCGCGTTTCCCCAGGTAGCGCAAGAAATCAATTAACCCGCGAATGCGAGCGCGCCGGTCTTCGTCCGTACGCGGGGCTATCAAGAGAAATCGTTCGTAAGCATCCGCCGCTTCCTTAAAGCGTTCATTTCGAGCCGCCGCCTGGCCCAAACTAAAAATGTAATCGGGCTCTCGAGAGTCGATAGCGATGGCACGCCTCAATCCTCCCAGGCAGGCGTTCAACCGGTTCTCATAAAAATCGACCATCGCCAGACCGGCGATGGCCAGCGCTTCATCTTCTTTCAGACTAAGAGCAGTGCGAAATTCTTCCACTGAGGTGCGAAAGTCGCCCGACGCCAGGACTGCGCCGCCCAGGAGTGCATGCGCACGCGCGTTCAGAGGATCGATAGCGATTACCCGGGCTGCCTGATCGAAAGCATCCTGAAGGTTGCGCATTTTTAGCAACGCGAAGCTGATACCGAGGCGAGCGTTAATGTCTTTCGAGTCCTTCGCCAGCAGTTGCTGAAACAGCTTGATTGCCGCTTCGTATTCTCCATCACGCAGAGCCTTTTCAGCCCGCGTTCGTGTCTTATCATCTCCCCGCGCTGCTACCGCCAGGGAGGGGCAGACCGAAAGGTAAACAACCAGGGTAGCCACAGTTATTACGGCTACGCGATAAATGGATGCTTGTTTACCTTTGCTCATTAGTCTCTTAACTCGGATGGTGGAACGTTCCGCCCGGATGCCACAGGCTCTAGAAAAGCCCGCCTGGTAATAGTTATTTCAGTATCTCCCCGGTTTTCATCGACCACAAGACCAGATCAAGTTCCTCGAAATCTATCCGCACATCTCGGGCAAAGAGCTGCATCTTCGCTTCAGTCTCCAAATATTTGCGTCTGGTTGAAGGTGGTTTTGCGGAATCGATCACACCCACCTCAGTCAGGCATTTGAGCACGTGTTTATCAAGAATACCGTAGCCCTTAAAACCGACATTCCGCAGGAAATGGCTTGACTCCTTGTATCCCAGGCCCTTTATCTGGGGCTCACTCGCCAGCCAATCCCGTCGCTCCATTGGATCGGCAAAACTTGTTAACTGCTCTCCAATGCGCATATCGCAGTGCCGCTGCAAATAATCCCGCGTGATGACAACATAACCGGGACGCGACGAGGGGAACCGATGCGCGCGAGCCTTTACCAAAGCTCTTGTCATCTGCTGACGTCGCCCACGCTCAAGGAGAGGGCGAACAGCTTCGATTGCGCTCAACCCCATTCGTGCCGACGCACCAGCGGTGAAAATACAGAACACTAGTTCTTCCCAGAGCCGGGCGTCTGTACCCTTGCGCCATACTTCTTCAAACTCAGAGAGCTTCGCGCGAATCTCATTTCTGCGTCGCTTGTGAGTAACGCGTATGCTCTCAACTGTAACGGGCTGATGTTCGCGCACTGTGTTCGTCTGGATTCTAGGTGTCCGCTTCTCTTATTGTCAACGCTACTAGAATAGCGTCGAGACGTGAATAAAGTTCTCACACTTACGTATTGACAAACAGTCAGCGGATAGGTCTGTGGAGATGGCGGCTCGTCGCTCCAGGCTGGGCAGGTTGCTGTCTTGAGTCCTTACCAGTTCCGGGCGATACATCTCAGTCAGCTCAGCGCGCATCGAAGTTATTCCTCTCCCAAGCTCCCCGGAACTTCCCCGGAAATGATCGTGTTATGATGATGTGCTCGCGTGCGGGCACCATAGAGTTTATGAACAAGCAAATCATATCGCGCATACTTCTTGCCGCCCTGGCCATCAGCGCCTGGCTGCCACAGTCTGTCTTGGTCAAGGCGCAGACGCCGGTAAGAGGGACTCCTCCTGCGACTGCGCCGTCTCCTGCTCAGACCGTAACTGCTGAGCAATTCGCCGGTGCTTCTTTAGAGACGCAAGTCATTTATGGTTTGCAGGGTGTTCTCGTGGAAACACTGGATGGCAAGCCAGTGGCGGTTCAGTCGGCGGAAGAAACCTTCAATCCAGCTTCGGCGATAAAGCTTGCTACCGCCCTTTTTACACTCAGAGCTTTCGGCCCTGAACATCGCTTCACCACAGGCATATGGACCACCGGCTCCCTTGATAAAGCTACCGGGACGCTGAATGGCAATCTTTATATCTCAGGCCGCGACCCATCTTTTCATTACGAACATGGCGTCATGATTGCGCGGCAACTGAATCTGTTGGGAATTCGCACCGTTACCGGGAATTTGATCGTAGCCCCGGGTTTCACAATGAATTTTAACTGGTCGGCCCGGCGGTCTGGTGAGCAGCTCTACGATACGCTTGATTCAAGTCAGAGGTCCGCAGAAGCAACCCGAGCCTGGTTATATGAAAGAAGCGTGTTAGGTGATAGGGCGAGTCTGCAGACAGTTCCCACCGTGGCAGTCATGGGCGATGTCGAGGTCAATGCGGTGGCGATGGACGCCAAACTCCGCCTCACTCAGAAATCCAGTAAGCTCGTCGATATCCTGAAAGTGATGCTGTGCTATTCAAACAACTTCATGGCTGAACGGCTGGGGGACTCTGTCGGGGGTCTGCAGTCTGTGCGGCGCCAGCTCGTAAGCTCGCTGGGCATCTCCTCAAATGAGCTCGTGATGTCGTCATTAAGCGGGCTGGGAGTCAATCGAATCACGCCCCGATCCATGATGAGGATTCTCAGATCGCTGCGGGACGAGTTGCGTAAGAACCGGCTCTCGCTGGCAGACGTTTTGCCCGTCGCCGGCATCGATCCGGGTACACTGGAGGATCGTTTCACTGGACTGGCCTGGCGCGGAAGTGTGATCGGCAAGACCGGGACACTTATCCGAACCGACGGCGGAGCGAGTGCACTCGTGGGCCAGATGAAAACGGGCACCGGTGAAACTCTCCTATTCGTGATCATGAACCGGCAAGGAAGTGTTTTGAGGTTTCGCGCGAATCAGGATTATCTGGTTATGCAGATTCAGAATTCGCGCGGCGGGCCCAAGGCTTTTGACTATAAACCGCACTTGTTGGCCATGAAGCTGGCCGACACCCAAAGCGTCACGTCAGGCAATAGTGAATACGAGCCCGCTCTGAAAGGCGTAGTTGGCTCCCCATAGAATAGAATCAAATCCAAAATCAGAAGGCCCCGGCGATCGAACGATCTCCGGGGCCTTAACTTCGTAGTGCGCGCGGGCGCTGTTGGCGCTTAATTAGCCAAGGCCTGGTCGGCGTTCTCGATATGTGCTTTGGCGGACGTCCAATTCGGAACGAGTCTTTCAGTCCGATCGGCATCCGAGAGAACCGAGCTATTCCTGATGACCGTTTTCCACCAGTTCTGCGCGGCAGTGTAATCGCGAATCGCCCCCTCGACTTCCTTTCGAAAAGTCTCGTCGCCAGGGTTGTGATCTACAAATGATGGCAATTTGCTGTCCAACTCTGACCTTAGACGAGCAAGCATCTCATCATATTCCTCATAGCTCATACCAGGGTTGGTAGCCCCTTCAAAGCGCTTCAGTCCCGCAAGAACCTGCTTCGCTGCTTCCCGGCTTTCGGGGTTAGCCTGCGCAGTCGTTTCTTGTTGTTGCGCCGGTTCAGGTGCCGGCTGCACGACGGCCGTTTCGGCCACCGGTTCCGGGGTTGCCTGCTGATCCTTCAGAATATAAAGCCAGAACAAACCTCCTAGAAGGACAGCTACAAACACCACGATGACTCCGACTTTTAGGCGGCCACTATGGCCAGGGTTATCGAGGAGGTTCGTGGTGCTTACCAGTTCAGCCGACGGTAGCGAAAGCTCCTGACTACAACGAGCACATCGGGTCCTCTCGATGAAGTTCATAAGTCCGCAACGGGAACACTTCTTTGATGTTTCCGTACCGGAATTAATAGTGGTAGGTTCTTGGGACACGTTTCTCACCCTTCATAGGATTAATCAAGATCGCGGGGCCGGCATTT
This sequence comes from Pyrinomonadaceae bacterium, assembly GCA_039933315.1. Taxonomy (GTDB): domain Bacteria; phylum Acidobacteriota; class Blastocatellia; order Pyrinomonadales; family Pyrinomonadaceae; genus DASXRU01. The sequence continues at coordinate 4,103 of JBDTOI010000052.1, forward strand.
GCGACATCACTATATCGTTTCTGGACCGCTAGTATTCGCTAACTCCCAGCACGGGCGCGGGAAGCAATGCAAGTGCATTGGCGACTGCGGTTGAGTCATATTGCATAGTCGCGTTACCGCCGCCGTTGAAGTTAAAGAAAGGACTCCCGAAGGCAGTCAACGCCGGTGATTGCGCCGGCCAATCCACCCTGGCGATGAAGTTCGCACCATAGAAGGCGCCGCCACCACCACCATTGCGATTTACATAGCCCGCACCAATCACAAGGCAAATACCGTTGAAATCGGTGCCGCCGTTTGTCGTCAGCTCACCGGTAACGATTATTATCCCGGAACCGCTACCTGAACCCATGGTGTAATCACCCTTGACGAAGGTAAATCCAGTCGGATTGCCGCTGCCCCCGTTTGGCAAGTAGGTTGCGGTGCGAGGCGTCTGGGCCGCTCCGGCTATTGCTGCTGCCTGCATTTGATCGAGAAAGGTTCGTGCGGCAGCCGGCGATTGAAGGTATGCGGGAACGCTCGAACTGCTCAGGGTTGCAGCTGCCGGTGAAGAAGTCGTGTTGCTGGCAGCGTTAGAGATGGCGATGGCTGTGTCTATCGCGTTGGTTGTACCGAATGCTGGTAGTCCAGTAGCCACGCCGGTAGCGTTGTCCACACCGGAATAGACGTGATTGGCGCTGTTACCACTTTCAAAACTCATCGGGGGGGCACCGGCGGGGGTTCCAATCAGGGTCATCATCGCCGGGACTGCAGGGTCAAAGGCGCTTCTTGAAACAATCATACTCATCTGTTTCCTGGAGCCACTAGGGCCGTAACCGATCGATTGCACGAGCAACCTGCCTGGATCTGCGGGCGCTGCGGGCATCGTGTCCCCGGGTGGGAGCGAAACGATGACCTCATACTGGATCGTAGGGTTGGTTCCAACCGTTACGCGCGTGTTCATGGCCTGAGTGTTGGAGTAGGGAAGCCAACGAGTGAGCCGCGCGCACCCGGTGCATAAGGTGGAGCTGCAAAGGGATGCATTGCTTCCCGCGCCGTTCGGGCAATCGTTCGAGCGGTTGGGAAGGACTGCGTTACGGAAATTCATACCCGTCATACCGGTCGGCATGGCGGACGCAGTGGGTGCGTCATTACGTCGTAACGCATTGACCGCGGCCTGCAATCCTGCTTCGGCGCCATAGTACGCCTGTGTTTCGGCCGTCGAGTCAATGGCGTTTGCCGCCGACATCGAAGTCACCTGAATCAAGGCACCCCCGGCGACGAGCAGGATCATACTGACGAGAAGCGAGATGACCAGGGCTGCCCCCCGCTCATTCCGGCGATTGTCTAAATTTTCTTTTGGGTTTGAAGATTCCATGATTATTTCTCCTAAATCTCGTCGGAAGCTTATCTCAGTAGTTTTGTAGATTTGCATTCCGTAATGTGACCGTTGAAACCAGTTGAGTTGATGACGCAGGCTGGTAACCGGCAGAGCCTTGTCGACCCACAGCGGGCAAGGCTACCCGAAGGAGTAATACGATATAGCGAGCGTTGTCGGCTGTTGACTGATTCTCGATCGCCCCAGCGGAGTTGAGAACATTGGTAATAACTCCGTCACCTATCGTGTAAGTTACTCTCTCGTCGTAATAATAGATGACCAATCCATCAATCCGATTAGCAATCAAACCGGTTGTTTGAGCTGGCCGCAGATTCATTCGCACGATAAAACTACCATTAGCATCATTCACGAGAACGTACTTAACGTCCTCATCAGCAGCGTTGGTTGATCCCGACAAGTCAAGATCTGAGCGGACACGGATCTGCGTGGCATTTGAGTCGCCGCCGGTGACAATTCCATTCGTACTGAGCCCGTAACCAGCGTTCGCGATTTCACGCGACATGATATTGAGGGCACGCTGGGCATCAGCTATGGCCGCTGATCTACTGTTTTCGCGATTTCTGACCGTGAAGGATGCAGCGATCAAGGTGGAGGCAATTGCCATGAGGATCAGCGTAACGGTCATGGCAATGCAGAGCTCTAATAGCGAAAAGCCGCGGTCGGAGAACGCTTTATTTGATTTCTTCATGATTGGGTACCCGCTACGTGACTCGCTTGGATTTAGGACTTAGTTTGCTCCCGTGGTGGTGGCGGAACGCATCGTTCGGACAATGACCGGGAAGCCGGCCCAGCCAGTACTTCTTGGATCTACGCGAATCGTGATCGTCTTTAAGGTTGGGTTTCCACTGGCGTTGTTATTTGAACCGGTGACGGTCTTGGTTACTTGATAAGTACGACCATTACTGACAGTGTTAGGCGAAAGAACAGTAGCCGCGCTCACGTTGAGCAAAGCATCGTTGAAAGGCACGCTTCGCAGTTGTTCGATCTGCTGCTGCGCTACACTGACCGCAATAGCACGGTCGTTCCCGCCCGAGTTGTACCTGATTGAATAGGTAAATAGAGAGGCGACTCCCAGCGCAGCGACCATCATTATCACCATCGCGATTGTGGTCTCGATTAACGTGAAGCCCGCCTGGCGGCTAATGTTGGCCGTGATGTCCACTGGACTTGTTTCCGCTTTATTGAATGTCATTAGAATCTCTCCTACTACTTCCCTCATCGCATCGACTTGATGCCGGTAGTCGTCGTGACTGTCGTATTTTGAGGTGTCGGAGTCGTAACCGGCCCGGTAACGGTAGTGTCACTTGAAATATCACCTGCGGGCCCAACCACCATGCTGCTCGGCGTCACGCCAGCTATCGAGGAGGTCACTGTTAAGGCCACTGTGCTTCCAGTGCGTCCGCGCCAGTCGTAGGTAATCAATACCGGCGTAGTCGTAGGATTGATACTGGCGGTGGCCGGCGGCAATCTATAAGCGAGTGTTGTGCCGGGCGGCAAATTGATTGTGCGCGCGGTAGCAAAACCGTCACCCTCGAAATCAAGGTTGACGGTATAGCTTGTGGCACTGTTGATATTTATGTTCGCGCCCCCGTGACGGCGAACCGCGTCTACGCGTGCCTTCTCTAGATAGTTAGAGAGTGTGCGAGTCGCGCCAGCAACTGTGATGCTTCTATTGGATGTTTGAAAGTTGATGAGCGCCATGGTAGAAACCAGGCCTACCAACGCAACCACAATTAACAACTCGACCACGCTAGCACCGGCGGAGTTGTGAAGTTTTGCTTTATTGATTTGAGAAGCCATTACCTGTTTGGTCATACTATTTGGCACCTGGACTATAAAGTGAGCCTTCGCTTCGGTTCGTTAGTCTCGTGAACAACCGAGCCAACACCATCGACCTAGCAAGAGCAATGCCATTTGAATTTCATGTGGAAACATTCGGTATCTCGAGGCGTGGCATGTTGGCAGCCTCATGCTAATGTCACCTTAGGTCACAGTGTTGACGTTTCTTTCCACAGCGGGCGCTGGGCGCGAAGGGTCAGCCCTGGACTTGAAACTTCAATCGACTTCCGCACTCTTCTTAGGGAGTTTCCTTCCTGCAGCGTCACCTGAGGTTACGGAGGAAAGCGACTTTAAATTTATGGATTTGGGATTCAGCCCGCTTTTCAATGAAGTTTGAAGTGGCACGATGGTTGCCGCTCCTAACCTGCCCTGGATCCGATTTGTCTGGGGTGACTTGCCCGGTAGCGGTGTTCCCATAAATGTCCTGCCAAAACTCTCTGAAGCCACCACACTTCTTGAAACCGGTAACTAAGGCAGCAATCACTCCCTGACAAGCAGGTTAACTCGCTGTCGACTAAAAAAGTCATTAGTCAAAGCCTTCGACAACCATAAAGTTGAGCATGAAATGGCCAGAATAGACGAAATCCTGAAATTCATGACGGAGCGCGGAGCTTCGGACCTTCACTTAACCAGTGGATCTGCCCCGTACCTGAGAATTAACGGGGCGATGATGAAGCTTAACTACAAAGACGTAACGCCCGAGGTTTGTCAGGCGCTAATATTTGAGATTCTCTCAGATCGTCAACGGGAAATCTTCCTGGAGGATTGGGAACTCGATTTCGGCTATTCAATCCCTGGAGTGGGCAGATTTCGCGTGAATGTTTTCCGGCAGAGGAAGGGTATAGGTGGGGTCTTTCGCCTCATTCCCGAGCACATTCAGACAATCGCGGAGTTAGGACTGCCCCCGCAGATTGCAGATCTGGTTAACGTCTCAGAAGGTCTGGTACTCGTAACAGGGCCTACTGGCTCCGGCAAAAGCACTACGCTCGCCTCATTGATTAATTCAATCAACCTGAGTCAGCGAGCCCACATCATCACCATTGAAGACCCTATTGAGTTCATTCATCAGAATGGCCAGTCACTGATTAATCAACGAGAAGTTTCAAGCCACACCAAGTCGTTTCAAGAGGCGTTAAGAGCCGCGCTCAGAGAAGATCCCGACATAATCCTGTTGGGAGAGATGCGCGATCTGGAAACCATATCGCTTGCCCTGACGGCAGCGGAGACGGGACATCTCGTATTAGCTACCCTGCATACCAATAGCGCCACGAAAACGGTTGATCGAATTATCGATGTGTTTCCGGAGAACCAGCAGGCGCAGATTCGGGCGATGTTATCAGAAAGTCTAAGAGGAGTGGTCGCGCAATCACTTATTTCGCGCGCCGACAAGCAGGGCCGGGTTGCCGTCGCGGAGATTCTAGTCAACACTCCCGCAGTGGCAAACTTGATCCGCGAAGGAAAGACATTCCAAATTCACTCTTCAATGCAGACGGGGCAAGTCCATGGCATGCTGACATTCGAATCGGCGATTAATGACATGGTTCGCAGGGGAACAATCTCCCGCCAGGACGCTAACAGTTTCCTCGACCGGAGGACAGCCGGAAAAACTTCCAGCTCTCCGCATCGGGCAGTGCATTCCGTAGAGAACACTGTGGCGGTGTAACCTAACAACTTAACGCCGATTACAACAGAGATTTCCCCATCCAGGACTCATCGCACCCCCGCCCGTTTGCTGGTCAAGCAGTTTTTGCCGACAGAACGATTTTTTCCACACTCCGGTCGCTCATGCTCCTCTCTAACTTCAGGTTGGAGATGTATCACGACAGCGTGTTGGTGCGACCGTATTGTCCGTCCAACATTATTCTAAGTCGCTTGACACATTAATGATGAAGGATGAATCATGAGGGCAGGAGCTAATAAGAATTCAAGAGATGAATGAAACGTGAATCCCTTTTCGTGCGGATTCAAAGCCCCGGTTTTGGTTCTTGAGATCTGAATTCTGACAGTAGATTTCTGCTTTTGATGCCGGACATCCTGCTGGTCGAAGACAAAGACAGCCTTCGTCGCGTACTGCGGCTAACGCTGGAGAAAGTCGGATACTCAGTCACCGAAGCAGCTGACGCTCGTGAGGCGATGGCTGAGATAGCGCGCGCTCCGCATAGGCTTGTATTAACAGACCTTCGCATGCCGCACGGGTCCGGCCTGGACGTATTGCGCGCCGCACGCACAGCTGATGGAGATGTTCCGGTAATCGTAATGACGGCTTACGGCTCGATTGATGAAGCCGTGCAGGCCATGAAAGATGGCGCCCAGGACTTTCTGCAAAAGCCGGTCGACTCAAATCATCTGCTGATTTTGGTCGAGCGCGCCCTGGAGCAAACAAGGCTTCGGACTGAGAACCTCTTACTGCGAGAAGAGTGGTCCCGCCGGTACGGCTTTCCCCGGATCATCGGCGAATCGGACGCCATCAAGCGCACCGTCAGTGAAACGCAGCGCGTCGCGACAACTGAAGCTACAGTGTTGCTGCTGGGTGAATCCGGCACCGGAAAAGAGCTGTTCGCGCGGGCGGTACACCATCTCTCAGATCGCCGCGACAAGCCTTTTGTTGCGGTCAACTGCGCGGCCATTCCCGAAACCCTGATCGAAAACGAGCTATTTGGTCACGAGCGCGGAGCCTTTACCGGGGCCGCTGCCCGCTATCTCGGCAAGTTCGAGCTGGCATCCGGTGGCACTGTTTTTCTGGATGAGATAGGAGAGTTGGCTCTTGGCGTTCAGGGAAAACTTCTGCGCGCAATCGAGGAGAAGGCCGTGGACCGCATTGGCGGACGTTCACCTGTTCCAGTCGATGTCCGGATCGTAGCTGCGACAAACAAGGATCTGCGTCGAGCCTCAGAACAGGGTGAATTCCGCCGAGACCTTTTTTTCCGGCTGGCTGTGTTTCCCATAGAGATCCCCGCACTGAGGGATCGGGGCGAGGACGTGGTTTTGCTTGCTAGTCACTTCGCGGCCCAACTCGGTAAAGAGCTGCGCCGACGCGAAGCTGTATTAAGCGAGGCCAGCATAGATGCCCTGCGTGAACACAAATGGCCGGGGAATGTTCGTGAACTTGAGAATGCGATTGAGCGCGCCTGCATTCTCGCTGACGGATCGATGCTGGAGCCCGCTGATCTGGGTTTGGTATCGAAGAGCGCCGGCGAGCCCACTGTCTTCGATGCTCTGGATACGTCGGGTACCCTGGCGCAAGTCACTGAACGCGCTGTGCACTTCGTTGAGCGCCAGAAGATAATAGAGGCTCTCGAGGCGAGCGACGGGAACAAGACGAAAACGGCGGACGTTCTTGGCGTCAGCTACAAGACACTCCTGACCAAATTAAAAGACTACAACATCTAATCAACTAATGACCGAAGACGCAGAAGCTGACGAACCCCACAGCGACGATCCAGAAGGGAAAGCGAGGACCAGTAATGAAGCGCGCCCTGATCCAGTTGATACCAACTCTGGCGAGGGCGGGATCCAGGGAGTCTCGGTTAATAAGGATGCCAGCCTCATCGCAAGTGAATCGCTGGAAAGCGTTGGCGAAGGCACGGGTGCGTTCGCCATGCCAGTGGCAACCCCTCAGGCCAAACGCGAAGCCACGGGAAAATCTGCCTTATTGGTGGGCGCCGGCATTCTCATCAGCCGCATAGTCGGTTTACTGCGCCAACGTGTATTTGCTCATTACTTCGGCACCTCAGCCGCGGGCGACGCGTTTGGCGCCGCCTTTCGAATCCCAAACTTTCTGCAAAATGTTTTCGGCGAAGGAGCCTTGTCCGCATCGTTCATTCCGGTCTACGCAAAACTCCTGGCCCGGGATGACAAAGAGGAAGCGGCTCGCGTAGCCAGCGCCGTGCTTACCCTGCTCGCGCTGGTGACGTCCGTCATTGTTATTCTCGGCGTGCTGACCACGCCTTACCTCATCTCTATTATCGCGCCGGGCTTCGAAGGAGAGCGTCGCGAATTAGTAATCAGGCTGGTGAAAATCTTCTTCCCCGGCGCCGGCTTGCTCGTACTTTCGGCGTGGTGCCTGGGTGTGTTGAATAGTCACCGCCGCTTCTTCCTTTCCTACACGGCGCCGGTGATTTGGAACGTGGCCATTATCGCTGCGCTGATTGGATTTGGGAGACACTCGGGCACCCTGGATCAGTTCCAAATGGGAGGGTTCCAATTTCATCTCGCTGAAATGGTGGCCTGGGGTTCGGTGGTAGGCAGTGCTCTACAGTTTGCGATTCAACTTCCCACCGTGCTCTGGCTGGTTCGAAGAGTGCGTCTGGTTCTGGACATCACAACTGTGAACGTGAGAACGGTGATGGCCAATTTCTTCCCGGTTTTTGTTAGCCGGGGCATTATTCAGATTAGCGCCTTCATTGATGTTGTGCTCGCCAGCCTACTTCCTCAAGGGGCAGTCATCGCGGTGAACTATGCTCAAAGCCTCTACACACTGCCGGTCAGCCTCTTTGGGATGTCGGTTTCAGCGGCGGAACTTCCCGCCATGTCCAGCGCGCTCGGCACTGGTGACGAAGTCTCTGCAGAACTCCGAAAGCGTCTCGATGCCGGTCTGCAAAGGATAGCGTTTTTTATCGTTCCTTCAATCCTGGCATTTCTCGCGCTGGGGGATGTGATAGTGGCAGTGCTTTATCAGGGTGGGCAGTTCAACCACGATGCCACCCTGTATGTTTGGGGCATTTTGGCCGGCTCCACCGTAGGACTATTAGCATCTACCCTCGGACGCCTCTACTCTTCGACCTATTACGCGCTTCATGACACTCGCACTCCCCTCCGTTATGCAATCATACGAGTGACAATGGCAATAGCCGTCGGTTATGTAGTTGCGATTCATTTACCTCCCCTCCTTGGCATCGATCCTAAGTGGGGCGCCGCCGGCTTAACGGCTTCGTCCGGGATCGCAGGCTGGATTGAATTTGCCCTTCTGCGCCGGACGTTGAACCGACGAATTGGCCGCACCGGCCTCGAGCTGGCTTACGTCGCAAAGCTCTGGCTGGCCGCTGCCTGCGGCGCGGCGACTGGCTGGGGCATCAAGTTAGTTCTCGGTGATCGCCATCCTCTTATCGTCGCTCTGGCCGTGCTCATCCCCTACGGATTAGTCTATTTCGGCATTACCTCAATACTCGGATTGCCTGACTCACGTGCGCTATTTGACCGGGCCCTCCGAGTACTTTTCCGACGAAAACATTAAGCAATTCGTCCCAAAACATATCCGCCAGGTCAAGAGGCATTCCTATCGATTCTGGGAACAACTCTGCATTGCCACTTTTTGTCAGGTAAGGAATTCAAAGGAAGCGCCGAGCCCCAGAGCCCTTATTGCGGGTAGCCGCAACTCTAATTGCCCGGAGACTTGGATTTCATGGAAGTCATATAAACAAGGTGAAGGAGTGAAGATAATCATGAACAAACTGTTCTCTAGAGTGACAATTGGATTTGGAGTGCTGGTTCTTCTATCGATAGCGGGTGGAAGCGCCTATGCCGATGGCATTGTGCTGGTTGCGCCCAATCACAGCAAGCTGGTTCCACCTTTGGCGGCGCTCAATCTGCAACATCACGGAAATAGTACTGTCGAGTCAGGCGGTGTTCGGTGGGACGGTTCGAGTGATGTCTCTTTTGGGGACATAAGTGCCGGACCGCACCAACACACCGTCGCATTCAGTTCCATCGGAACGAGCGCCAGCAACCTTCAGATTCTTTTCAACATTAATGAAGCTAACGGGGGTAATAAGAGTCCCTTAACCATCGACTCTCTTCTCTTAACGGCTTATGACCAAAACGGTAACAGCGTGTTTACTGCTGACCTTGCGGCCGGCCCATTGACCTTGGAACAGATCCGCGGCGGCCAGGGCGCCAATGCGGACTATGCACTTGGCCTGGATTCAGCAGCAGCAGCGCGCTTACAAGCGGCTGTGGCTGCCAACCCAAATCTAAGGCTGGGGCTAACGGCGACGTTGAGTGATGTGCACGGGGGCCCGGAACGGTTTAGTTTTAGCGGCAGTGCGGGCAATGAACCCGTACCGGAGCCTGCCACGATGGTTCTTCTGGGAACTGGACTGGCAGGGGTTGCGGGCGCGGTGCGAAGGCGGCGCAAGGCTGCTAAAGCAGTCGCAGAAGCTGATCAAGGCTGAGACAACCGAATTCTTCCGAAATAAGAAGACCGGCGAGGCGAGCCTTCGGGCTCGCCTTTTCGTTGAAATCGATTTCCCCATTTCTGAAAAAGGAAAAGCATTAGACATTTCTAAGAGGTACACGAAGACAAAGGGCGGGCAGGCGGAAGTAGGCGGCGGGGAAACCCGGCCGCCGCATTTGTTTTATGCCCCTTCACTGTCTCCGGGAAAATAGGGCTGCCCCTAATTCATTGACCCGGATACGGCCACCTACTTATCATCCTCTGGTGCAACCGGTTATTTCCTCAGCCTCCATGCGTGAAGTCGACCGTCTAACGGTCGAGCGCTTCGGAACTCCCTCGCTCATGTTAATGGAATCTGCAGCGGGCGCTGCATATGATGCGATCGGCGCCAGACTGGGAAGTGAGCTCGACGGCAAAGTGGCGTGCATTCTGTGCGGCCCGGGAAACAACGGTGGAGACGGCGCGGCTCTCGCACGCAAATTGTCGCAAGCCGGTGTACGTTGCGACGTCATTCTCTTTAGTCGAATCGATAACACCAAAGGCGATGCCCGCATAAACTTTGAAACAACCCAGAAACTTGCCGCTTTCGCTTCAGGATCAAAAGTGCGCCCCTCTGGTTTGAGTTTTGTGGAATGTGACACGTTAGTGGTTTGGGAGGAGTTGGCGCGCCCGCGCCGCACTTACGACATAATCGTTGACGCGCTTTTCGGCACGGGGCTGACACACCCCCTCGAAGGCCTCTTCCGGCAAGTTGTGGAACATGTGGCCTTGCTCCGAAGAGCCCGTGAACGAAACCGGGCCGAGCGCCCGCTCATCGTGTCGCTGGATGTACCTTCAGGCCTTGATGCCGATAGGGCAGAACTAATTGGCGAGACAATTCGCGCCGATCTGACGATTACCTTCACCGCCCCAAAGCCGGCTAACGTTTTGGCCCCCGCTTTTCATCACGGAGGAGAATTGGTGGTGGGCAATATCGGATCTCCCAGAACTCTGGTTGAGGCGATGCCGGCGGAGGTTCTGTTAGTTGACCGCGAAGATGCTCGCGAGTGGCTGGTTCGAACTCGCTACTCTCCAGACTCTTACAAAAACTCGCATGGTCACGCGCTGGTGATTGCCGGCTCACGCGGCTTTACGGGAGCGGCTGTGCTTTGCGCGTCTGCGGCAATGCGCGCGGGAGCAGGTCTGGTGACAATCGCGACGCCCCTATCTGCCCAGGCGACGATCGCTTCCTTAGCAATGCCCGAGATCATGACGGCCGCGCTAGCCGAAACCGATCGCGGGGCCGTTAGTGACGAAGCCATCGAACACACGCTAAAACTGGCGTCAAGAGTGAATGTGATTGCGATCGGACCAGGTCTGTCAGCGGAAGACGAGCGAACACGCGCATATGTGCAGGCCATAATCGAACGCAGGCGGACACCGGTAGTTGTTGACGCCGACGGACTCAACGCTATTGCGCCGTGGCCAAAAGGTCTTCAGGGCTCAACTGATCATCCTCTGATACTGACACCGCATCCGGGAGAGATGCTGCGACTGATGGGCGCCAACGATAAATCAGCGCTGGGAGATCGCGTTTCAGCCGTGCGGACTTTTGCGACTGCCCATAACGTTATTGTCGTACTGAAGGGCGGGCGAACTTTGATTGCCGCTCCTGACGGCCGTGTCTTCGTTAATCCAACGGGTAATGCCGGACTTGGGACTGCCGGGTCGGGAGACACGCTGACCGGCTTGATTACCGGGTTCCTCGCACAAGAGTACGGGAATGGCGCTAACAGAGAGCAAGCCCTGCCATTGAACGCGGTGATCGCGGCACTCTACGTCGGTGGTTTGGCGGGTGATTTGGCGGCGCATGCTATCGGGATGCGAGCCATGGTAGCTTCCGACATTCGCGACTATTTCAGCGCGGCAATCCGGCTGCTCGATCCAGACGGAGAAGCACCATAACCCGCGCGCGCTGAGCTTTATTTCCAAAATGAACACGGCGCAACAGTCCTTGCTACCAACCGGCGAATTCACTTCGGCCGGAGCCGAAGACACATTTAAGCTCGGCCAAATGATCGGAGAACAATTGGCAGGCGGCGAGATCCTCCTGCTCAGCGGCCCGCTCGGAGCGGGCAAGACTATCCTGGTAAAGGGACTGGCCAGCGCCTTGGGCATCGACAGGGAGGAAGTGACTAGTCCCTCCTTCACCCTGGTGAACTCCTACCAGGGAAAGCTAAAGCTCTACCATATCGATCTATACCGTCTGGACCAGGGGCCTTCCGCGGCGCACGCAGTTGATCTGGAGGGCTTACTAGTCGAGGAACATTCGGTGATTGTCATCGAATGGGCCGAGCGTTTGGGCCTCTATCCATTGCCCGCTAACGTCTGGACCGTTACTCTGGCTGGCGACGGCGAGGACCCACGACAAATAATAATCTCGAGTTCGTGTTAGAATCCTTCCCTGAATTGCGGAAGGAGACTAATAATGCCATATCCGGAAATAATGATTCGTCCGATGAGAGAAGAGCTAACGCGGCTGGGTGTCGAGGAGATGCGCACGCCGGAAGACGTCGACGCGACTTTGGCTGATGCTAAAGGAACTGTCATGGTAGTGGTCAATTCTATCTGTGGCTGTGCGGCCGGTAGGGCCCGCCCAGGCATAGCTCGGGCCCTCCAGCATGATGTGCGTCCCGACAAAGTCGCCACGGTTTTCGCCGGCGCTGATATTGAAGCAACCGAAAAAGCCCGCGGTTACTTTACTGGCTACAGACCTTCCTCACCGTCGATCGGGTTGCTAAAAGACGGCAAGCTCGTATTCATGCTGGAGCGATACCAGATCGAAGGACGAGATGCGGAACAAATCGCTTCGGAATTAACGCAGGCCTTCGACAGTTTCTGTTCCGCAGCGAATACTGTCGCCGGCTAAAAACGTTATCCGCTAATACCTCATGCCGGTTATTTGTTATCGGTACTGCGAAGATGGCCCCTGCCTGCTCGGTTCGGGGCCACTTTGCATGTGCTATGATCGCGCCTGATGTCGTCCCGGTCTTCTATCACTCTCGAAACTCCGGTCAGTTCACTTTTCACTTACATCTCGAGACTCGGACAGCACGGCGCAGGTAAACTTGCCACCGCCCTGGCTGCTATCGCGCGGAATCTAAAACCAGCTGACGTCACAGTCAGAGACCTTTTGACGTATCTGCCGATGCGTTACGAGGATCGTTCAAGCCTGGCGTGCATTCGCGATCTCAAGGACGGCATGCAGGCCTCGCTTGAGTTATCGGTTCGCGTGGCGAGTGGATTTCAGGTCGGCAAACACCGCCCCCCCACAAAGCCGAAGCTCTACATGTTTGAAATATCCGCCTCTGACCCGGGAAAGACCGGAAGGCCGGTGGTTATCTGGTGGTTCATCTCCGGTAAAAACTCGTATCAGATAATCCAATACAACATGAAGCGCTTTCAACGAGGCGCGAAATTTGTTGCGTACGGCCGTTGGGAGTGGGATGCGCGGCGCGGAACATTTGCCTTACGATTGAACAAGCCTGACGAGATCGAAATGCTGCCCCAGGCTTCCGACCCGGAGGAGTCGGCGGATGAACTTGAGGAAAATGAAGGGGAGCAGGAGCCGGGCGACCCCGCGCTCAAGGCAATTCATGTGGGGCGAAGCGTTCCAGTCTATCGCAAGCTTGGGGACTTCCGCTCCAAGCGTTTGCGCGAGATTATTCATCAAGTGCTAGCGCACATCCCTGATCAAGCTATCGCCGAGACCCTGCCCAAGGACCTGATTGCCCGCCGCCAATTAATCGGACTGGCCGCTGCCTTGCGCACTATCCACTTCCCGCCCGAAGATGTTTCCCTTCCCGATTATGAAAAAGCGCGGAGCCCGGCCCACTTGCGCCTGATCTTTGAAGAGTTTTTCTGGTTCGCCCTCGCCCTCGCACTAAAACGCGGTGAGAGACTCAAGGAAGAGAAAGGCGCGGTCATAAAGGTTGGCAAGACTGTTCGCGATGCCATCGCGGAGGTACTGCCCTTCCGCCTGACCGCGGCGCAAAAACGCGCAGTGGTCGATATTTTCAATGACATGCAATCCGACACTCCGATGAATCGTTTGCTACAAGGAGATGTTGGCAGTGGCAAGACGATTGTGGCCCTGGTGGCAATGATGGCGGCGATGGAAAATGGATATCAGTCGGCACTAATGGTTCCTACGGAGATTCTCGCCGAACAACACGCGCGGAATATCAAGCGGATTCTGGCAAAGACACCTTTTCGGGTTGAACTACTCACCGGATCTCAACGTGCCGCTGAAAAGCGACGTTTGCGCGAAGCCGTGGCTGCGGGCGATGTTCATGCCTGCATCGGTACCCATGCATTGATTCAGGAATCGGTTGTCTTCAGCAAACTTGGCCTGGTGGTAATTGATGAGCAGCATCGTTTCGGCGTGTTGCAACGGGCCGAGTTGCGCGCGCGGGGCTTTAATCCTGAGGTCCTGGTCATGACGGCGACACCGATTCCCCGGTCGCTGGCGATGACCGCATATGGCGACCTGGATGTTTCAGTTATCGATCAGATGCCGCCGGGGCGGACTCCTGTCAAGACGTCCGTGGGCGGAGAGGATAAGCGCGCGGATCTTTATCAATGGGTGCGGGGCAAGTTGAAGGCGGGCCGTCAGGTCTTCGTCGTTTATCCACTGGTAGAGGAATCAGAGAGGCTTGATCTGAAAGACGCAACGCGCATGTACGAACAGTTACGGGACCAGGTGTTTCCTGAATTCTCGGTCGGTCTGCTGCACGGCAGAATGAAGTCGCTGGAAAAAGAAGACGTGATGCGCCACTTCGTCGCCGGAGATATCAAAGTGCTGGTCTCCACCACCGTGATCGAAGTGGGCGTTGATGTTCCCAATGCGACAGTGATGATTGTCGAGCACGCCGAACGCTTTGGCCTGTCTCAGCTTCACCAGCTCCGTGGCCGTGTGGGTCGCGGTGGTAATCAGAGCTTCTGCATACTTCTGACGGGCGATAAGAAGACGACCGTGGCCGAAGAGCGTCTGGGAATAATGAAAGAGACTAACGATGGTTTTCTTATCGCCGAAAAGGACCTGGAGTTGCGCGGCCCGGGCGAGATCATGGGCACACGTCAGGCCGGATTGCCTGAATTCCGCGTAGGTAATCTGGTGCGCGACACTAAGATCCTGGAGCAGGCCAGAAAAGAAGCGGACTATTATCTCAAGGACCGCGCTAAGGCTGCGGAAACCTCAAAAATGATCCGGCGAGTAAGGAATGACTCGCGCTATGGCCTTGCAGCAGTCGGCTGATCAAGAACTTCCACAGATCACGCAGACTTCACAGATTGAACAGCGTGGCAGAGTTACTTCTCAAGACTCGCTTTATCAACAGCAAGAGTTCGCCTCCTCGTAGTTGAATCTGTGTAATCTGCGCAATCTGCGGATGCTTAATTGTCACTTGCTCAGAACGGAGTAGGGTCAGTTTGCGAATAATCTCGGGAAAGTATCGGGGCCGTAACCTGAAAAGTCCTCTGTCTCTTGAGGTTCGGCCAACTTCGGATCGCCTCAGGGAAACGCTCTTTAATGTAATCGCTCCGCGAATCGAAGGCGTGCGATTTCTCGACCTCTGTGCCGGCTCTGGGGCAGTGGGCATCGAAGCCCTTTCCCGGGGCGCTAATTATGTTTCTTTTGTCGATCGATCGCGCAAGATGTGCGGCTTAGTCGAAGCCAATCTGGATCTTTGCCGCGTGCCCGAAGAAGAAACGGAAGTCGTTTGCAGCGAGGCTGAAGACTTTCTGCGTCAATCTCCTGCCCGCAAACGTGCGCCATGGGACATGATCTTTTTCGATCCCCCTTACGCCGCAGATTATCTTCGCGCTCTTAACCCCCTGCGCTCGGACATGAGCAAACTGATAACGGAGGGAGGCCTTCTAATAATCGAACATCATCATAAGAACGCGCTGCCGGACCAAATAGGAGCGCTACATCGCCATCGCGTCCTTAAACAAAGTGATTCGGCTTTGAGCTTCTACGAACTGGATGCCGGGGAGGTCTAAGGTAGGTCTACTGCGGATTACTATGCCGGATCGATCGGGAACCGCCAGGAGTTGCTCCAAATACTCCGCGGGTTGAATGAAGAAGGCCCGTTCGGGAGCGCCTCTAACAGGGCATCACAGACTGAAGTCTGTGCCACCTTCGCCAGTCACCTGATTCGTTGCTAGAATCGCTTCTGTGTTAATACTCGGAATCGAAACCTCTTGTGACGAAACTGCGGCGGCGATCGTTCGCGATGGTCGCGAGATCGTTTCCTCGATAATCGCCTCGCAGGTGGAAACTCATAAGCCCTTCGGCGGTGTAGTTCCCGAGCTCGCTTCGCGCGAGCATCTCGACAAAATCGTTCCTATTGTTGAAGAGGCATTCGCTCGCGCCAACGTTGTCAAAACGGACATTGATGGAATCGCGGTGACCGCCGGTCCGGGCCTGGTGGGATCCCTGCTGGTGGGTGTCTCGTACGCGAAAGCGATGGCCTTTGCTCTACAGAAACCAATCGTGGGTGTGAATCATATCGAGGGTCACATCTATTCCGTTGCGTTCGAGAATCCTCCGGTTGAGTATCCGGCGCTGGCTCTGGTGGTATCGGGTGGTCACACAAATCTCTTCGCTATTCCTGAACCCGGGAAATACAAAGTGGTCGCCCGAACCCGTGATGACGCCGCGGGCGAAGCTTTTGACAAGGTGGCAAAGCTGTTGGGCCTTGGCTACCCGGGTGGCCCGATCATCGAAAGGCTGGCGAGTGAAGGTAACGCCCGCGCGGTTCCCTTTACCCTGCCGCGCATGGGCGACGGCAGCCCCGATTTTAGTTTCAGTGGATTAAAGACGGCGGTGACAAAGCATGTCCGGGAAACCGGTCTGGCGCAGGTAAAGGATGGAGAAGAAGCGTCGCAGAAAATAAAAGATCTGGCGGCAAGTTTCCAGAGCGTCGTGGTCCGATCGTTAGTAACGACGATGGAAAAAGTCGCCGAGGAATACCGGCCGCGAACCTTGATTGTTGCCGGCGGCGTGGCCTGCAATGGCGCTCTAAGGGCGGCGGCCAGCGACGCGGCCAAGCGACTGGGCATTCCCGTCTACTTCCCTTCACCGCATCTTTCCACCGACAACGCCGCAATGATTGCCGCCGCCGGCACCGTGAAACTCAATGCCGGCGAACGCTCAGGCTGGGATCTAAATGCCGACGTGACCCTGCGCTTGCAAAATCTCGAAGTGAAGGACGACGCGCTGCGGGCCAGCGGCGTGCGCTACCGGCTGTAGCAGCTTTGTCCACGCGGAACCGTCGTCAAATCAGAACATTCCTTGTCCGATGGTGGGAAGTTTGCCCGGGGCTGCATTCGAGGCAATTCGATTTGAGGAGCCTCGCGAAAATCTCCAACTGAATCCCAGAATGATGCCCGCGTCCCCATGTGTGTTCTGCGCGGAAAGGGTCGTCGCATAGGCAGCGTGTATGTCAAAGGATCTATTTACTGAGAATGTAGCTCCGCCTCCCACTTGCGTGTAGTTCGCCTTTGCAACCCGGTCATGGATTTCAAACTCCTCCGGAGTTAAACGACCGCCCGCCGGGAATTCACGGCCTCCATGAGATTTCTGCCAACTTCCAATAAGTCGAAAAGAGATTAATTTGTTGGCAAACCATCCAATCTCCCAGTCGGCATTACTGTGATTCAGATTAAAGCCCGCAAAGCGTTTGAGTATCGCGTAGGAGTATCGCAAATGAACATAACCGTCCGGAAAGATAGGGTTCAATTGCCGGCCAACGTTTGCTCCGAACCGCAACTCGTGAAAGCCTCGGCCGACAGCGGTGTGTCCGCGAACTTCATAGTCATGAGTAGGAATAGTTACGCCAATAAACGGAGTGACCACTAGAGACCGCTTCAACACATTGTAGCGAAGGTCGATGTGGGTATCCTGAAACTTGGGGTGGAAAAAGCCATCATCATCCGGCCCGTGCGGACGGCGGCCTCGGGCTTCAAACCGCGATGGTTCAAACTGCGATGCTACGAACGCCAGATCAAAGTCAACTGCCAGCTTGTCAGTCAGGCCATATGCCAGAGCCATGATTATATTGTGCGTGTGAATGCGCCCTCGATCTTCCTCAGAGCCCGCGGCGTCAAAGTGGTCACGGACATCGAGTTTTTGATAAGTGAATGTGACTGACCCCTCGCCCTTTTCGGGCACCCATGCTTGAGCGATTACACTGCGGGCAAGAGCCAGTTGAAGGCCCAAAACCGCAAAGCACACGATAACCGTCTGAGCGATCCTCTTAGCAAGCATAGCTCGTCCTCCGGGGGTCAGGATGTCAAGTCGTTAGACCTTCTTCGAAAGGAGACGGACCCTCGATCGCATTGCTTGTTCAATTGCTTCGAGATAGTGATCGGCGCTCTGCGGGTTTGTCACTACATTTTGGTAACGCTTCTGGGCCGCAGTTACCTCAGCCTTCGTTCCCTTCGAAACCACAGCCACGAGCACAGGCTTTGAAGATGAACCCTGGATCTGATTTTCCAGGCCCGCTGCTTCGGCAACATCGGCTATGACAAGGTCATACTGTCCCGACTTCAGGGCTTCGGTAAGTTTGTCCGCACCCTGCGCCGCGTAAGACTTATGTCCTACCTTCTTTAACATGGACTGGAGCTGAGTAGCTCTTGAAAAGTTGGAGGGAATATAGATTAGAACTGCCGCCGGATGAGACACGCGCCGAAACCTTATGCCGCGCCCGATCCGGAGTGCCTTGTCCCCGCAGGCCTCGGCCATGGGGATGCTGAGCAGCGCAATTCCTGCGATGATCGTAGCTGCAAGTATCATTCTTCGCATGTCACTATCTCCTTCGAAGGTAAATCCAAGAGCCTTCTTTGTCTGATCAACGCGAGGAGCGAGGGGCTTCCGTTTTGCCGCAAGATGGGCCAAGGCTAGTGATGGGTGGCATGCTATGCCCATCTTCTCGCAGAGTCAACGCGATCTGATTTGGCAGAACCGCATTCCTCGTCGTCCAATCATGAACGCGAGAATTCCGTGTGGAACCTCTAACCGGCAGCGAAAGTGTTTTGGGAGCCACGAGCTTTACGTTTTACTTCAGCCCTTCTGCGAGAAATAGATCTCGGAGGGCAGTCCAATAGGTATAGACATAGGATTTTCCGTCCGGCGTAATCTGAACGCCTCCCGGGGTAAGTTCAAGAGCAACAAACCCAACCTGATCAGGCACAATCTCTGTCCGAAGTTCTCGACGCCCGCTGGAGAGATCAATCCGGAAGATGTTGGTATTGAAATCGCCTGAGCCAAGGACGTAAAGAGCGCGGCCATCTGCGCTCCATCGAATCGGCCTTTCTCCCATTTCAAGTCCAGGGATTGGCGCAGATTTGGTCCCATCGATCGGAGACAGATAGTATTTCCCATCCGGTCCCTTATCAGGGGCCCAGACAACCAGCTGCTTCCCATCCGGCGAAACCAGGAGCGCGATTATCCCCTCTTCTGTAATGGGCCGGGGCTGGCCGCCAGATATGTCCTGGACATAAGAGCGCAAGGCGTGGCCCGGCTCCATGCCCGTGAAGAGTATTTGTTGTCCATCAGGAAACCAGGATGCATAGTGATACTCATTGATGTCACCGCGCGGAAGCAACCGCGGCTGCCCTGGGCCAGTCGAGAAGAGCACAAGCTGCGGTTGTGCACTCTCTTGCACCGCCAGGGCCCATTTCCCATCAGGCGACAGGGCAAAGGGTTTTCCCGGGCCCAGCCGGACCGGTTCATTTGATCCGTCCATTTTTCGAAGATATACAAAGGGAACTCCACCGACGGCCGTGCCCCATTCGTAGAAGAGCAGGTTGTTTCCGTCAGACGAAATATCAGCCGAGGTAGACCAGTCAAACCAGGCCAGGTCCAGCTCCTTCTCCGAGCCGGCCGTGGAGACGATCATGCGGCTGCGGGGGATTCCGCGCTGTAGGAGAAGCCGCCCATCGCGGGAGATGTCTTGCAGTCCTACGTTACCTGGCGGCTGAAAAACCAGTCGCTCGTTACCGGAGAGCGTGACTGCATAAAGAGCATTCACCCTGTTTTTGCCAGCGGAAAACCAGACCTCTTCACCCGAAGGTGGCCACGCGAGACCCCCGGCAGATTTCCATCCGCTCGATAGTGTCCTCTTTTGGCCGCTGCGGTCCACAGCCATGACCGACCCGCCGGGGTCACCCAAAGTTGGGTTATCTGTGAATGCGACCATATCCCCTTTCGGTGATACGCGCATGCCGCTAATTCGGCCCGCAGCTTTGTACAGGACCGTGCCTATCGGATATTCAAGCTGGTATTGCCCCTCATCATTAGCACGCACTACGGCGAGCTGCTGTCCGTCCGGACCCCAGTCAGCCTGGTAAACATGCTCCATGACTTCACGAGGTGTCCCTCCAACCAGCGGCACTCGAGCCAAAGTTCCGTTATGGCAGCCGAACATGTCGACCTCACAATCAAGCAGAATGGCCATCTCTCCGGTGGAAGAGATTGATTGTATATTGGCCTGGAGTTTGAGCGAGCTGGACTCTGGACTTTCTAAGTGACTGGTGAAAAGTTCTACGGGTTTTCCGTCAAAGGA
>JBDTOI010000053.1:0-23838 GCA_039933315.1 Pyrinomonadaceae bacterium
CAGATGAATCCAATCGCAAAGGTTTTCGTTCTCTTCGATCGCGGTCACGATGTCGGGGTGAAAGTCCCGGGGAAAAGAGGTAGTGAACTTTATTCGCTCCATGCCGGTAGCGGCGACGGCGCGCAGCAGCCGGGAAAACGGCGTCGCCCCCTGAAATCCTTCGAGTCCTGCTTCTGACTTCGGGCGATAGCTGTTTACGTTCTGACCAATCAAATGCATTTCGCGGAAGCCATGCCGGCGAAGCTCTGAGACTTCCGCCAGAATCTCCGCGGCCGTGCGACTGACCTCCCGGCCTCGGGAAAAAGGCACGATGCAGTAGGAACAAAACTTGTTACAGCCTTCAATGATAGGAACGAAAGCTACGTGCTGAGAATGCCTTTCAGTCGCGGGTACGTTCCACCCTTCGCCTTCAGCGCGTTCATCGATATCGATCACCGATCTCGTGCCATCCAGAGCGCGCTCGATCAGTTGCGGCAGACGATCAGTGGCACGCGTGCCAACCACCAGGCCGACGGAGGGATTATCAAACAGGGACGGCCCCTCCAGTTGGGCGACGCATCCCATTACGCCGATGACCGTTCGCTGGCCGATCCGGTCGCGACGGATCTCGCCAATCCGGGTATAGAGTTTTTGCACCGCCCGGGCACGCACAGAGCAGGAATTGAACAGAATAACGTCAGCGGTGCCGGCAGAATCGACCAGTTCGTACCCACTCGATCGCAGGCCGCTGCCGGCGCGCTCGGTATCGGCAACGTTCATCTGGCAGCCCAAAGTCTCTATGTAAACCCTTGCAAGCATTTTTGTATAAACAACGTTCGTTGAAGTCCGAAGTGTAGCAGAATTTCGTAACTTGTTGCGACTAATCTGAATGCTCTTCTTGACCCACTTTGCTTCCTGCTAGTAGTATCTCGCTCTCGTTCTTAATCCTCGATCAAAATCAGGTCTTTAGCGGAGAAGCAAAATGTCATTCAACAAAATAATACTGGTAGGCAATCTGGGGCGGGACCCGGAATTGCGTTACACCACCCAGGGTACACCTGTCTGCAGTTTCTCGTTGGCTACCAACGAAAAGCGCAAAGACAAAACCGGCGAAATGCAGGACACGACGACGTGGTTTCGAGTTACACTCTGGGGCCGGCAGGCTGAGACTGCGTCCCAATACCTCACCAAAGGCAGGCCTGTTTACATTGAGGGCCGGCTGCGCGTAGAAGAGTGGACGGATCGCGATGGTAAGGCGCGGCACACGCTCGAGGTTCATGCCACCGACATGCAGTTTATTGGTGGCGGGCGGGGCGATGACGCGGCTGCGGCTGCGGCCGGGGGCGCGCCACGAACCCAGTCGCAGGGCGAACCGGCTGCGCATGACACGGAAATAACCGACGACGATATTCCATTCTAATTTGGTGTGCGCCGGCAGAGCAACCGACATCCACAGATTACGCAGATTAGGCGGCTGGCTTGAATTCTGTAAGTAAGCCCCTGATGAGCTCTGTCAGACTGCTTTGTGCCTGATTTCTAAATCTGTGAAATCTGCGAAATCTGCGGATTAGTACTCTAGGCAGACTCAGGATTCGCTTCGGTGGTCCACTTGCCCATCTGGCGCAGTTTAGCGTGGCGCCGAGAAAGCCGCTCTCCCACGGTATGACTCACTGATTCGGCCAACTTCTGGCAAAGCGCCGCATCCAGCAGACGCACTGCCTCATCAGGAGCGACGTGCACGCCACCGCCCGGTTCGCCGACGATTTGATCGACGATGCCTTCTTTGAAAAGATCCTGCGCCGTCAATCGCAGCCCCTCCGCCGCGCGCTCCGCCTGGTTTGAATCCTTCCACAGTATCGCCGCACAACCTTCCGGGGAGATGACTGAATAGATCGCATTCTCCAGCATCAGCAACTGATCGCCTACGCCGATCGCCAGCGCGCCGCCCGAACCACCCTCGCCCAGGACCACCACGATGACAGGGACCTTCAGCCTGGTCATCTCGCGCAAATTGTAGGCAATGGCCTCAGCCTGACCACGTTCCTCCGCGTCTATGCCCGGATAGGCCCCGGGCGTGTCGATGAAGCAAAAGACCGGGCGTTCAAACTTCTCGGCGGTTTTCATCACCCTGATTGCTTTGCGATACCCTTCAGGTTTAGGCATGCCAAAATTCCGGTACTTGCGCTGTTTGGTATCACGGCCTTTTTGATGCCCTACCACGCCGACAGGCAAGCCATGAAAACGGGCCATCCCGCAGACAATTGCCGGGTCGTCGCCGAACCTGCGATCTCCGTGCACTTCTACAAAGTTTTCAAACAGCCGCTCGATAATGTCGAGAGTGTAAAGGCGATCCGGGTGCCGCGCCAGTTGCACGCGTTCAAATGCCGTCTTGTCCTGGTGGTTCTCTGGAATGGTTGTGGTCTTCTTCATCTTAGTCTTCAATGTGGCACAGACTTCAGTCTGTGAGTTCACAGGGGTTTACACAGACTGAAGTCTGTGCCACTCACAAACTCGCATTGTTCCACTTCACTTCACAACCGAGGCCCAGGAGATTGCTTTCCAGATCCGTCGTCCCTTCCACGCGAATGGTTGAATGCGGCCGCACGCGAACCAAAACATCCTTTTCCAGATAGCACTCCAACAAGACCTCACACTCACCCTTATGCTCATCCAGGACAGTGAACACACTTTGCACGAGCGGGCCGATATCAGCTGCCGGCGGAAAAGTGACTACGACCTGTCTTGCCTTTCGTTGCAGCGCCTCGTCGAGCAGAATGACTTTGTCAGCAATGATGGTCGCCTGGTTCTCTTCACTGATTTCAAGTTTGCCGGTGACTACGACAGCACAGTCTTCCTTTACCATTGGGCCATACTTATGAAAAGCCTCCGGCCATAGCACGCACTTCAAACTCCCGGTCTGGTCTTCCAACGCCAGGATGGCGAACCGATCGCCCTTCTTCGTGGTGCGCATCTGCAAGCTAGTTACGATACCGCCGATGTTAGCTCTATTAGTAGAGCCACGCTCAATTGCTTCCGCAGTGGTAGCGGTATTCAGCTTTGCCAGCACCTCCGCATGTTTATCCAGTGGATGACCGGTTATGTAGAAACCAAGCGACTTTTTCTCAGCCGCCAGGAACTCAACCCTGCTCCAGGCTTTAGCTTGAGGCAGGTCGTCGGCGTGGCCGTTGCCGGTATTGTCGAGGTTGCCGAAAAGGTCGTCCTGTCCCTGGGCCTTGCTGCGCTTCGCTCTGGCCGATCGTCCCAGCGCCGCTTCGAGCGCGTGATGACAGCGGGCCCGCCAGGAGAACAAGTCCACCGCTTCAAGCTTTAGCGAATCAAACGCTCCGGCACAAACTAAACCTTCCAGCACCCGCCGGTTAATTGCCGTCGGGTCAACTCGCTCAGCGAAGTCATAGAACGAAGTGAAGGTACCCGTGTCGCGAGTTCGAATGATGGTATCAACACTGGCGTGCCCGATGCCCTTGATCGCGGCCAGGCCATAGCGTATGGCGCCGACCGAGGGGGTGAAGCCTGCATCGCTTTCGTTTACGTCCGGCGGCAGCAGCTTAATTCCCTGCGCGCGTAGTTCCTTGGAGTACTTGAAAACCTTGCTGGTGTCCTCCAGCTCGTTGGTCAGAACGGCAGCGTAGAAATGCTCCGGGAAGTGGGCCTTCAGGTAAGCGGTTTGAAAAGCCAGGTAGGCGTAGGCCACACTGTGACTGCGAGGAAATCCGTAGTCCGCGAACTTGGCCATCAGCGAGAATATTTGCTGCGCCTTGTCGCGCTTGATTCCCCTGGCCACGGCGCCATCAATGAACTTTTGCTCGTGCAGCGCCATCTCCTCGCGCTTCTTCTTTCCCATTGCCCGCCGCATCAAGTCGGCTTCCCCCAGGCTGTAGCCGGCAAGTTTCTGCGCCAGCTGCATGATCTGTTCCTGATAGACCAGCACCCCGAAGGTATTCCCCAGGATCTCTTTCATCTCCGGAATAATGTAACGGACGCTCTTCTTCCCCCTGTGCCGGTCGATAAAGTCGTCCACCATGCCCCCATCAAGCGGCCCCGGCCGGTAAAGCGCGTTCAGGGCGGCGAGGTCCTCCAGGCCCTTCGGCTTAAGCTTGCGGCATATCTCACGCATTCCCTGAGATTCAAACTGAAACACAGCTTCCGTCCGCCCGTCGGCAAACAGTTGCATAGCCTTTTCATCGTTAAGCGCTATTGTTGGCCAGTCAATATCAGCATTAAGCGCTCGCTTTATGCTGATTAAGCAGTCGCTTATAACCGTTAAGGCCGTGAGTGCGAGGAAGTCCATCTTAAGGATTCCGGTCTTCTCAAGATCGGACATCTCGTATTGAGTGGTGATTTCTTCCTTTGAGGATACGGCAATTGGAATTAGCTCTTGTAATGGTTTAGGTGAGATCACGACGCCGGCGGCGTGCACTGAGGCGTGGCGGGCACAGCCTTCGAGACGCTGGGCGAGGTCAATCAGGTCATGCACCTGAGGATTGGCTTCCATCGCGTTGCGCAGTTCAGGCACCTGCTCCAGCGCCTGGTCGATTGTGACATTCCTGCCCCGCACCGGGGCGGGAATGAGCTTGGAGACCCGCTCCACGTCCGCGTAGGGCATATCCAGTGCCCTGCCGACGTCCTTGATCGCGGCCCGGGAAGCCAGGGTGCCAAACGTAATGATCTGGCAGACGGAGTCGCGGCCATAAAGATCTGAGACGTGGTTAATGACTTCGGCGCGGCCACGCACACAGAAATCGATATCGATGTCCGGCATGGTCACCCGTTCGGGGTTAAGGAATCGCTCGAAGATAAGGTCATACTGGAGGGGATCAACGTCGGTAATCTCCAGGCAGTAGGCCACCAGCGACCCGGCCGAAGAGCCTCGCCCCGGACCGACGGGTATCGAGTGCTCCTTCGCGTAACGCACGAAGTCCCAGACGATGAGGAAATAGCCCGCGTACCCCATCTGCTTAATCATGGCGATTTCGCGCGACAGGCGCTCTTCATAATCCGACTCAGGGTAAGTTAATTCACCTTGTGCCCTGCGCCGGTCCCAGAGCCGGGCCTTACGCGTCTGATAACCGTCTCTAACCACTTTCTCAAAGTACTCATCCGCCGACAATTCAGCATCCGAAGCCGGAATGGGAAAGTTTGGCAGGTAGTTGGCGCTATCCGGCAGCCGCAGGTTGCACATCTCGGCGATGTCCAGCGTTCGTGTCAGCACCTCGGGCATTTCGTGCCCAAAGATGTCCCACATCTCCGCCGCCGACCGCACGTAAAAATTAGGAGTGCCGTACTTCAGCCTGTTGGTGTCCGACACCGTCTTGCCCGAACCGATGCACAAGAGAACGTCATGCGCCCGCGCGTCCTCAGGCATCAGGTAGTGGGCGTCGTTGGTGGCTACCAAAGGTATTCCGGTGCGTTTGGAAAGTTCGACCAGAGGCTTGCGAATGCGATTCTGAGCATCGAGGCCGTGTTCCTGAATTTCGAGGAAGTAGTTCCCTTTCCCGAGTATCTCCTCGAATTCGATAGAAGCCGCGGCTGCCTGATCGAAGCAGTCTCGCGCCAGCAGCGCCGAAGGAACGCCGGACATACAAGACGACAGAGCCACCAGTCCCTTGCTGTGCTCAGCCAGCAGCTCTTTATCAATGCGCGGCTTGTAGTAGAAGCCTTCGGTGTACGCCTTTGAGGTCAGTCGCACGAGGTTCTGATAACCCTCGAGATCTTTAGCGAGGAGAATTATGTGGTGGTTCCGCTTCTCTCCCGGCGCGTGGGCCGCCCGATCCTTGCGGCTGCCGCTGGTGATGTAGGCTTCGCACCCAATGATGGGCTTGATGCCATTCGCTTTCATGGTGCTGTAGAAAGAGATCGCGCCAAACATGTTCCCATGATCGGTCATGGCACACGCCTCCATGCCAAGTTCGGTAGCACGTTTAGCGAGGGGGTCTATCTGTATGGCGCCATCGAGGAGGCTGTAATCGGTATGAAGGTGCAGGTGTACGAACTTTTTGTCTTGCATGCTAGGTGATTAACAAAGAGCGAGCCTCAATTCGACTATCTTTGAATCCGCAGGGCGTAACACTATATCAAGTGGGAAGGGAGATCAAGGTAGGCCATATGTATGCACGCGCGAGACTATTGGCAGCCGGAGTTTCATCAGAAAACCTATCACTCGATTTGCCATTTTTCATTTGCCAATTTTCATTGATCGCTGGTGGCTTCAAGTGCCGGGCCCGATGAGGTCAGTACCACCACGCGGTAGCGGGTGGGTCGAAGCTTGGCGATTGGCTGTTTAGTCAAAGGCCAATTGGCAATCGGAAATCGACAATTGGTAATGTAGAGACCCACCCGCTACCGCGCGGTGGTACTGACCTCATCGGGCCCGGAGGTTGAGTTCGCGGATGGCAAATGAAAAATGGCAAATGATCTTTTACACCTGCAAATAAAAGTCCGCTACTCCCACTCGATCGTGCTGGGGGGTTTCGAGCTGATGTCATATACGACGCGGTTAATTCCCTTCACTTCCGAGACAATCCTGGTGGACATGCGCGCCAGCACATCATGTGGCAGGCGGGCCCAGTCAGCGGTCATCCCATCAACGCTGGTAACGGCGCGAACCGCGATCACGCGTTCATAGGTGCGTTCATCTCCCATTACGCCGACGGTGGATATCGGCAGGAGGACTGCGAAGGCCTGCCAGACCGCGTTATAGAGACCGCCCAGTCGCAGCTCTTCATCCACGATCCGGTCGGCGGCTTGCAGCAGTTTCACTCGATCCGCTGTCACCTCACCCAGGATTCGCACCGCCAGCCCAGGTCCGGGGAAAGGGTGGCGGCCAAGAATTTCTTCCGGCACCCCCAGCTCACGTCCAATCAGCCGCACTTCATCTTTGAATAACTCCCGCAGAGGCTCGACCAGGCGCAGGCGCATCTTTTCCGGCAGGCCGCCCACGTTGTGGTGGCTCTTGATTACGGACGAAGGACCGGCCACGGAGACGGACTCGATCACGTCAGGGTAGAGCGTGCCCTGTACCAGGAAATCGACCTCGCCGATGCGGTTCGCTTCAGCTTCAAATACGTCGATAAAGAGACCGCCTATTCTCTTCCGCTTGTCCTCGGGATTTACAATCCCCTTCAGGGCCTGCAGAAACCGGTCCCCGGCATCGACGCCTATCACATTCAACTGCAGGGACTGCTGTAACAGCGACAGGGTTGACTCAAATTCTCCCTCGCGCAGCAGGCCGTTATTCACGAAGATGCAGGTCTGCCGGTCGCCTATGGCGCGATGAACCAGGGCCGCGGCGACGCAGGAGTCCACGCCGCCGGACAGCCCGCAAATTGCGCGACCGTGTGGCCCGATCTGTTCAGTTATCAGATCCGTCTGCTTCGCAATCGCCGCCGCGGGCGACCAATCGCCGCTACAGCCGCAAACTTTGAAGAGAAAGTTTCTAATGATCTGCGCGCCCAGGGGCGTGTGTGCGACCTCAGGATGAAACTGCAGGCCGAACAGTTTTCTCTCCCGATCTTCAAAAGCATTGAGGGCGTCCTCCGTCCTGGCCGTCACGCGAAACCCTGCTGGCGGCGTGGTAACTTGATCGCCATGGCTCATCCAGACATCCATCTCGTCAGGCAGTCCCTCAAATAGCGGGCTCGAATGATCCAGCACCTGCAACCGGGCATAACCGAATTCCCGGCTGCGCGAGGGCTGAACTTCGCCGCCAAACTGGTGGGCAAAAAGCTGCAGACCGTAGCAGATACCCAGGACGGGACAGTCCAGGTTTTGCAGCAACTCGGCAGCAGGTCGGGGCGCGCTTTCGGCATAAACCGACGAGGGGCCGCCGGAAAGGATTACACCCTTTGGCTGGCGCGATGTGATTTCTTCCAGTGGCAAATTGAAAGGCACTATTTCAGAGTAAACGCCGGCTTCGCGAACACGCCGGGCGATTAGCTGAGTGTATTGTGAACCAAAGTCCAGTATGATTATGGTTTCATTGTGACTGTGATCGTGCAAATGGATGGCCTCCCGAATCCTGACTGGTCGCAATGTATTGTGATGGCGCGAAATTATAGTTGACGAAACATTAACCACCAACGCCGCTGAAATCATCTCATCCCATAGTCTGAAAATTCATAAATCAAAATGAACTCTTGCCTGGCAAAGAAGTTGAACCCTCAGCGCGGCCGCAGTGCGCGGCGCGTGGCCTTTATCTCCCTGGTTTTGTCGTTGCTCCTGTCAGCAGCTCCGGCGGGCCTTAGCCATCGCGGTAAAGCAACAGCAGATAACGAACTGATCCTTTCCCAGCCGCTGGTGATTCGTTGGCAGTACAGGTCGGATCTGACGGTTAATCTGACGCCGGCCGTGGCGGGCCTGCGTATTTTCCTGCCGCTCTCAGGCGGCAGCATTGTGTCGCTGAATGGCGCTGATGGTCTACTGGTGTGGAAATCCGATACGGGAGGTGAGATTTCGGCTTCCCCCGCCGCCGATGAAAACAAAGTCTATGTGGCGTCGGAGTATGGCGACGTGGCCAGTGTCAGTCGCACGACAAAAGGAGCGCTGCGCGCCCTCGGCGAAGAAGCCGGTGTGACCAGGTGGATGAGGACGCTGCCGGCGCCAATTCGCGGCGGCCTGGCGGTCAGTCCAACCACTTTGTTCGGCGGGGCCGGCGACGGAGCGGTTTACGCGATAGACAAGAATACTGGACTGACTCGCTGGACCACGCAGTATGGGTCCTCTTTTGCGAGCCAGCCCATTCTGTCCGGCTCTCTCTTGTTTATCGGGAGTGAGGATGGCAGCCTCTATGCAATCGACCAGGCGTCGGGCAGTACCATCTGGCGTTATCGGACGAAAGGACCAATCCGCGGACCAGTCGCTGTCGTCTCAGGCATAGTGTATTTCGGATCGGGGGACTCTTATGTGTATGCGGTGCGCGAGAGTACGGGAGCGCTGCTGTGGCGTTCGCGCACCGGTGCGGCGGTGCAATCGGTCGCGAGTGCAAGCGCAGGTTTGCTGGTGGCTTCATTAGACAACTTCGTATACCTGTTATCGTTCAATCGCGGTAATCGGCTTTGGAAGCGCCAGTTGCCGGGCAGGATTTCTTCACAACCTTTAACGGCGTCTGACGGAGCTCTTTTCATTCCCCTTTCCAGTGACAGTGGCGTAGTTCTCGCGCTGCGCGATGGTAAACAAATAAATACTCTTCCCATCGGGGCAGACAACAGCATCAGCGCCTCACCAGTTAAAGTAGGAAACCTGGTGGTGGTGACAACGATTAACGGGCTGCTCGCGTTCTCCCAACCCAGATCCCAACCATAGTTGAGCCATCCAGCTGCAAGCTTCAGGCCCACAACCAAGGTCAGCTAAAATTGCAGGTTAGGAAGGGCGGTTTTACCCCCGCCTCAAGTCACATTAGAACTCAACTTCAGCTGCACAATTCAAGCTCAGGTAAATTGCAGGTCAGGAAGGGCGGTTTACCCCCGCTTAAGTCACATCAGCACTCAAGTTTCAGTTCGACAGATCAAGATGAAGAAAACTTTGCAAGTTGAACAGAATGCTTACCCCTCCGCTCACATTGTCCTTAAACTCAGCTCAAGAGTAACCTTCAAAAACTAAATATCCTAAGGAGCTTCTCCTCGCAATGGCTCGCAAATGGTCCAATCTGAATCTCCCAGGCGCGCTCCAATACGTCACTGGAAATGTTCTGAACAGAATCCCAATCTTCAAACAGGAGCGGTGTTGTCTCGAGTTTCTGAAGCTGCTGAGAGACCTTCTGAACAAGTGGCCTTCTAAATTGATAAGCTTTGTGATCATGCCGGACCACTTCCACTTAATAGTCAATCCACGTGATGGCAACATCCAGGGCTTTTGCGGCGCGTTGAAGAGTCTCTCAGCAAAGGCCCTAGTGGATATCACAGGCGACAAGCGTTTCTTGCGCGAGAAACCAGATAGAGACGGATCAATTCATCAAGTCTGGCAAGAGAGTTTCAAAGCCTTTCCATTATGGAGCGGCTGGATGATCTGGCAAAAGATCAACTACATCCACAACAATCCGGGGCGGGCAAAGCTTGCCAGGTCAGCCAGGGATTATCAGTGGTCAAGTTTCAGAGCATTTTATTTTGATGCTCAAGAGCCCTTGCCGGTAGATCATGATTGGTGGTGGCCTGAGGATCTTGAAAAG
Source organism: Pyrinomonadaceae bacterium (assembly GCA_039933315.1). Classification (GTDB taxonomy): domain Bacteria; phylum Acidobacteriota; class Blastocatellia; order Pyrinomonadales; family Pyrinomonadaceae; genus DASXRU01. The sequence goes on from JBDTOI010000053.1 coordinate 10,160, forward strand.
TTGAAGGAAGCAATGAAGGCTATTGGCTGGAAAGGCCACTTCAAGAAAGATTCAAAGAAATGAATCGTTGGACTCCACGATGAGTCTAATGAAACTTGAGCGGGGGTAAACCGCCCTTCCTAACCTGCAATTTACCTGACCTGTGTTGTGGGACTGAAGTTGATAGCTGATGTGTCAGTGTTCGCGGTGGGGCCGCAGTGAGGTGCCCAGGCGCGAGAGCAGTCCGTGGACGATGTAGAGCGTTACCAGGCCCAGCAACACCCAGCGAGAATAGAGATAGATCAGGGTGCCCATTGCGACACCAAGAATTGCGAGGCGGGTGCTGCGGACGCGAGTGCCGACCGTCTTGAAACTGGAGAACTTCAGGGTGCTGACCATCATCAGGCTAAGGAACCCCACGAGGGCCATCATCAAGCCACTGAAGATCTGAGCGCGGCGCGGTTCATATTGAATTAAGGGCATGGGAGCTAAATGGACGATAGAGGCAATCATCGCTCCGGCCACGGGAATCGGTAAGCCGATGTAGTTCTTCTTATCAACCTTCGGCGTACCCTCGGAGAGCGGGCGTGGCCGAGAGGCCTGTACGTTGAATCTGGCCAGGCGAAAGCCCCCGCACATCAGATACATGAACGAGAGAAACCATGCCAGCTTATGTACGCCACTACCCTCCTGCAAAGTCTGGCCGTAACCCCACACGAAGGCGAGCACCGCCGGCGCTAATCCGAATGAGACTACGTCAGCAATCGAATCGAGCTGAATGCCAATCTCGGTGGTGGTTTTGGTAAGACGGGCAATGCGGCCATCCAGCGTGTCAAACAAGAGCGCCCAGCCGATTGCCATGGCCGCATAGTCAAAATAAGCCGCTGCCGCCACCATATTGGCGTCGCCGCCTATCCCCACCAATTGGAAGCCACGGATTGAAGCCATCAATGAGTAGAAGCCGGCGAATATATTCACGGCGGTGAACAACGAGGGAATGAGGTACAGGCCCTTCTTGACCCCGCGCCGCTGCGGAGTCCCGGCCTCACTTCCCACTCTTAGCTTGTGCACGTTCATTGCTGTCGAATTCTACCAATAATCGTTGCACCGCCGCGAACGCGCATGCCTTTGTGGACCAGTAAATCAACCTCGGGCGGCATGATCAGATCGGTCCGCGACCCGAACTTGATCATTCCGAAGCGTTCGCCCAGCGCCACCTGGTCCCCGACCTTCTTCCAGCAAACTATCCGCCGCGCCAGAATGCCGGCGATCTGCTTGCAGCCCACGGTCAAGGTTTCGCCCGCGATTGTCAGCGAATTCTGCTCGTTAAGCAAACTCGCTTTCTCGTTGGTGGCCATTAGGAAACGGCCTTCGGTGTAGCTCATCTCTGTGATCTGGCCGGCGATGGGGGCACGATTGATGTGGACGTCAAAGGGCGATAAAAAAATGCTGACCAGCAAGGGCGAGTTCACTTCCCCTTCAGTCATTTGACCGGCCCTGGTGACGCGGCCATCGGCGGGCGAGACGATGATCCCCGGATCCGAGGGTACCGTGCGCTCCGGGTCACGGAAGAAGTAGGCCATGAAGGCAGCCAGTAGCAGCATGAGGACGGCGACGGGCCAGTAGCCGAGCCATAACGCGATCAGCGCACACACCAGCGGAACGCCAACATAAGGGATACCATCGCGCACCATAATCAGCAGGAACTAAACGTTACCAGGCCCTCTGCTCCTTAACTGAAGTTCTTAACATCTGTGTAATCTGTGGATAGGAATGCCTCTGAACAAAAACGGGCCGCTCCGGAATAACCCTGCGCGTCCCGTTTTGGTTTTATTAAGAATTCAGCGTCAGCGGCGCGGCCATCAATGATCCGACTGATGGCGCTTCTCAAACTGAAGCATGATGTTGTACATCTGATCCTTTAAGGCAAGCTTCTTCTTCTTGAGCGTAATCTCTTCCAACTGTTCATCATCATTAGGATATGTAAGCGCGGACAACTCACTTAAGCGTTCTTCGTAACGACCATGTTCACGAGCCAGCTCACGAAATTCAGGATCCATTGTCATGAGCTGCTCCTTCAAGCTGTCCTTGGTTATTTCCATTTCGCAGGTCTCCTTTTGGGAAATTGGGTTAGATGAAAAAGACTCCAAAGAATTGTCCTCGACACTCCTGCTTGCCCTCACTTTGATTGGCAAAATGGTAGCGCAACACCTGCCCGAGATCAAGGCAAAGGCCCCACCGCCGCGTTCATAATCAAAGCATCTTCGATGGGGAAACTGTAATAGTTTCGCCGACGCCCGGCAACCTGAAAACCGCACCTTTCATAGAGTCTCTGCGCCGCCTGGTTTCCGGCGCGCACTTCAAGCCATGCCGTCTGCGAACCCAAAGTCGCCCCCTGGCGCAGTACAGCATTCAACAATTCCGACCCGATGCGATGCTGGCGAACCGGAGGCCGTACGGCGACATTGTTGACGTGCAACTCGTCCGCAATCACACGGGCCACGATGTAGCCGGCCACAGCGTGGCCGGCTTCAGCCAGCTCGGGGTTCCCCAGGGCCACCAGCATGATCGCGCTTCCCCGGGCGAGTTCAGCATGATAGGCCTCCCAGCCCCAGGGACTGAGACCGCAAGTCTGCTCGATCTCGACCACTTCCAGCAGGTCGTGTTCCGTCATCCGGCGAATCGAAATCGGATAATCGTCTAGCTGGACTGCTGCTTCGCGTTGGGCCATTTCTGATTTATCTCAGCGTCAGACGGTCGAACGTAAATCGCTTTCAGGCTTTCCGCTCTACCTGCACTCCCTCTTTGAAATTCACTGAATGCAATTGCCGCAACTGAGGCGGCCAGATTCTCACGGGGAGGTACAAGTATCCAACTCCCACTCGCGGTTGCCGGGTCCGGCTCTTCCGCAAAGGGCACGTTGTTTAGAACGGCGTACTCTCTCAAAGCCGGGGCCTGAATAAATGCCCCTTCGCCGGCCCACTTCAGATTTCGGAAAGCGCTGTACTTCTCCCACACCTGGGCGGGTTTTAGATGCGCTGCCTGATCGATCGATCGCGCTTCGCCATTTGCGGTGAATGTGAACAGTTGCGCAAACAACTCGCCGCGTCCGGCCGGCAGCAGGGCGACCGTGTGCTCCGATGGCCCGGCCGCATGGGCGATGGCCTGAAGGGTTGGGACTCCGACACATTTGCGATTCAGGGTGGCGGCAAAGGACTTCGCGGTAGCCAACCCTATACGCAACCCGGTAAAACTGCCAGGGCCGGACGCGGCCGCAAACAGCTCTACTTCTTCAAGCGTACAACCGGCGTTGCTTAGTACCTGCTGGATCGCCGGAAGTAAATGCGTCGAATGGGAGGTAGTAGGCTCGTCGGAAATGCCTGCCAGAAAGTCATTTCCCCGCGTAAGGCAAACGCTGCCTGAACGAGTGGCAGTTTCGATAGCGAGGATTAGTGGCGGGCGCATGCAATACAATCCGCAGATTCCACAGATTTCACAGATAGGAAAAACAAAGGACACGGACAGAGGCCTTTTGTCTGGCCTCTGATGTCCGCCTTTCCCCTCAAACCTGCCTCTGCCGTTCTGTTCTGCGTAATCTGCGGATATTTCTTACTTCCCGCACTCCCCATTGCTGTGCGTGATCACTGAGCTGAACCGCTTCTGATATTCGGTCGATGTAATGAACGAGCAGACCATGCCGCGATAATTGCCGGCATCGCCGTTGTTCAGAACGTTCAACCAGAAATCATAACCACCCTGATCAGGATCGCGCCGCAGGTAGCTGAAATACTCAGTCAGCACAAACGCTGCATTGTATTCCGCTTGCCGCAGGGCGGGATTATCCGCCAGCTCGAGCATTACCAGGCTGCGACTCTGGTTGATGCCTGCGCCGCTCTGATAGCGGGTAATCAGCGTGTCGCGTTGGCTTGCCAGGTTCACCCCGGATGACTGGCTGATTGTAGTCAGCAACGCATCGACGAATGACTCGGCGGTCGAGTCGGCCTGGTACCGTTGGACGAAAGCGGGCCGCAGCACAAAGCTATCCGCAAAAGCTGCCTTCTGAGTCTCCACGTTTGGCCCACCGACTATTTGCCTGCGATCGACTGCATATTCAGAGAATGCCGGTTTGCGTCCGAGCGCGGCCTTGTACATGTCGTAAATGAACGAACCAGTGTGCTGAAACTCTTTTTCCACGAAGAACGCGGCCGCCACGTCGCTGCGTCGCGCATTAACACAACCAACGTCGCTGCCGCAGCGAAGGATTTCGTCGCTCCAGTAGTTGAAGCCTCCCTCATCGGGCTCGCGGCCGAGAATGTCCACATACTGCTGCCGCACGAAGTACTCCGGCGCGTCGAGCGGGTTCGCTGAGCCGGAGGTTGCGATACCAGTAAATGCCGCGTCAGTGTGGCTGCCCAATTGGCTGAAAGATCGATTGGCAGGACTGAACGTGTAGTTCGCACGCACCGGCGTCACGGTGTAAAAAGCGTTGGCTGCAACATTATCAAAATAATATCGGCCTTTTGTATCCGTGATCGTCTTGCGTGTCTGCGTGCCAACGAGGTTGACCACCGTGCCGGATACCGGCGCCCCGTTTTCGTCCGTTATGAAACCACTGACATCTCCCCCGGCCGCTGTGGGCGACAGCGTCAGATCGAAATAGGCGACCGGGCCATCGTGATCGGAGGCGCGCTCCGGCCGCGTCGCGTTATTGGCAAAGGCCGACGCCGGCGTTCCGGGAAAGTCAGCGTCCATCCGAGCCACAGCGTATCGCGTAAACCGCAACAGGGCCCGACGGCTGACCAGAACGTGATCCAGCGCCTGCGGCGTTCCTTCGAAAACAAAAGTGTAACGTTCGCTCACCGGCAGCAGGTCTGTGAGGTTCGTGAAATCGGGATTCACCGAATCGGGACTGGCATCAACGACCACCTGATCGTCTGGCGGCGGCACGCCCTTCATGATGTCGATGGGATCGGTGAAACCGTCGTTGAACTGGTAGGCATTATAGTCGCCGACCGCAATGACAGGTGTGGTCGAATTATTAGTCTGCAGATCGTTCAGCAGCAAAGCAATATGCTCCGCCTGCGCCGTCCGCTTGGCACGGACGCGAGGACCATCCCCGGGGTCCTGATCGACATCTATAAATGATCGCGGATGGTTTACGACCACGATTACCGGGATCGGATTTGGCCCACTGGGATCGATAGTAGCGTGCAGCACCAGAGGCGGCCGGTCGTGAAGGTTCTCGGGAGCGCTGGTGAGCGGATTGATATAGGTGTCGCTGCCCTGCTCCTGTGTGACGCTATCAATCTGCACGCGGGCGGTTTTGACCAGAAAACCGACATTCTGTGTGCCTCCAGCTGGCGCCGCAATTAGCTGGGCGCTGTAGAGCGGGTTCGGATCACCAGCGGCTACCGCATCAGAATTGATCTGGGTGGCCAACGCCTGCAGCGTCGTCAAGTTGAGAATCTCTTCGTGGCCAATTATGTCCGGATAGCGCATCACATTGCGAATGGCGAGCGATGCCTTGGTCTTTTGGGTGGCGCCACCGGTAAAATTCTCAATGTTGAGATTACCGACCGTGAACTCAGTAGCTAGTGGCGTCGGGACAGGCACCGCGCTCATGTTCGTGAAGACCGGATCAGTATCAGGAATGAGATGATACTCAGCGAAGGCGAAATCGAGCGGTCCGGTGACCGTTCCCAGCGCTACGTTGGAGGTTATGGCCAAGCCAGTCGAACCGCTGCGGCCATTGGTGTCAACGCTGAGCCGTTCCGGATTCTCGTCCCAACGCGGTATGCAGCAATCAGGAAGGCCTGAGGTTGGGTCGGGTGGAACGGTTAATGAGATCTCGATGCCCGGCTCGCGCAAAGGGCGCGCCACTCCAGTCAAAACGGTATAGACATCAAAGAAGCTGTCGTTGGGCGCGACCGTTGTTAGCGATCCCGTCATGCGCATGTCTTCATATTTCTCGAGCTCAGGCTGCGTGGGAAAGGCGGTCGGGTCAAGTATTGTCGTTGTCAGAACAACGGGCGTGGGTAAGCCGTTGCCAGTACTGTTTACGATAGTGCTGGTTATAGTGGTGAGCTCGGTATTTGTACCACCGGTCCCGAACTCCTGGACCTGGCCGGTTGCGGTAACGTCGTCACCTACCGCAACTGTGGGCGCGGATGAAGTGAATACGAAGATTCCTTCAGACGTATTAGGATCGGCGTCAGCAGTAGCATCCGGCTCCTGTAAAAAGTATCCGTTTGATTTAAGCAGCGTGACTATGCCGCGGGTACTAACAACGGTACCATTCGGGAATGGCGAGGTCGCCGCGCTCCCCTGAATCGAATGTATCGGCGTCAGGACAAAGTCGTCATTGGTAATTGTTCCTAATCCCTGTAGATCACCCGCAAGCGCCCCGCCAGTTACATTCGTAACATTCGCAAAGAAGGTCTCGTTTGCTTCCTGGGCGGTGTCGCCGTTCACATCGACGGTAAACGTGGTGCTGGTATTACCGGTTGTGATGGTTCGGGCCAGCTCGCTCTTGGCCACGTAGTCGGTGCCGGCATTCGCGGGATTTGTCACTCCGTCGGCAGTAGCGATGTCAAAGAAAACGTCACTCAACGCAGGCGAGGTTAAGCTAACTGTAAACGTGAATACGGTCGTGCCGGCATTTCCTTCGGCTTGTGTGACGTCGTTGACGTTAAGCGTCGGCGTCGGGGTCGGGGTCGGGGTGGCGCCGCCGGAGCCTTGCGGCGTTGCTGAGAAGTCATCGATTGAGAGACCGTGGTCTGAGCCAGTGTGATCCGGATCCGACCAGCGCAACAAAATAGAGTCCCCGTTTGCAACACTAAGTCCGGTGATGGTGAAGGACTTGGCCGTGCGATTTGCCGCCGCATTACCGTCCAGCGCACTGGCGACGCCGCCCGTGACAGGACTAGTAAAATCGAGTGCTGTTACCGCTGTGCCGGCCGCCTGAAAATCCGCCAGGCTGCCTGTCAAGCCTACGCCGGTGATGTAAGAGAACGCGGCTGTCTGCGCGGCCGCGGCGCTGTTCCGCCATTGCTCGCCTGTATAAGAAACGTCCAGGGAAGTCATGGTGCCCCCGGTATTATTTGTTAGGAGTATGCCCCAGAACAGATTACCGATGGCGGCGTTGCCCGAGCCGAGCGATCCCAGAGCGCGGTCTGTGTTTGCCCCCGTCCCGTAGCTGTAAAGATTTCCGGCATTGCTTACGCCGTCGTTGGCGACGATCGTTGTTCCCGTTCCCGTGCGCGCGCTATACCAGCCTGGGAGCGTACTGTCGTTGGTGAACGTCGCACTACCGGAAGCGGGGAGCGTGTTGAAGTTTTGCGTGATGGGCACGCCAAACGTCGTAACGGACAAAGCCTCAACCACTCGCAGATGAGTGCTGCTTATGTACAACCCTGCCAGCAATATAAGAACGAGCAGGCTGAGCAGGACGCGTCGCCCTAAACGAGATCGGACCTTTACAGAGGTGTGGAGCGATTTAGACACAGTTGTTACCCTTTCAAATTAAGACCTGGACCTTGAAGTGCGGAAACGTTGCCCGGGGTGTGGTACTGGTTACACAAGACCGCAACACCTCTGCGTTTCCAAACAGAGATATGGCCAGGGGATTTTAGAATTGGACTTACCGGATCTTCATTGACGGATCGCCAAAGAAGATCCAGGTGCGGCGCACATCTATATCTACCGTAGCCAGCTTGGCTTGTTTGACAACATCACCAAGCGGCAGGGACGTGCCGCCGTATAAAAGTTGATACAGCCGGTTGCTCATCTCGTGCTGGCCGTCTGGGATCGTCAGGCCGGACGAAGCAAACGAGGCCACCGAGCCACCGTTGGGCGCCTTTATTAAGGACTCGGCTAATCCTTCACCTAAGATCCGCGGCTCGACAAAATAACCGTTCAGGCAGTCCATCACCACCACAAAGGGAAGGCCGGTGTTCATATTTGTCAGCGCTAACGCATCGGCGGACGTGAATATTGATCCGGCCCAGGCGTTCACGTTGCCATGACCTGAATAGTTAACCACGGCCTGCCCCGCATTAAACTTAGCGATGATGTTCGCCTTAGCTGCGGCGTCCGACGGCTCGGTGCGGCGATTGACCGTTTGCACGGTGATGCTCGGCGGCAACAGGGCGGCCACCTGTTGATTTGCCGCCTCGAAATTGAAGTAGTAACTGCCCTGCGCGTCGGCTACCAGCAGCGCGCTCTGCGGCACGACCGCCGGCGCGAAGTTCACGATCTTGCCGATCATGATGTTGGCTTCGGCGACTGTGCGCGCGGGCAGGCGGCCCACGGACATTTCCGGAATCCCATCATCGTTGAAGTCGGCCAGCCAGTCATCCGACGCGGTCTCCATGAACACGGTATCGATTAATTTGGTCGGCACAAAATCCGTATTTCCCAGCGCCTGGTAGTTGCGCGGATCGTAGGTGCCGTCGCCCAGCAGGATTACGTATCGCGGAGCCGGACTCCATTGAGCTGCCGCCCGCGCCAGAAAATCCCGCAACGCATAAGGACTGCGCACACCAAAGTTGAACTCGTCGAAGATGTCTTCTACATCAACTCTCTTAGTTGCCAGTCCCTGGCCCTGCCTGAGCGATTCCAAAGGCGCGGCGCTGGCCAGGAAATTGGCATGTGAAATTATTAACAGGTCGGCGCCGTTGCTGTTCGTATTAATGCTGGAGGGCTGATTGAATGTCACCGCAGCCGGCTGTTGAAATTGATCGGCGGCAAAAGCCACCAGGCTACGTCGCCCTTTTGTCCGGGCGCCGGTAGGGAGCACCGTAATGGCGTAACCCGCGCCACTGGTCTCGACGATGGGTCGCACTTCTTCAACCGAAAGCGGATCGGTTATGTCCAGCACGCGAAGATTTGCCGTGGTAAAGCCTTCAACCTTGACCGTCTGATTGAACCTGGCGCTGAAATTCAGCGAATTGTTCTGCGCTCGATACTGTCGCGGGAATGTCAGACGCGCATAGTCGACTAAGACCAGGCCGCTGCCATCGAGCGAAACTAACTTGAGATCGTTATTACCCTCACGCAGCGACGCGATGGGAATTGAATACGAGGCTACCGCGTTGTTCAGGAAAGAGAAATTGAAGCTGCCAACCGATACATCATTCAAGAACACGTTGACCCGGTGAGTTGCCGAACTCGCGCCTTGCAGAGCAACCTGCAGTTGGGCCGGACCATCGGCGGTAAGATCCACACCATTTAAATTCAAAGGTTGAGTAATAGTACCGGGGCTGGTTAAGACCTGGCCAAAGAAGTTTGCGATCTCACCATTCTGCAGCGAGGAGAAATAAGTGCCCCTTTCCTTACGCTCGATCACCTGCAGGAAGTTAGGTGTGACTGTGGCTGTGTCGGCCGCATGGTTTCGCTTCTGCACCGGACGGTGGGAAAACTTTCTTGTTTTCTGCCTCCGCTTCCGGCTCTTCGAGACGCGCGCGGCCTTTCTTCTTGCAGCGGGAACTGGTCGGACCGGGGCCACGGCTGCTTTTCCGAAAACGGTTGTAGTCCCGGATTTTAGAGTGATGTTTGCGGGCTCGGCTTCTACGGGTCTTGATACCACGCGGTTTTCATTCGGCGGCGGCACGTCATCAGACAGGTTTCTTTCCTCTTCGCGCCGGGCTGGCTCGACGGTAGCAGCTACGGCCTCGCGGCGCTCCGAAGCCGAAGTCTCAGTCGCTTCAAGCGCAGGCCGGAACCAATCGCGTGGTAGGGAGAGAAAGCGGCCTGAGTCCGGCGCCTGCGGCAAGATGTACGGAATCGGCAGTTCGCGGCCGGGACCGCCGTCATGGCTAACCTGGCCCGGAATCGTGATCCGCCTGCCGGGGGCGGTGCCGCCCGTCAGCCAGTACGTTTGCGTATCAGTCGCCAGGGTATCGACGCCGCTGCCGTAAAACTCAATAAAGTCTCCGGCCCCTAATGCTCCGTTACTGCGACTAACGCGAATGGCCATTTCGCGCGCTCCGACAAACATGCGGAGGTTGGCCGCGTCGGTGGCCGGATCCATGCCCGCGGCCACCAGCTGAGCTTGAGTCAAGCGGTACCAACCGCTCTGTCGCACCCCGATCTTTAGAGCCGGCTGTGATGCAATCACCCACTGATCTTCAATGGCACCATTGGCGCTTTGCTCATCCTTGAGCGAAGCGGGCCATGAGCGTTGAGTTAAGTCAGCGGCCGCATCGGCTCCCAGTGTCGAATCGGCTTCATGTTTGAGGTAGGGTCGATTGATTCCCTGTCGGGATGCAACGGCTAAGGTGGCGTCGAGGGAAATCTTGCCTTCGAGATTGATGCTTTCCAGTTGATAGGTCGCGGCCAGTGTTCCGCCGCGGTCAAAGGCCGAATAGCTGTAACCACCACGCAGCGGAACGCCCTCGCCGACGATTAGTAACGATCCGGGGATAAGCGAGCCATTGACCTTCGTGCGACGCCCACCTTGCTCGCGATACAAGTTAAAGCCCACATTGTCGATTTCGTAGGAGGTGCGCCATTCGATTAGCACGCCATCTTCGGTGGCAGTTGCAGTAACAGAAAGGATTTTGGTTTCGTTCTGCGCAAATCTCTCCGTCCGCGAATCGCCGGCAGCGGCAGGGATGATTGCCGGCGTAAGTACGATTGACAGAGTTAGGCCCAGTGCGACGAGGATTCGCCCGGCCTGATTGCTTAACCTGATGCCCCTCATTGCAATACTAACTAAAACCTAATCAATCACTGGAAAGGAAAACGGGAAACAGTTGTGAAACAGGTACCGCTGATTTGCAGCAGAGCTTTTTTATCCCACAATGCCCAACTATGCAAGCCGGAGATACACGTAAATCCACAGATTTCGCAGATTCCAAAGATATCGACCCAGGATAAGAAGCGCGACGAATTTGGAGTGCGGTGGCAAGCGCAGCGCGACACCGCTTTGGATTTGTTCGGTATCTGAGATCTGGAATTTGAGATCTCAAATAAAAATCTATCCAAAGCGCCGTCGCCGCTACGACCACCCCAGCCGGGCTGCCCGGCCGGGGACCCCGCTTCGCTCTGCCGGCGCACTCCAAATAGCTAGCTCTCATTATTCGCTGCACCGGGCACCATACTGGTCGCGAACTTAGCCGCTCTTAACAGACAATTACCAAGCTGATATGGAAGTCTGGGAATTCGATTGAATCGTCCCTTGACGGTGATGGTCGCCAGAATAGGATTGGGCCAGCGATTGGCCATATCTCGCAGGACACCTTTCGGCCGGCGAAGATAGTGAGACATGGGCGCCATGTGGTTCATCGGCTCTTGCCTGATATTCAAGGGCGCTTCCCATTGCTTCAGCACGCTACGCCCCAGCCACATCGGAATCCGGCTGGCCTGCTCGGCTATGACAGGGTCTTTCACACGGGCATCAAGCAGCAGTTGGGCCAACCCGATTGCACTCGTGATCCAGTTTCTGCGCACTCTGTCTTTCCCAAAACATAGACCCCAATCGAAATCATCGGGCAGCGAATCAAGAATCACTCCCAGATCGCAAAGCCACAGCGGACGCCAGGCGCCGTGTTTCAATAAGTGGACGGCGAGCAGTCCCAGATGATCCTCCAACTGCAGAACCCGTACTTGCTCCTCATCGAGATTCACCAGTTGGGATCGGGCAAATAGATCGTCAATCTTTCGATCTTCAAGTTCGTCTAGACGGTGGTGCAGATCAACCCAGCAGTCGCGTGCCTCGGGAGCCTGCAGTATGGCTGTGGTGGCTGCCAGGTGGCGGGGATGGACCAGGATGTCGATGTCGCCGGAAGCGCGGAGCCCTGGTTGCGGATAGTAACGAGCGACCGACCAACCTTTGAACAGGATGGGTTCGATGTTCGCGCTGCGAAGGAGAGCAAAGACTTTTTTTATTTTGCCGGCGTTGATGGAGGCGTGCAGGGTCTGCAGCCGGAATGCCTGATGGAGCAGATCGGCGGAAGGCGAGCCTGTCATCTCTGTTTGTGAAACACGCCACCAGCCAAGTCCGGCGGCGCCCGATTGATAAAGCAGGGGCGTCACCTGGTCCAACTCAATCGGCGATAGTTGCCACGGTGGGGGAGGCTGGCGCCACGAACCGGCAAGAATTGCGGAGACAAGATTAGTCATTGTCAGAACCGCCTGCGGTAGCGGGCGGGCCCATTGATTGCGAACTGCGGATTGCGAACTGCGGATTGCAGCAACGGTGCTTTAGTTCTGCAAATCCGCAATCCGTAATCTTCAATCCGTAATCGCCGGGGCTATGCCTTTTGCAGCGCAAAGCCGTCCAGCCAGAGGCTGCCAAAGATGGGACAGGGCTCAGTGGTGCACGGGGTGCGGCGAATCTGGACTGTCACCGCTTTCGTTTGCGGCCCGGTTGTAAACTCCAGACTTGATTCGCTCCAGGGATGGACGCCACTGCCAAAAGGAGTGGACTTCGCCAGCATGATATCCGGAGCCGCCGCATCGGCAACCACAGCGAGCGGTAAGCCACCGCTAACGACGTCGCGCATCCTTGTAGCAAACCGCAATCGGTAACGAGTGTTGGGTTCCACGAGAATGATCTGGGAAATAACAGACGTGGCCGGGTTCGACGCTCCCTGGAAATCAATGCGCAGGCTTTGTGCACCCTGGTAGGGATCGGCAGCATCCAGCGAGAGGACGATTACCGTCGTGCTCAAAGGCACCTGCCAGCCGAACCCCGGATCATCAATTTCCAGCGACTGTTCGAATCCGCCGTCATAGATCAGCGAATTCCCTTCCCCGGAAATATTCCGCCCTGGTTCATGGGCCCAAATTTCTCGAGCTTCGCCGAACGCTTTCTGCGCCAGGAGTTCTTTCACCAATTCACGAGCATCATCGCGAGAAACGGATCCGGCGGCGCGGAACTCTGTTACGGCCTCGGTACCGTTACCGTGCCTGGCAAAGAATCCGGCCATTGCCAGATGCGCAAATGAAGTTTGCGGGCGCACCGCTGATCTGGTTCCTTCGGCACTGCGCGTCGCGCCCCAGGCTAGATCGATTATTCCCGGCAGCAGCGCCGGTTGACTCGCAGCAGCGCGACGGAATTGCTCGAAGGCCTCGTCTTGCCGCCCCAGGCGAAACAGCACGTTGCCTAACTGCCAGGCCGGGCGGGCGTAGTAAGGCGCCAGGCGCACCGACTCGCGCAAGGCGCGTTCTGATCCCGATTGATCTCCTGCTTGATCGCGGGCCATTCCCAGTTCCAGCCAGAGGTAATAATCACGCGGGCGAAGCTTTGCGGCACTCTCAAACTCAAGTACTGCTTCCGCATACCGGCCAAGCTGAGAAAACATCAAGCCCCGTCCGGTGCGCGCGTCCGGGTCGTTGGGCGACATTTTCACGGCCCGCTCCACCAGCGCGAGTTGGCCCATGTCACCACCGTACTCGGTTAGTAAGCGGGAGATCCCCCTGTAACCGGCGTACCAAATTGCCCAGAGGCAAGCCAGGGAAAGAACCAGGGCAATCGCCGCGCGGATCCCTTGTGGGAGCGGGCGGGTGTTCACTGGGTTCTTTGCTGCCGGCATGATTCGGAAAGTCCTGACACAAAAACTCTATTCCGCATTCGTTTGTGTAGTTAGGTAATGGTGCCGTTTGAGTTTAACGCTGAAAGCGTTCGCTAATTTCAGCCCAGTTTAACGCTGAAAGCGTTCGCTAATTTCAGCCCAGGGTTGCGCTTTGGCAACCCT
>JBDTOI010000054.1:0-22779 GCA_039933315.1 Pyrinomonadaceae bacterium
AGAGTTCCCAAGCTAGACGACAAGCTGAAGCATGTCGGACATTGATGAGCCAAATTAAGAGACTACCGATTGGCCGGATCACCTGACTGCTAAAGGCAGGGGTTAATGAGACGGCGAGGAAAATCTGACCGAAGACAGTGTTAATGAGATTACCTTCGCAACGAGGGGCGCGCACGGAGGGACGCTCCCACCAACGTGTGTTAGAATCCGCGCTCCGATGCGCTGCCCTGCTTGCCAAAAGGACGTCGGCAAGGACGATACGAAATGCCCCGCATGCGGCGTTACGCTTGATGATGCGGCGACGCAGCGCTTTGACGTCTCAAGACCTCCCAGCTTTCGCACCACGTACCAAAAAAGTCCCGACCTGAGTACTTCTTCATATGACCCGATTGACGATGCCGCGTTTGTGCCAGGCACGATGCTCGCCGATCGTTATCGGATTGTGGGCCTGCTCGGCAAAGGTGGCATGGGCGAAGTCTATCGCGCCGACGATCTTAAGCTCAGCCAGCCGGTGGCGCTTAAGTTTCTTCCCGATCATCTTCTAACAGACGGCGCGGCGCTGGCACGTTTTCATCGCGAAGTGCGCATTGCGCGTGAGGTTTCCCACCGGAACGTCTGTCGCGTTTATGACATCGGCGAAGTCGACGGTCGTCATTTCCTTTCCATGGAATACATCAAGGGCGAGGAACTCTCGTCGTTGCTGCATCGCATTGGCCGGCTGCCTTCGGATAAGGCGTTACAGATCGCGCGCCAGCTCTGTGCCGGGGTCGCCGCGGCGCACGATCGCGGCGTACTACATCGCGATCTTAAACCCGCCAACGTGATGATCGACGGCGACGGCAATGTGCGCATCACGGATTTCGGTATCGCCGGATTGGTCGAAGAGGTTCGCGACGAAGAAAGTCGTGTGGGAACACCGGCGTACATGTCGCCGGAGCAACTCGCCGGTACGGAGCTGACAGTCAAAAGCGACATCTACTCGCTTGGCCTGGTGCTCTATGAATTGTTCACGGGCAAAAAGGCTTTTAGCGCGCCGACTCTGCCGCAATTGCTAAATTTGCGGAACAGTGACACGACGCCGACTAGTCCCTCGACGATCGTCAAAGACATGGAGCCGCTCGTTGAGCGAGTGATCCTGCGTTGCATCGAAAAGGACCCGGAGAAACGTCCGGCGTCGGCGTTGCAGGTGGCGGCCTCTTTGCCTGGCGGCGATCCGCTGGCGGCCGCGCTGGCTGCCGGCGAGACGCCTTCGCCGGAGATGGTTGCGGCGGCGCCGAAGGAAGGGTTGCTGAAACCGGCAGTTGCCATTTCTCTGTTGGCTTTTATTCTGATAGCGATTGGCGCTGTCGTCGTGCTCTCCGAAAAGACCGAGCTGCATCGGCGCGTCACGCTGGAAAAATCACCGGAGGCGCTGAAGGAGAGGGCGCGCACGATTATTGCGAAAATGGGCTATACCGATCCACCGGCAGATAGCACGTACGGCTTGGGGAGCGAGTTTAACTACCTTAGATACCTCGATACAAATCCTTCGTTGTTGCCCCAGCTACCGACTTCACAGCCCGCGTCACTCTATTTCTGGTATCGGGAGAGTGCGGACTATTTGATCCCAGCGGTGCGGCTGGGTGTGCGGGCGACGGAAGGCGATCCGCCGGCAACGCGGCCAGGCATGATCAGGGTGAAGTTAGATCCCATGGGAAGGTTGATTGAGTTCGTTGCCGCGCCGCCGCAACAGGACGAGTCTTCTCAGGTCGCTGCCCCTCCAAATTGGTCCGCGCTCTTTGAAGAGGCCGGCTTGAATCAGACTGGGTTTACCTCGACACCGTCAAAGTGGATTCCGCCGGTGAATAGTGATAGCCGGGCTGCGTGGGAAGGCACGCTACCGAATCAGCCGCAAATCCCCATCAGAATTGAGGCCGCTGCTTATGCCGGCAAGCCGGTGTTTTTCCAGATCATTGGACCCTGGAATTCCAAAGGGATACTGCGGCAAACGCAGCCCGGCCTGTTAGGAAAGCTTTTTGTCTTTGGCGTCGTCGGCGCAATGTTAGCGTTTGTGATTATTGGCGTGCTGCTCGGGAGACGAAACTTGCGCGCCGGCTCCGGCGATCGCAAAGGCGGAGCGAGGCTGGCCATCTACATCTTTCTGGCCTTGATGGTTTCCTGGGTTTTTCGGGCACATCATTATGGGGCGAACGAGGAATTGAACCTGCTCTTTGTAGGCGTTCAGTTCGCGCTGTTGCCAACAGTCCTCCTCTGGCTCTTCTACCTCGCGCTTGAGCCTTACGTCCGGCGCTGGTGGCCGCATCGCATAATTTCCTGGAGCCGATTGTTGGCCGGTGATTTCCGCGACCCCCTCATTGGCAGGGATCTTCTTATTGGATCAGTTTTTGGAATGGCGATGATGGTGGTCGCCAACCTCTGGGCTTTGACGCCGGAGTGGCTGGGTCACCCGCGGGCGCCGCGGCCGGTTGCGCTCCACACTTTGCTCGGGGTGCGCGAGGCGGTCGGCGAATTCTTTTTTACTGGAGTAACGCTGATTGTTTTCCTCGCGGTAGCCTGCCTTTTCTTTCTGCTGTTGCTGCACATAATCTTCCGGCGTAAAGAGTGGATCGCCCTCGCGGTGGCCTGGCTGCTGTTCACACTCTTCTTCGGCTTGGGCAGCAGCATGCTGATTGTAAACCTGCCTTACTCCGCGATCTTCTCAGCTCTAGTTATCGCCGTGGCAACGCGATTTGGCTTGCTGGCTTTGACGGCAGCACTGTTTTTTACCTCGGTGTTCGGCAATTTTCCTATGACTACGGACTTCTCCGTCTGGTACGCATCATCGACGATTTTTGCGCTGGCCACCGCGCTGTCTCTCGTTGCTTATGCCTTCTACACTTCGCTGGGCGGGCAGCCGGTTTTCAAGGGCGGGCTGTTGCGCGAATGATTGTAGGGGCGTCCCTCCGTGGGCGCCCCTTTTATGCAGCTCAGTTCTTATTTACAAAGGAGGGGCGGCCACGGAGTGCCGCCCCTACAACATTCGCTCGAGGTAACAAACTGGCTCGAAGGGAACTGGTCAGCCTTTTTCCAAACCAGCGTATTTCTGCACCAGCTTCTTCTGGCCATAACCGGGAAAGGTTACTGTCAGCTTTAAGGAGTCACCCACGCCTTCGCGCCGCAGCACCAGACCGCGGCCATACTTTGCGTGACGAACGTAAGAGCCGGGGGAGAAGTCGGAAGGGATGGCAGTTTCGAGTTTCGGGTTTCGAGTTTCGAGTTTGGCAGATCGCACGCCTTGACTGGTGCCGCGGGCAGAGCTCTTCTTTGGTTCCACCATGCCGCCAGGCATTTGCGCGGCCCGGTTGCGAAAGAACTCGGCGATCGATTCCGCGCTATCGTAGGTTTTGCCGCTATATTGTGCACGCGCCTTGGTGTCGCGATGGGATTTCAGAACCGTATCGTCCTGTTCCGGTTTCAATGATGATGAGCCGCGCGCGAACGAGAGCCAGGAATTGCCGCGCGTGAGGTCATCGATCAACTCCAGCGGCATCTCGTTCAGAAACTGCGAAGGCTCAGAAGCAAGCTCTTCACCATAGACGCGCCGCTTAACTGCGTGCGTCACATAAAGGAATCTTTCAGCGCGCGTCATCGCCACGTAACAAAGGCGGCGCTCTTCCTCGAGCTCGGCCGCGTCAGTGGCTGAGCGCGAATGCGGAAATAGCCCGTCCTCCAAACCCACGATGAAGACCAGGGGGAACTCCAATCCCTTTGCCGAATGCGCGGTCATTATGGTCACCGGCGCGTCGCGCTTGTACTGATCGGCATCGGAAACAAGCGCTGAGTGGTCGATGAACTCGCGCAAGCCTTCGGCGCCCATCTCGTCATAATCGACTGCGGCATTTACAAGTTCCTGCAGGTTTTCCAGGCGCGCTTCGGCTTCGTCCGTGTTCTCGCCTTTCAGCGCGTTCTCGTAACCGGTGTCGAGGATGGCGGCTTTGACCAGGTCGGAAACCGGGGAGTCGGAGAGGACGACGTGGTCGGCTCCATTGCCGGCATCTTCCTCTTTTGCGTCCTCCGCTGGTGGCGAGGTGTCCGCATCGACCAACTCAAGGCCCTGATTTGTCACACCCGGGGCAAGCGCAACCGGAGTTCCCGCCAGCTCGGCCAGGTGAAGAATGATGCGCTGGAAATTCTTTAGAGCAGCAGTGGCCCGCATTGAAAGCCGCTGTTGACCATCGCCCGTCAGGATCGAAATAGTTTCCCAGTGCGAAACACCATAGTCTTTCGCATGGCGCTCAATCTCATCCAGCGTGAGCTTGCCGATACCGCGGGGCGGACTGTTAATGACGCGTTGCAGGGCAATCGAGTCGTTGGGATTCATCGCCAGTTTGAGATAGGCGATGACGTCGCGCACCTCCATCCGTTCATAAAACGAAAAGCCGCCGACGATGTTGTAGGGCAAGCTGGCCCGGCGCATGGCTTCTTCAAAAACACGCGACTGGGCATTCGTGCGATACAGCACCGCGGCGCGAATGGTGGAGTCCGTCGCCCGGTGCTCTTCGATTCGGGCGGCAACGAAACGCGCCTCTGCTTCCGCATCAAAGGCCTGGTAGTAGCGTATGCGTTCACCAGGCGGATTCTGGGTCCAGAGGCTCTTCTCCTTGCGTTCGACATTGTGTCTGACGACCGCGCTGGCGACGTCGAGAATGTTCTGCGTCGAGCGATAATTCTGTTCCAGTCGAATGACCTGGGTGGTCGGAAAGTGTTGTTCGAAGTTCAAAATGTTGGTGATGTCCGCGCCGCGCCATTTGTAAATACTTTGGTCCGGATCGCCTACCACGCAGATGTTCTGCTGCTTCTGCGTCAGGAAACTCACCAGCGCGAACTGCAAAGAGTTTGTGTCCTGATACTCATCCACCAGGATGTAACGAAACCTGTCGTTGTACTTCTCGCGCACTTCCGGCACGTCGCGTAGCAGTCGCACCGCTTTGATCAGCAGGTCATCAAAGTCCAGCGCGTTGTTGTTGCGCAACCTTTCTTCGTAAAGCTGGAAAACACGTGCAATGGAGGCGCGCTTTTCATCGATGTACTCCGCGCGTGCCGCATAGCTGTCAGGATCCTGGCCGCGATTCTTCGCCGCGCTGATGGCCGCCTGGGCTGCGCGTGGGGCCACTGTCTTATCGTCCAGGCCCAGGTCCTTGATGCAGTTCTTCACCAGGCGGAGGGAATCGTCCTGATCGTAGATCGTGAATGAACGCGTGTAGGCCTCGTTAAGAGCCTGTATGTCGCGGCGCAGAATGCGCACACAGAGACTGTGGAAGGTCGAGATCAGCGGCGCGCTGCTCAGTTCCAAACCCTTGAGAAGTTGATCAACGCGCGAGCGCATTTCCTGCGAAGCCTTGTTGGTAAAGGTTACGGCGAGAATATGCCAGGGCGCGACGCCGCCCTCGGCGATCAGGTAGGCAATGCGGTGGGCAATGACGCGCGTCTTGCCTGAACCGGCGCCGGCCAGAATCAGCAGCGGACCTTCGGACGCAAGAACAGCCTGGCGTTGTTCTTCATTGAGTGAAGATAGAAAGTCAGTCATCTAAGTTAATGCAAGGATATTAATCTGTCTGCGTTGAATTGAGAAATGGAGAGCGAATAAATCAGCACTGCGGAGCACCTGACCGGTCTGCATGCAAAATAGTTGGCAGTAAAAGTTATTAGTCTCAGCCCTTACGTTTGAAGAATTGAACCGCACGTTCGTGCTTTTCGGCCGCAGCGCGCGTGTCGAAAGTTCCCAGGTTTCGGCGTTTCCCGGTTTTCGCATCCTTCTTCCGAGAATAAAGCCGGTATTTGCGGATCATCTTGAGCCTCGTGGTATTTCAAACGGGCATTGAAGATCGACCGCTTCGCGCAGTTCACGAAACAGGCGCGCCAGTTCCTTCGCCTGATAGTGCGCGTTGAGGCCACTCGGATTGGGCAACACCCAAACAATGGTGTCGCCGATCTTTTCTTCCTGCCGGCCCAGTACTGCCTTCGGCTTCGCGAAAGCCAGGCGATAGGCGCCGATTCCCAGAACAGCAAGGAACCGTGGCTTGTATTTACGCAGTTTGGCCTTTAGTCTTCGCGCTCCAATTGCGTATTCGTCCTTCTTCAAATCGGTTTCTGAAGCCGTCGTCCTCGCGATGACGTTGGTAATGCCGTAGCCGTCCTTTAGCAGTTCCCGCTTTTCGGCTGGTGACAACACCTTATCCGTAAATCCGCTGGCATATAGCGCGGGCCAGAATCGATTACCCGGCCGGGCGAAGTGATGACCGGTCCAACCTGAATACAAGCCCGGATTGATGCCGCAAAACAACACGCGTAGCCCGGGCGCAATGACGTCGGAAATCGTCTTCCGCTCGGCCGCCAGGAGTTGTTCTCTGGTTGGCTTATTAGGGTGGGCCTGCTGTTTATCCACAGAAACTATTCCACCGTTACAGACTTGGCCAGGTTGCGGGGCTGATCGACGTCACAACCACGACGCACGGCGATGTGATACGCGAGCAGTTGCAGGGGAATCACCGAGAGAATCGGCGAGAGCAGATCGCTTGATGGGGGAATGCTGATCACGTGATCGGAGACTATCGACGACATTAAGTCGCCTTCGGTCAGAACCGAGAGCACTACGCCTTCGCGAGCTTTGACTTCGACAATGTTCGAGTGCGTCTTTTCATAACGCAGCTCGGAAGCGCGGTTGCCGTCTTCGCGGGTGTTAATGAACATTACCGGCAGACGTTCATCAATTAGCGCGTTAGGGCCGTGCTTCATTTCGCCCGCCGGATAGCCTTCCGCATGGATGTAGGAAATTTCTTTGAGTTTGAGCGCGCCTTCCAGCGCTACGGGGAAGTTGATACCCCGACCGAGATAGAGAAAATCGGTTGATCTGAAGAAGTCGCGCGACAGTTCTTCAATCTCATCGGCTTCGCTTAGCAGGTGCTCCATTTTTACGGGTAGTTCGGCGAGTTCCTGGGCGTGGAACTTAGCCTCATCAGTGGTGAGCGTGCCGCGCACATTTCCCAGGTGCAGTGCCAGCAGGTAAAGCGCAATCATCTGTGAGGTGAAGGCCTTGGTTGACGCCACACCTATCTCAGGTCCGGCGTGCGTGAGGATGGTACCGTCTGCCTCGCGCGTGATCATTGAGCCCCGAACGTTGCAAATCGCCAGCGCCTTTACACCATGTTGCTTGGCCTCTCGCATGGCGGCGATAGTGTCTGCGGTCTCCCCCGACTGCGAGATAACCAGCAACAGAGTATTTTCGTCCAGCACCGGATCGCGATAGCGGAACTCGGAAGCGTAGTCGACCTCGACATTTAACCGCGCCAGTTGCTCGATCATGTATTTGCCGGCCAGTCCGGCATGTAGTGACGTGCCGCAGGCTGCTACCTTGATCGAGTTGATTCGCTTGAAGTCTTCCTCGGTAATGTTCTTCATCTCGTCGAGGAAGACACGCCCTGTATCCAATGAAATCCGTCCCTGGACGGTGTCCCGAACGGCGCGCGGCTGCTCGTAGATTTCCTTGAGCATGAAGTGCTTGAAGCCGCCTTTTTCTGCCTGGATAGGATCCCAGGTGATCCGCTGCTTAACCGGCTCGACGGCGTTGCCTTCGAAGTCGGTCACACGTACGCCGTCTTTCTTAATTACGGCGAGCTCGCCGTCGCCAAGGAAGAAAACATCGCGCGTGTGTTGCAGGATTGCCGGGATGTCGGAGGCCACGAAGTATTCGCCGTCGCCCAGTCCGATAACCACCGGCGGGCCTTCGCGAGCCGAGATGATCGTATCAGGCTCATCTGCGTTAATTATGGAGAGGGCGAAGATGCCACGCAGATCCTTAACAGCACGTCGTACCGCTTGTTCGAATCCGTCACCGGCTTTCAAATACTCTTCGATTAGATGGGCAATTATTTCGGTGTCGGTTTCAGTAACGAACAGGTGGTCTTTTTGGCGCAGGCGATCCTTGAGTTGGAGATAGTTCTCAATGATGCCGTTATGGACCACCACGATGCGCCCGGTGCAGTCGCGATGCGGGTGGGCATTTTCTTCGGTGGGGCGGCCGTGGGTGGCCCAGCGCGTGTGACCCATGCCGTACGTGCCGTCGATGGGATCGACGCGAATTACCTCTTCAAGGTTTCGCAGTTTGCCTTCGGCGCGGCGAACCTCAAGATGTTGATTGGCGTCAACCACCGCGATGCCGGCCGAATCGTATCCGCGATACTCGAGTTTACGCAGGCCCTCGATGATCAAGGGTACTACCTGCTTATTCCCTACATAGCCAACTATTCCGCACATAATGTTTAGATGAATGGGTTAGTAGAATGACTGGAAATTCGTAAGAGTGCTCAGCCCTTATGTTCTTTTTCCTGCTTGCTATCAAGGCGTTTCTTGACCACGGCCGGAACACCCACTACCAGTGTATCAGGTGGCACGTCCTCAGTTACGACTGAGCCGGCTCCGGTTACCGAGTTGTCACCGACGGTCACCGGCGCAATCAACATCGTGTCTGAGCCAATGCGTACATTGTCCCCGATGATGGTCTGGTGCTTCGCCTTGCCATCGTAATTGCAGGTGACCGTGCCGGCGCCAATATTGGTCTTCTCCCCAATTGTGGCATCTCCCAGATAGGTGAGGTGCATCGACTTGGTGCCGCGCCCGATGCGAGACTTCTTCACTTCGACAAAGTTTCCTACCACCGCTCCGGCTTCCATTTTTGTGTTCATGCGCAGGTGAGCGAACGGGCCCACCGCGCAATCGTCAGCCACGTCCGAATCAACCAGGACGCAATGATCTTTTATCACTACCCGATGGCCGATGCGTGAGTTGGTAATGCGCGAGCCGGAGCGAATCTCGCAGCCTTCCCCGATCACCGAATTTCCCTCGAGGCTGACATCGGGATAAATGACTGTGTCGCGGCCCACTTGCGCGTCGGCACTGACGTAGACATGGGAGGGATCTATGAAGGTAACTCCGCCATCTAACATGAGCTTGCGGATGGCTCCACGACGCAGCATGTTCTCAAACTCTGCCAAATCGGCACGTGTATTTATCCCGGAGACTTCGCGCGCGTCTGGATGAAGGTAAACACCTACGGGTTTGCCTTCGCCAGACAAGAGCTCAGGAACATCCGTAAGGTAGTACTCACCCTGCTCATTGACGGGCTGAACGCGATCCAGTGCGTTAAAGAGCGCCTGCGCCTGAAAACAGTAAAGTCCGGCGTTTATTTCGCGAACCTGGAGTTCGTCTGCGCTTGCATCTTTCTGTTCTACAATCTTCACGAATCGTCCATCACTGTCGCGAATCACCCGCCCATACCCGGCGGGGTTTTCGAGTCTTACCGAAAGAAGCGTACAACCGCCTTCGTTTTCTGCGTGATACTGCCGGACAAGCTTAGCCAATGTTTCTGACCGGACGAGCGGTACATCTCCCGAGAGGACTAACACAGTGGAACCTGCTTGCGCCAGAGCATCGCGCGCCGTCATCACGGCATCGCCCGTCCCTCGCTGTTCTGCCTGTTTGATGAACGAGACGTTGGCATCACCGAACTCGGCTTGGACAGCTGCGGCCACATCTTCCGCCTGGTGTCCGACCACGACGTAAATATGTCGCGGGTGGAGATCTCTGGCGGCGCGGCAAACATGTGTTATTAACGGACGTCCCCCCAGCTGATGCAACACTTTTGCCCTGGCAGAACGCATGCGCGTCCCCAATCCGGCGGCCATTATCAAAACGTCTAGCGGGGAATTGTCGGTAGCGTTAATTGGTGGTGTTTGCATTCCTGATCAGTGAATCGCTACGCCGGCAGTCGTTTGCGCTTTTTGCCAGCAGGCCATCACGCAGTGTGCGAGCCTTTCCGAGTTATGGCGAACCTTTTCACCTTCATCCAGGAGATCGGCCCGCACCAACTCGGCTCCCGAAACGGAGGCGCTATCCAAAATAATGTCCTCATCGCCAATCTGATGCGCGCCGTCCGCAGCGTATAGTACTGCCTGTTCGGGAGTGATCTTTCGATCGTTTACAACCACAAAATCGAATTTGATTTCCGGTGCATAACTGCGCACTGTCGCCAAATGCTGGGCCGCCGTGTAGCCGTCGGTCTCGCCCGGTTGCGTCATCAAGTTGCAAACAAAGATTTTCGTGGCCCTGGCTTCGCCGATAGCTTCGGCCACGCGGGCCACCAGTAGATTTGGCAGGATGCTGGTGTAGAGGGATCCGGGACCCACAGTTATCACATCCGCGGCCCTGATTGCCGTAAGAGCTTCCGGTAGCGGCAGGCACTGCTGTGGTTCCAGACGCAAGCGCCTAATGGGAACTCGCGAAGCTGTGATTTGAGTCTCGCCTCGCACTTCGGTGCCATCCTCCAGCTCGGCTATCAGGCGAACGTCGTTTATCGTCGCCGGAAAAATGTGTCCCTTACTGGCCAGTACTTCTGACGAAAGGCGGACCGCTTCGACAAAGTCTCCAGTTACTTCAGTGAGCGCTGCCAGGAAAAGGTTGCCAAAACTGTGCCCACCCAGTTCGCCGGTCCCGCGAAACCGGTAGCGAAACAAACGCGACAGCAAGGTGGAATCCTCAGAGAGGGCGATCATGCAGTTGCGTATGTCGCCCGGGGGCAGCATTTGCAATTCCTCCCGTAAGCGACCGGAGCTGCCGCCATCATCTGAGACCGTCACAATGGCCGAAAGTGTTTCCAGCATAGCTTCGCTCTCGTGACGGCGACCTACAAGCTGCTTGAGTCCCGACAGCAGCGTCGAGAGGCCGGTGCCGCCACCGAGAGCTACAAGCTTGAGACCGCGTTCTACTTCAAAGGACTGTAAATCCATAAGCTCCGCGAGCGTTTGAATAAGACTTCTGTTGGGATAATACCCAAAACCAGAAGCCTCTCAAAACTGAATGAAGCAAGTTGATCAAATAGAAAAGATGGATGGAACCACCACGCTCCTACGGGCGAGGAGCAAAGACGAGTTTGTCGAAGTCGGGATCGTTACGGAGGGCGCTGAGATCTTGATCGTGTTGAGCTCGAATACGGAGAGTTGGTTGATTCTCAAGCGCGCGGCCGAGTGATTCAAGTGCGAGATCAATCGAGCCCAGGCGTGCTCGGGTTGCGGCAAGGCCGTAGTGAACATGACCCGCATTGGGCTCTCGCTTAAGAGCGCGCTCAAAAAGTTCCTGCGCGGCTACGTACTCGCCTCGGTTCAGCTCAATAACGCCGCGATCGTAAAGAGAGTCGGCATCACGCGGCAACATCGTTTCTGTGCGGAGTCGAGTTTCCGCAATCGCCAGGTATGTGCGCGAGCGCGCGGTCACTTCAGAGACACCGGAGTACTTCTCCACCAGGGCTCGGAATTGGTTGCGGGCCTCGGCAAAACGCCCGCGGCTAAATTCCTTGTGGGCCTTTTCAAATGCTTTTAAAGCAGCAGCTTCGTCCCTCGTGGGTTTGGGCTGGGGAGGAGGCGGCAACGGTTGTCGCACAGGTCTGGCTACCGCTTTTGGATGGGTGGCTAGCTTCGCCGGCACGGTCTTGGCCTTGCTCGACCGCGGAATAGGAGCCACCTTGGCGACTGTTTTTCGCGGCTTTGCTCTTTTGTGTGGCTTGGGTGTACGTCCCTTGGGGGCGAGAGCCTTTTTCTTTGTTGCAGCTTTGCCTCTAGCCGGAGACACTGAACTAGACTTCTTTGCCTTCCTTGCCGGAGCTTTTCCCGTAGACGAACGTTTGGTGATCGGCTTCAAACGGACCGACTTGCCCGCCAAAGCGCGGGACCGACCAGTTGTAGCAGATTGACGGGAGGTTGAGCGCAACGGAGACCTTTTGACGCCCTTAACCATAGGACTGCTCATGCAAAGCCTCCGATCATAAGGAAGGCTAACTCAATCGGAGTTGCCCTTGGAAAAGACTCGCGGCACTTTAACATAGCCCTTCGTGTAAATCAACTAAAGAGTAGGGTTTGCAGCTATAAGTCAGCGTTAGGGTTGAACTGCTGATAGCTTAAGCAAACACAGGAAAACACTTGAAGTCATTGTGTGCGCTATGCTAAGGTCACTACCGTTGTTACAGCCTGTCCAATCAGGCGAATTCAACGGCCTTTTGTTCGGTGCGGGTTTATGAAAGGCCTTTCCAGTAAGCATTTAGCGTCCAAACTCAGTCCCCGCCAACTTTTCGATTCAACCTCGGGTCTCGCTCGTCCTGAGCCCTTCAAGAAAGCTGTATTAATGCCAGACGGTCCTATAGTAATGCGTGAACAGCAGTATCACCAGATCAAAGCTGTTCTGGCCCGCCTCCGTCTGGAGTCCTCATCCAGAGTTGTATTCCTTGTGGATAAGGATGGGCAACAAATCGCTGCCCACGGTGACGTGGCAGGCCTGGACACCACGAGTTTAGCCTCATTAGCTGCGGGAAATGTCGCCGCCACGGGCGGAATGGCCGAGTTGATCGGCGAGAAGGAATTTCCCACGCTCTCGCACGAAGGTGAACACGAGAGTATTCATATTAGTGTCGTTGGCCGGTTGCTATTGGTAGTGGTCTTCGACGAGCGCTCAAGCCTTGGCTTGGTGAAGCTCCGGTCGCGCCAAATGTCTCAGGAGCTGGCCACAATTTTTGAAGAAGTTTCGCGCGGATCGAAACAACGCGGGCCCAGCGACGATCTGCCATTCGGAGAGATAACTGACGAGGACATTGAGAGTCTCTTCTCCTAAGATAAGCGAGAGCCGGCGCCTGGTTTCGCCATCATCGATAAACTCAACCTATGACTTTCATTAATTACGCATCGCGAGAGATTAATTGCAAAATCGTCTACTACGGCCCAGGGCTGTGTGGGAAGACGACGAATCTTCAGTACATTTTCGACACGACGGCGCCCGGTGCTAAAGGGAAAATGATAAGCCTCGCCACGGAAACCGATCGCACCCTCTTTTTCGATTTCATGCCGCTTGAGCTGGGCACTGTACGCGGCTTCAAAACCAGATTTCACCTTTACACAGTTCCCGGGCAGGTATTTTATGATGCGTCACGCAAGTTAATCCTGAAGGGTGTCGATGGCGTTGTTTTCGTAGCGGACTCTCAGGAAGAGCGCATGGACGCCAATATAGAGTCCCTTTACAACCTCGAAGAGAATCTCCGCTCTCAGGGCTATGAGTTAATGAAGTTGCCATACGCGTTACAATTGAACAAACGCGACTTGCCTAATATAGTTTCTGTCGCCGACATGGCGGCCGAGCTCCAGCGCAAAGGCGAGCCCCTAGTCGAGGCCGTCGCAGCCAGCGGCACTGGGGTTTTCGATACCCTTAAGGCTGTCGCCAAGCAGGTGCTGACGGAGCTCCGCAAAAGTTAGAACCCTGCCTCAGGAAATCAACTTCCAGTTATTCTATTGGTTTGACCATCAAAAGGCCGTCGCCACCGTTTGAGTAATAACGGGGGAGATTCTGTGTGACTGTGTAGCCGAGGTTGAGGTAAAGCTTCTGCGCGGGAACGTTGGCGGATCTCACTTCCAGGCGAACCAGGCGCACATTGCGCCGGCGAAAGCCATCTTCCACTTTTTGCATCAGCCGACTTGCCAGTCGTTTTCGCCTATGTTCTGGAGCAATTCCTATCGTTGTGATGTGACCCGTGTGATCGGGTTCTACCAACCCGATAACGAACCCCGCCATAGCGCCGTTGTAGGAAACCGCCCGATACGAAACTGATTCCCCTGCTCTCAGCAGATATTCGAACGTCTCACGGCTATAGGCCTCCCCATCTACAAAGCAGCGTTGGTCCAGGCGCCAGCAATCGTCTAGCTGAGAAATGGTAAGCGGACGCAAATCGTATCCTGCGTCAATTGGGAGTCCAACCAGCACCGGGTCGGGCGAGGTCTTATAGGCCGGCGGTGGTTCACTTTGAGACCACCATTTTGAGCGAAATTTCTTGAGTACTGCCATAGTTCGATTCTTCGTTGGCTTAACGCGCGGGACATTATAACTTGCCGCAACGCACACGTCACGCCGACTAGATAATTAACATGCAATCGCCGTAACTGTAAAAGCGATACTTGTCTTCGACGGCGTGCCGGTAAGCTTGCATAATCAGGTCATATCCAGCGAAGGCAGCCACCAACACCAGCAGCGATGATCGGGGTAGATGAAAGTTGGTAAGAAGTGTATCAACTGCGCGAAATCGGTAACCGGGACCAATAGTCAACCGGGCTAATTCGTTTCTCGCGACTATGCTATCCGAATCTGAAACAGCTGACTCCAGCGCTCTTGCCGTAGTTGTCCCCACGGCGATGACTCTACCGCCAAGCTGTCGAGTCTCGTTAATGGCACCAGCTGCCCCCTCCGTTATCTCGTAGCGCTCAGGAGCGACGGAATGATCTTCAGTGCTGCTGGCGCGTACTGGCTCGAAGGTTCCATATCCCACGTGCAATGTGATCTCAACTATACGGGCTTTTCGCGCGGAAACTTCCGCCATCACGTCTGGAGTAAAATGCAGGCCGGCTGTCGGGGCGGCAATCGCTCCACGTTGGCGCGCGTAGACAGTTTGATAGCGTTCCCTATCTTCCGCTGATGAGCCGTCCGGGCGCTTAATGTAGGGAGGGAGAGGCGTCTGGCCAAGTTGCTCAAGTTGGTCATTAACCGACCCCTCGCACTCCAGCCTGATAACCCGCCGGCCATCCTCGAGTAACTGAAGTACTTCGGCGCGTAAAGTTGGGCCGAAAGTAATTCCCGTTCCCACTCTTACTCTGCGCGCCGGCTTAACCAGGGCTTCCCATATTCCCGGTTTGAGCTCAGATGCAAGGAGAACCTCAACCCCTCCGCCGGAAGTCTCTTTCTCGCCAATCAATCGCGCCGGGAACACGCGAGTATTGTTAACAACTACTGCATCATTTGGTTGGACGAAGGAAGGGAAGTCGGTGAAACTCGTGTCCTGCCAGCTTTGGCTAGCGCGATTGACCACCAGCATGCGCGCGGCATCACGAGGTGTTATTGGTTGCTGCGCAATGAGACTCTCGGGAAGCTGGTAATCGAAATCCGCAATACGCATGTTCGATGGACTAAGTTGCCGGCGGGAAAGCGAAGCTGTTTCAAATCAGGAGACCGACGCAATGCCTTCAGCGGGAGCAGGCACATGCTCTAGTTGGTCCGTGTGCTCGTAATGAAATACAGCTGTCAGCTGCGCCCCAAAGAGAAGGATCACACTCGAGACGTAGCCCCAGGTGAGCACGGCGATGACGGCACCCACTGAACCGTAAATCTCATCGTAATGAAAATAGTTCAAGCTCCACGCGAATATGTATTTTGCTGCCTCCCACAACAAACCTCCGACCACTGCGCCCGGTATCGTATCGCGAACGTTCACGTAGGCGTTGGGCATGAAACGATACACAACAATGAAGAGCACAACAGTCACAAGCGTGCTCACCAGAGCAAATGCGAGTTGCCAAAACGCGCTGCCCAATGAGGCCAGCAGTTTGTAGTTCTCCAACTGACGCGGGGACAAGCGCAAGGCAATCTCCTGAAGCGCTACCAAAATTGAGGTTACGAAGACTGATGAGGAGAGTAACAGGCCCACGATGCCGATCATCGCCAATGTCAACGCGCGGCCGTGCAAAAAAGTGCGGGGAGTTGTGCGCCAGATGCGACTCATGGCCCGTTCGATCACGGCGAACACCCACGACCCGGCCCAACAAGTAAGAATTACGCAGGTGATGATTACGCCCGTTCCCAGGTGCGACAAAGTGCGAATGGTATCGCTGAGAAACTTACTTGAGCCGGGATAAACCTGTACCACATGAGTCACCATCTGGCTTCCCGCCGCGATCCAGTTACTAAGAGCCAGGAGTAGCAGCAAGGCCGGGAAGAGCGTCAAGATCCCGAAGTAACTCATTGCCGCAGCCGAAGTGAAGAGATCATTCTCGTCAAACTCGACGATGGCATGCCACAGCATTTTGGGCCATGGCCAGCGGTTTCGCACGCCGAAGGAGTGTCTCGTAAACGACGCGAGCCATTTTATCAACCTTAGCATCTGGACATCCCTGGTTCTGTTCTAAACCGAATCGAAGAGGGTGGGTTTATTCGTTCGCATGGTCGGGAAACCGAAATGCGCGTAGGCGAGCGGCGTGGCCATGCGGCCGCGGGGGGTGCGATTAAGAAAGCCGATCTGAATTAAGTAAGGCTCGATGATTTCTTCGATGGCGTCTTTCTCCTCGTGAATCGAAGCGGAAATCGTGCCCAGCCCGACGGGTCCGCCGTCGAACTTCTCAATAATGGTGATTAAGAGTTTGCGATCCATTTCGTCCAGACCGTAGGTGTCAACTTCCATGCGATTGAGCGCATCACGCGCCACATCTTCCGTGATGCGTCCATCGTAATCAACTTCGGCATAATCGCGCACACGCCGCAGCAGACGGTTGACTATTCGCGGTGTGCCGCGCGCGCGCCGGGCTATTTCACGGCCGCCCGCCTCGTCGATCTCAACCCCGAGTATCTCGGCTGAACGCTTGCAGATGACTTCCAAATCTTCATTTGGATAAAAATCCAGATGAAACTGAATTCCGAAACGTCCCCGCAAGGGCGCGGTAATGAGTCCCGCGCGCGTAGTTGCACCTATCAGGGTAAACTTCGGCAGTTCCAGTTTTATAGAGCGGGCAGCGGTGCCCTGCCCTATCAAAAGATCGAGGTGGTAGTCCTCCATGGCCGGATAAAGCTTTTCTTCCAGCGCCGGAATCAGGCGGTGTATTTCATCAATAAAGAGCACGTCGCCTTCCTGCAAGTTGGTCAGGAGGGCGGCAATATCCCCGGTCTTTTCAATAGCTGGTCCGGCGGTCCCGCGAAGTTCGGCCCCCATTTCGTTGGCGATGATATGGGCCAGCGTCGTTTTGCCGAGCCCTGGCGGGCCGGTCAGTAAAACGTGATCCAGCGCTTCCCGGCGTCCCAGCGCCGCCTTCATATAGATTCGCAAATTGTCTTTGGCGTGGCGTTGGCCGATGTATTCAGCCAGGCGGGTCGGACGCAGCGATAGCTCGTCCTGCTGTTCGTCTTCTGTTAGTGGTGGATTCCTGGCTTCCGCCGGCTGAGCTTTATTCGACATTATGAATGTGGATCGTGACTCGGAAACGTTCAATCGTCAACCGAAAAACCCGTCGCTCGAGCCTTCTATCTTGAAAGCGAGCGCAAGCCGCGACGAAGGATTAACTCAACAGAAAGATCTCCTCCTTCATCAATCGCGGCCTTTATGGCCTTTTCGGCGGCTGTCTTTTGGTAACCCAGATTTAGCAGAGCCGACAGCGCATCATCACGCATAGCATCCGGAGAACTTCCCGGCCGTTGGCCGCCTTCCGCGGCAAATTCTTCTTCCAGCGCCGGCGACGACAGGGCAGTGATCTTGTCACGCAACTCCACCACTAGGCGTTCGGCCGTTTTACGTCCCACGCCGGGAATGGAAGTTAAGCGCGCTAAATTGTTGGTGCGTATGGAGGCGATAATCTCGTTCGCATTCATGCCCGATAGCAGAGTGATCGCTATCTTTGGGCCAATGCCTGTCACGGAAATAATCTGGAGGAAAAGCTCACGCTCGCGCGCAGTCTTGAATCCGTAGAGTTGCAGCGCTTCTTCACGCACGTGGGTATAGACCCGCAGCTGCGTGTTCGTGCCGGTGTCCTCAAGCTCGTAAAAGGTGGAGACTGGAATTATCAGTTCATAGCCGACGCCGCCGACGTCAACTATTACGGAGTTGGGTTGCTTGGAAAGCAGCGTGCCGGAAAGGTGAGCGATCATCTGATGAGTGCCTGCCGCTGAATGAGACCGCAAGATGCACAATTTAGAGAACCGATAGCTTTGCGCCTGCACGGCGAAAGCTAGACGTTCATGAGTTCGTGTTCTTTACTCTTCGACAGGTCGTCGATCTTGCCAATGAAAGTGTTCGTCAGTTTCTGCACCTCGTCCAGGCCATCGCGTTCATTGTCCTCGGAGATGGTTTTATCTTTGAACATCTTTTTTATCCGTTCATTGGCGTCGCGCCGAATATTGCGAATCGCGGTCCGGTGATCCTCAGCTATTTCGTGCACCTGCTTGGCGAGTTGTTTGCGACGCTCTTCTGTCAGCGCGGGAATAGGGATTCGCACCAGCTTGCCATCATTCGACGGATTCAGGCCAAGATCAGCCGTGCGTATGGCCTTTTCGACAGCGACCAGCTGAGTTTGATCCCACGGCTGCACCGTTAGCATTTGCGGCTCGGGAGCATGCACGGAAGCCATCTGGGTGAGCGGCGTCGGCGTACCGTAATAGTCAACCATCACGTTGTCGAGCAGGCTGACCGCGGCGCGGCCGGTACGCACGGTGGCCAACTTTCGCCGCACGTCCTCGATTACTGTGTCCATGCGGGGACGGGTTTCTTTGACGACATCCTTCTCGCTCATAAGGTTCTCGATAGATAGGTTAGGGTCATCGAACGCCGGGTTTTTGCAAACAGACGAGGGTGCCTATGCCGGGTTCATCCTTGACCACGCGCATAATATTGCCGGGCTCACGCATATTAAACACGACAATAGGCAGGTTGTTATCCATACAAAGTGAGATGGCCGAAGCATCCATCACCTTCAGTTGACGCTCAAGGACTTCCTGATAAGTGATGCAATCATATCGCACCGCGTTAGGATCGGTCATCGGGTCGGCGGAATATACACCTTTTACTTTCGTAGCCTTGAGAATCACATCGGCTTTGATTTCGAGTGCGCGCAGGGCCGCGGCTGTGTCTGTGGTGAGGTAAGGGTTGCCGGTGCCGGCCGCAAAGATGACAACCCGCGCCTTTTCCAAATGGCGAACGGCGCGACGGCGAATAAAGGATTCAGCAAGTTGCGGAATGTCGATGGCGGAAAGTACGCGGGTCTTCACCTCAAGCTTTTCCAGCGCGTCCTGGAGCACGACCGCGTTCATCACGGTCGCCAGCATGCCTATATAATCAGCTGACGATCGGTCCATATCTCCAGCGCTTTTGGACACGCCGCGAAAGATGTTGCCGCCTCCGACTACCACGGCCACCTGCACCCCAAGGGCCTGGACCTCTTTGATCTCTTCTGCAACGTTGCGCGCCACCTGCACGTCGATGCCGTAATTCTGCTCACCCATCAACGCTTCGCCGGAAATTTTCAAAAGAATCCGGCCATAAGCGGGGGTTTTCCCTCGGGTTTTCTTGGCTGAGTCTGCAGGCATCTCTTCAGGAATCGAACGCCATTTAGAAGAACGGGCTTAAAGACTATTCGCCACCGGCAAGAGCGGCCACTTCGTTACCGAAGTCTTCGTCACGTTTCGCCAGGCCTTCACCCATTTTATAGCGACTGAACCGCCGGACGGTGATCTTTTCTCCAGTCTTCGCGACTTTCTCGGTAACCAGCTCGCCGACCGTTTTCGCTGGATCCTTGACGAATGGTTGATCGAGCAGAACCGCTTCCTCGTAGAACTTGTTAAGACGACCCTCGACAATTTTGTCGATGACCTGATCGGGCTTGCTGGCGTTCTTGGGATCGTTCTTCGCTTGCGCCCGGGCTATCTCACGTTCCTTGTCGAGGGCTTCAATAGGAACTTCAGCGCGTTCCACAAAGCGAGGCTCGGCCGCCGCAATGTGCATCGCGATGTCTTTGATCAGTTGCTGAAATTCTTCGCCGCGAGCCACGAAATCGGTCTCGCAATTTACTTCGACCAGCACGCCGACCTTGCCACCCATATGGATGTAGGAGCCTACGGCGCCCTCGGCCGCTATGCGCCCCTCTCGTTTCTTGGCTGAGGCCAGACCGCGCTTACGCAGAATCTCGATGGCTTGGTCTTCGCTGCCGCCCGCTTCGGTGAGCGCGTTTTTGCACTCCATCATACCGGCCCCGGTTTTTTCGCGGAGCGACTTAACCGCGCCCGCCGTAATGTCTCCCATAATTGCTATGTCTCCCGCTTACAGTGACACAGACTTCAGTCTGTGTTAGTTCGCCAGTTTCATACACAGACTAAAGTCTGTGCCACCTCATAAGAAAAACGCAGCCTGGCGGTTTAATCCGCTGGAGAGGCTGCGCTCGTCGAAAACCTGTCTTGTTTATTAACTCGCTGCGACGACGGATTCCGCGCTTTTGTCCTCTTCCTCGGCAGGCTTAGGCGAAGTCGCGCTCGACTCATTACTGCCGGATGCCCCATCAACGGGGGCCCCGGTGCCTGCCTGGGGATGATCGCCGATACTGTCTGGTTGTTGACCGGTCTTGCCAAAGCCTACGTTACCTGGCACCGACGTCTGCGCCGCGTCAGTAGATCCAGATTCGAGCTCCGCGCCCTCCGTTCCAGAGGTTTTCGCCGTTCCTGAACCTGCACCTTCCGAGACACCTTCTTCAGCAGCACCTTCCGTAAGCATCTGTTGGCCTTCCAGCACTGCATCGGCAATCCGAGAGGCGAAGAGCCGGACGGCGCGGAGCGCATCGTCATTCCCAGGAATTACGTAGTCGATGTGTTCCGGTGAGCAGTTAGTGTCAACTACGGCAACTACCGGGATACCAAGGCGGTTTGCTTCCGCGACCGCGATCTCTTCTTTACGCACGTCGATCACAAACAAGGCATCAGGCAGCCGGGTCATGTTCTTAATTCCGGAAAGGTTCTTTTCCAGTCCCAGGCGTTCGCGATCCAGTTTGATGCGCTCTTTCTTAGTCAGCTTTTCATAGCGGCCGTCGGACTGCATCGTCTCAAGGTCCTTGAGACGCTTTATGGATTTTTGCACTGTCTGGAAGTTTGTCAGCAAACCGCCCAGCCATCGTTGGTTAACATAGTACTGACCGGCCCTTTCCGCTTCTTCGCGAATGGCATCCTGAGCCTGGCGTTTTGTCCCGACGAAGAGAACGAATTTGCCGCGATCCTCGGCGACCATCTCTGTCACGAAGGCGATGGCGTCGCGAAACATCTTCTGAGTTTTTTGCAGATCAATTATGTAAATGCCATTGCGCTCGCCGAAAATGTATTCCTTCATTTTCGGATTCCAGCGCCGTACCTGGTGGCCAAAGTGAACACCGGCCTCCAGCAGTTCTTTCATCGTAACCGAAACCAAAAGCAGTCTCCTTTGTGTGAATTGGTTTAATGTACTCGCCGCCGCTTGAACGCCTGTTCCTTCAGGGAAGGGCAACCAACCAAAGCTGCGACAATGGATTCAATCGAATGCGGAATTCGGATTTCGGAATTCGGATTAGAAATCCGCAATCCGCAATTCGAAATCCCCAATCCCCCGCTTACCGTTTCGAGAATTGGAAACGCTTGCGCGCGCCTTTCTGGCCGTACTTCTTGCGTTCCTTAATGCGAGGATCTCGCGTCACCAGGCCCGCCTGTTTTAAAGCTGGCCTGAGATCGGCGTTGTATTCCATCAAGGCGCGGGTAATACCGTGACGGATCGCCCCGGCCTGCCCGGCCGGGCCACCGCCGGCTACATTTATCAGAATGTCGAATTTGTTCGCCGTTTCCGTCAACTGCAAAGGCTGACGAATAATCATGCGCAAAGTTTCGTTAGGAAAATAAACTTCGAAAGCTCGGCGATTGATTTTTACCTGGCCATCGCCCGGACGCAAATAAACTCGAGCAGTCGAAGTCTTGCGCCGCCCAGTTCCGTAGTATTGAATTTCAGCCACAGCTTTTTCTGTCCTTTAACTTTCTCAGTTCGAATTTTGTTTTTGATTTCTGTGGGAGGGAAGTTCGAGGGGTTGCGGTTGTTGTGCCGCGTGAGGATGCGCGGCTCCGGCATATACCTTTAGCTTCTTGGCCATGGCCTTACCCAATTTCGATTTTGGTAGCATTCCCCTGACAGCGAGCTCGATTACACGTTCCGGATGTTTGGCAAACTGGTCGGTCGCGGAAATCTCGCGCAACCCTCCGGGGTAAAGTGTGTGTCGCCGGTAGACCTTCTGGGTGGTCTTGGATCCGGTGAACACAGCCTTCTCGGCATTGATCACCACAACGTGATCGCCCATATCCAGGAACGGCGTCCAGGCGGGATTGCGTTTGCCGGAAAGAATGCTCGCCACTTCGGTGGCGAGATGACCTACGGTCTGGCCAGCGGCGTCAACCACATGCCACTTTCGATTTTGAGCCAGTCCGGTGCCGCTGGGAAAGTACGTTGACATAGATAAGTCTTTCTATTTTAAGCCTGTAAAACGCGAACGGCTAGAATACAGAAGCGGTCTAAAAATTGTCAAGCCGCTCCTGTTGCATCGTTCGTTCAGAGATCGGGTTGACCCAGTTGTGTCAGGCTGTGGAATGGGAAGGGTTTGCCGGTCGCCAATTAAAGCAACGTTTCTTACATTCCTGTTCAACTTCGCGTAACTTCCATTTTCAACTCTGGTACTCTAGTATTTCGTGTCGCCTTTGGGGAATATTGCGCTGCAATTGCCAGGCCGGCGTAGCTCAGTTGGTAGAGCATCTGATTTGTAATCAGAGGGTCGGGGGTTCGAGTCCCTTCGCCGGCTCCATTTTCACGCCTGATGACTGTCGAATGGCGAAGTGTATTTGAGTCCCACCAGGCCACTTCGCTCATCGTGAGAAGGTTGCAAAATGTCGTGAGCGAAAAGCAGTTTGATGTGACAGCGTCTAACTTGCAAACTTGATCGAACTCAGTTAAAGTTGCGAATTTGCGGCTGGGTCGGATTTTGTTCAGGGTGCGACAAGTTCAGGTTTGGCACTCCTGTCTGCATGCGTTGTGAAAGTATGAGTTTGCAGGGGTGGTCGAGCGGTTAATGGCACCGGGCTGTAAACCCGGCGGGCTAACGCCCTACGCAGGTTCGAATCCTGCCCCCTGCACCA
>JBDTOI010000055.1:0-22756 GCA_039933315.1 Pyrinomonadaceae bacterium
CGACAGGGTCAATAAAGCCAGTGCCAGAAATGCTGAAAGCGTCTTCCTATTTTTCATGCGATTTCTCATGATTACTGCTTACCTCCTTCGAGTTGCTTGAGGCGATCTTCCAGCATCTTCTTGACCACCTTGAAAAAGTTTTGTTTCTCAGGCGGGGCCGATGCGCTCTGGGTCTCGAGGTTCTGCAGGACCATCCTGAGCTGCTCCGCTTTGGCCTGCATCAGCATCGGTTTCATCTGATTAATTTGCGCCTTGTCCTGATCGGACAGACCAGCGAGCGCCGGATCTTCCGCCGCCGCGCCGCCCGCCGCCTTCTTAGTGTAATAGATGGCAATGGTGCGGTTCTCGGGTTTGAAGTAGGTGTTCGCTACCCGGCGAATATCTTCCGGAGTGACGGCCTGATGGCGAGCCGGGTCGGTGTTGATAGTTTCCCAGCCGCGGTTGTTGTCTCGCAACAGCAGTTGGACCATCAAACCGAAGTTTGATTGGATGCCGCGGAATGCGCCGGCCGCATACTGGTTCTTGACCTTCTGCAGCTCTCTTGCGTCCACCAATTCCTTCTGCAGTCTTTCGATCTCTTTGTAGAGCGCCTGCTCTACTTCCTCCGGTGTCTTGCCGGGCTTGGCGACTCCGCCTAATTGGAAGTAGCCCTCATACTTGCGCGAATCTCCAAAGGCGCTCGCGTTGTTGGCAAGTCCCTGTTGCAGCACGAGTGCCTTATAGAGACGTCCGGTGCGACCACTGAGCACGCTGCCCAGAATGTCGAGCACAAAATCATCGGGATGACCTTCGGCGACGGTGTGATAACGAACGCGGACTTCGGGCACCGTCTCGGCGTAAGCGACCATGCGCTTTTCAGCCAACTGCGGCATCTCGCTGGTGCGCACCGGTTCCGGCGGCCGCGGGCCGCGCGGCAGACGGCCGAAATATTTCCTGGCCAATTCTGTGGCGCGGGCCGGATCAATATCGCCGACCAGGCACGCGGTCAGGTTATTCGGCGCATAGTTAACGGCAAAATAGTCGAGCGCCTCCTCGCGGGTGATGCCTTCAAGATCGCTGGGCCAGCCGACTACGGGCCAACCGTAGGGTGAAGACTGCCAGAACATCGATTCATATTGTTCGTCGAATTTCCCGGTAGGGGTACTGTCCGTGCGCAGGCGACGTTCTTCATGAACCACATCGCGCTCTGAATAAAACTCGCGGAAGACCGGATTGCGCAGGCGGTCCGATTCCATCCAGAACCAGAGCTCCAGCTTGTTGGCCGGCACATTTATGAAATAGACCGTGAAATCATTACTGGTGCCCGCGTTCATGCCGGAGCCGCCGGCCGTGGTGTAGACGCGATCAAACTCGTCCTTCACCATCGTTTCTTTTTCGCGCTTGGTCAGCTCGTCAAACTTTACCAGCAGCTCTTTGTGACGCTCGGAGCGGTACTTTGGATCCTTGGCATCAGTGATTTCGCCGAGCCGGGCCTTCAATATGAGCGACTGCTGTTCCTTCCGCAGCTCCGCCCGCACCTCGTCCATTTCTTTAATAAGTTGCAGGTTCTGGGCAATGTCTTTGGTGCCGATGGCGTGCGTGCCTTTGAACATCATGTGCTCAAACAAGTGCGAGAGGCCGGTGATACCGGGGCGTTCGTTAACCGAGCCGACTCGGGCCACCCAGCCGGCGGCCACATTGGGGTCGCCCTTGCGCGGTACCAGCAGCAGGCGCAT
Source organism: Pyrinomonadaceae bacterium (assembly GCA_039933315.1). Lineage (GTDB taxonomy): Bacteria > Acidobacteriota > Blastocatellia > Pyrinomonadales > Pyrinomonadaceae > DASXRU01. The sequence goes on from JBDTOI010000055.1 coordinate 1,716, forward strand.
GCCGTTATCGAGCACGACTTCCTGCACGGGCACCTTCTGCGCGGCGATGGCAAACGCGCACAGAAGTAGAGCCAGTAGGCTAAGAGAGATTTTTTTCATTGGTGGATCCTCGTGTTATATGAGATCTAGATTTTAGATCTGAGATTCCTAAACTGGGGAGGGCCAATCATATCAGCGACGATTGATTTTCCCAACTGGCCAGAGGGGATCGATAACCTCTCTGGCGTACCCCTGCGGAGCTAATACGGGTATTCTGACATTTAGTTTTCGATTTTCAGAAAGCAACGAGGATCAATTTTGCAGGTTCCGCTTCCCATAGTCGATGGCGTCGGTCCGAGTTCCCACCAGCTGCCGGTCGGGGAGTGGAAGACTGTTTTCGATTTTCTGCAGGAGCGGTTCCCTCAAATCGAGGCGGAGACGTGGCTGTTACGGATGAAAAAGGGCCAGGTGGTGGACGAGACCGGACGCCGCCTGGATGCCCTGAGTCCCTACCGGGTGGGCGCCTGTCTCTTCTACTATCGCGAGCTTGAATCGGAAACGCCGATACCGTTTGCTGAAGAAGTTCTTTACGAGGATGAGCACATCGTGGTGGTGGATAAGCCTAATTTCCTGCCCGTGATTCCGGCCGGGCGCTTCCTGCATGAAACGCTCCTGGTCCGGTTAAAGAAGCAGGGTAAGCGGGAAGCGCTGGTTCCTGCTCACCGCCTGGACCGCGAGACAGCAGGCGTTATTCTTTTTTCGCGCAACGAAAAAACCAGGGGTCATTACTCGGCGTTATTTCAAAACCGGAGAGTCAGGAAAGTTTACGAGGCTATCGCGCCGGCAGCGCCGCAGAGCCACTTTCCGGTGACGCGTCGCAGTCGCATTGTGCCGGGCGATCCGTTCTTTCGTATGAAGGAGGTTGCCGGCGAGCCGAACGCGGAGACTCGTATTGATGTGATCGAGCAGATGGACGAGCTGGCTCTTTATCGATTGTTGCCCCTCACCGGTAGAAAGCACCAGCTCCGCATTCATCTCGCGGCCCTGGGTATCCCGATCGTTAATGACCGGCTCTATCCTGAACTGACCAGCACAGTCGGATCGAATCGCGAAGACGATTTTTCCCATCCGCTGAAACTGCTGGCCAGATCAATTTCGTTTTCAGACCCATTGACTGGTGAGGAGCGTTACTTTGAAAGCTCAAGAACTCTTAATGAAAGGTAACCTATTTCATGAACCCGCCAATTAACATGCACGCTGCCCGGATGGCGCTCAATCAGGATCCCGAGCTGCGGGATTGGGTCGAGGAATGGTTAAAGCAGAAGGAGCGAACCGCGCAGCCAACTATGACTGATGCAGAGTTTGAGAAACATTGGCTTTATGCCCGGCCAGAGAGAATGCACGAGGGGGCCATTGAGGGCGTGGCTGCCTACCGAAGTCTCAAAGGGTCTTAGGTCGCTTCGAGAATTTATGCAGGCTGATGGGGTAGCGGGGATCTTTTCCGATATAGGAGGAATAGGTCGAATAGGCCCTATTCTTTTCAACCTCAAGCTAATGCAGACCGAAAACTTTGACACTGCGCAACGCCTCACTGGCCTCGAGAATATGATCGCGAGGTTGAAACGACGCGCGGATCAACTGGAGGCAATCAGTCGGAAGTATTGGCAGGCGCGGAGAATTGTGTTTTTCGGCGGTGGCGTGCTGGCGTTGTTTGTTTTTCAATACTTCGGCAGCCGCGCTGGCTGGGCGTTAACGATCCTGCTGGCCACAATCTTCTCAGTGGTGGCTTTGTATCACCGAAGAGTTCGCGACAGTATTGCGGCAAACTCTTTAATGGTGAACATCAAACGAATTCAGATAGCCAGGATTCAACTGGACTGGGAAGCGTTACCACATCCCGATCGCTGGCCGGATACATCATCCCCGCCCGCGGAACATCCGTTTGAGACGGATCTGGACATCACCGGCGATCGCTCGCTCCACCGACTGCTCGACAGCGCCGTCACCAGGGGCGGCAGCCAGAGGTTGAAGTCATGGTTGCTGAATAGCGCTCCCGAGGCTCTGACTATCAGGAAAAGACAGTCGCTGGTCAATGAGCTTAAAAGGCATTCCCTTTTCCGTGACAAGCTGCAACTGAGTTCGGCCATTGCCAGTCGCGACGCGAGGGTGGAGGGAATCGAAGGGGCCCAGGGCGGCCAATGGGATGCGGCGGTATTGGTTGACTGGATTCAACCGGGACAGGGCAAATCGCTTCTTTCAATTGTGTCATTGCTCGGCGGACTGGCGGGCTTAAACATCACGTTGATCGTGCTGGCCGGGATGGACCTTGTGCCGCATGTTTGGCCGATTACTTTTCTTATCTACCTGGGTGTGATGATCGCGCGGCAAGGCCGGATCGCAACGGCATGGGGAGAGTTACAGGAACTGGAAAAAGCTCTGCGCCGGTTCAGGTCAGTCTTTAAGTATCTTGAATCGCGCGGATATCAGGACACACCAGGTCTGCGCGAAGTCTGCGCCCCATTCCTGGATAAAAGGCGACGCCCCTCCTCTGAATTTAAGAGGCTGGAACGATTGGCCTCGGCGCTGGGAATGAGAACGAATGCACTGCTCTGGCTTTTGATCCACGCGGTAGTTCCGTGGGACTTTTATTTTACCTGGCGGCTGGAGTTGTTGAAGAAAGAGCTGGCTGACCTTTTGCCTCGCTGGCTGGACGCCTGGTATGAGCTTGAGGCATTGAATTCACTGGCCAATTTCGCCTGGTTGAATCCGCGTTATGTTTTTCCCGAAATCACCTCGGAAGCGAACCTGTTTGACGCCCGTGCTTTGTGCCATCCGCTGCTGAAGTCAGAAACTAAAGTCTGCAATGACCTGCAGTTGGGCGATGAGAGTAAGATTGCCATTCTTACCGGGTCGAACATGGCGGGGAAGAGCACGCTGCTGCGGACGGTGGGCGTGAATCTTTGCCTGGCTTATGCTGGAGCGCCAGTGAATGCCGGCTCTTTAAGAACTTCATTGTTTCGCGTCTTCACGTGCATTAAGGTAAGCGATTCGGTGCAGGACGGGCTGTCGTACTTTTATGCGGAAGTGAAACGGTTGAAGGCTTTGCTCCTGGCCACAGAGAAAGCGGATGACCTCCCGGTGCTGTTTCTGATCGATGAAATTTTCCGCGGTACAAACAGCCGCGAGCGCCTGATCGGTAGCCGCGCCTACATACGAGAGTTGGCCAGGCGCCGGGTTCTGGGACTTATCGCCACGCATGATCTCGAACTGGTAAAACTTGCGGATGAGATTCCGGGAGTCGCAAACTTCCATTTCCGCGAAGAAGTGCGGGAAGGGAAGATGGTTTTCGATTACCGCCTGCGGCCCGGGCCATGCCCGACCACCAACGCGTTACAGATCATGAAGCTGGAAGGGCTGCCGGTGGACGGTTAATGACAAAACTTTCAATCGCACGGTGACTTCAGAGTATTGGCAGCGGGCATTTTGGGTCAGTTGGAGTTTCACGCAAAGGCGCTACGAAAGGAAAGACATAAGGCGCAAAGAAAAGCGCCAACTCTTTGCGCCTTCCGGTCTTCTTTTCTTAGCGCCTTTGCGTGAAACTCAGGCGACGCTGCCAGCTTGTTGAAGTGTTTCCTGATGCTCTTTTGCTAAAGAAGTACGCGCCACGTTTCCATGTCCGGAGATTGAATGAAAGTACTTAACCTCCATTTTGTCGTGATTCTAATGTTGGGCTTTTGGTTCCTTTCGTCAAAGGACTCGTATGCACAATCCCGCATGACCTTGGCTCAACTCAATACGCAGCGAACCTTTATCGAACCGGGCCACCAACCGTCGTTTACCGCAATGCCATATTGGACCATGGAAACCAGCGGCGTCACTGCTCGTCTGCGCGGCATCAGCGCAGTGGATGACCGGGTCGCATGGGCCAGTGGTTCTGGCAACACTGTATTGCGCACTACTGACGGGGGCCAGACATGGACGAAACTGACGGTGACTAACAGTCAAAAAGATCCGCTCGACTTTCGCGACATCGACGCCATCGACGCCCGGACCGCCTACGTGCTCAGCATCGGCAATGGTCCCGCGTCGCGCATTTACAAGACGAGCGACGGTGGTCAAACGTGGACTTTGCAATTCAAGGGTGAAGATCCCAAAGAGTTCTGGGATGCGATGTCCTTCTGGGATGCGGTCAACGGCATCGTCCTGGGCGACTCGGTAAATGGTCAGTTCTGCATCATGACCACCAGCAACGGCGGGCGGACTTGGACTCGTGTGCCTGCGGCCGTTTTGCCACCAGCCCTTGAGAATGAAGGCGCGTTTGCGGCCAGTGGCACCAACATCGCGGTATGGGGAAAGAGTCATGCCTGGCTTGCCACCGGCGCCGGCGCAAAAGCTCGCGTACTGCGCACCGCAGATCGCGGTCGGACGTGGAAGGTCTCCGAGACGCCGCTCATGGCTGGGCCATCTTCAGGTATCTTCTCGATTGCTTTCCGCGACGCGAAGCACGGGGTAATTGCCGGCGGTGATTACACGAAGGAAAAAGAAGCGGTCAACAATCTAGCGATGACCAGCGACGGCGGCGTCACCTGGACACTGGTAAAGGGTTTGTCCGGCTTCCGCTCAGCTGTTGCGTACATTCCTGTTATGTCACCAGGTCAGACGCCGGCGCTCGTCGCTCTTGGGCCATCTGGGACGGATTTTTCAATTGACGATGGCCATACCTGGGTGCAGCTTGAAGGCCCTGGATTCGACACCCTGAGCTTTGCTCGTCATACCGCTCGAGGGCTGCGACAAGCGAGCCCCGTCGGTTGGGCTGCGGGTGCAAAAGGAAGCATCGCCCGGTTTGCAACATTGTAGGGGCGGCACTCCGTGGCCGCCCCTTCTCATGAAGTTGGAGTGACCGGCCGGTCGCGACAAAGAGCGCGGTGCGGAGTGCCGCTACCGCGACTGCGATGAAAAGGGGAGTGACGCCCCCGCGGTCGCAAGGAAGAGGGGCGGCCACGGAGTGCCGCCCCTACGGTTTGATCCTGGACGGCCTCTCTTATGCTCAAAAAAGTTCTACTGCTATCAGCGTCGGCCGGCGCCGGCCATGTCCGCGCGGCACAGGCATTGGAAAAAGCTTTCAACGACGAGGGCGCGGCGCAGGAGGTGCGCCACGTTGATACTCTCCAATTCACCAACAAAGTCTTCCGCCACCTATACTCCAGGGCCTACATCGATCTGGTCAACAACATGCCGGAAGTAACCGGACTCTTTTACGACAAGTTCGATACGCCCTGGAAGAACGAGCGTCGCCGGCTCGCGCTCGACAAACTCAACACGCGCCCTTTCGTGAAACTACTGCGCGAATACCAGCCCGATCTAATTGTCTGCACGCACTTCCTGCCGGCGGAGATTGTCTCCTGGCTCAAAGCCAAAGAACGCATCGCCAGCCGCCAGGCCATTATCGTCACTGACTTTGATGTTCATGCGATGTGGCTCTGTCATCATTACGAGCGATACTTTGTGGCCATTGACGAAGCCCGCGCGTATCTTGAAGCGCTGGGAATACCAAAGGAGAAGATAACTGTCAGCGGCATTCCCATTGATCCGGTCTTTGCGCTGTCCAAAGACAAAAGGCAGATGCGCATCAAGCACGGACTAATCCCGGATCGGACAACGATTCTGGTATCTGCCGGAGGCGCCGGAGTTGGCGCAATGGACCATCTGGTTGCGTCGCTGCTCCCCATCCAACATCCGGTCCAGGTAATCGCTATCTGCGGCCGCAACGCGGACTTGAAAAAGCGTTTGACCAAACTGGCGTCGCGCATTAAGCCGGATGCGAATGTAACGGTGAAACCGTTCGGTTACACGCAAGAGATGGACGAGCTGATGACTGCTTCTGATCTGGTGTTGGGCAAACCGGGTGGTCTGACAACTTCAGAGGCGCTGGCAAAAGGACTGGTCTTTGTCATTGTCAATCCGATCCCAGGGCAGGAAGAGCGCAATTCAGATCACTTGCTCGAGGCCGCCGCAGCCATTCGTTGCAACAACCTGCCGATTCTGGCTTACAAACTCGATCGGCTGCTGACCGATCCGGCGCGCTTCGCGACCATGCAGGCGAACGTCAAAGAGATGGCGAAGCCGAACGCTGCCCGTGACATTGTGCAAAAACTTGTAGGGGCGGCACTCCGTGGCCGCCCCCCTCTTTATCCGATCCGAGGAGGGGCGTCGACCCCACTTTAATCCGAGGAGGGGGGCGGCCACGGAGTGCCGCCCCTACAATGCAAGCCCGAGAGGAACGTCCTCTATGACATCAAACTATCTCGCAATTGTGCTGCTCCTTGCGCTTCCTATATCCACGCTGGCGCAAAGGCAGAGCCGGCGACAACCAATCATCGACGTGCACCTGCACAACTATTCCACTGATGAACTGTTAAAGAACCAGGCACCCAACCCGGTAACCGGAAAACCGAATGGACTGGAGACGGAAGAAGCGCACATGCGCGCCACCATCGCGGCCATGGAGCGGTACAACATCGTCAAGGGATTGGTGAGCAACAACTATGACATGGTCAGGCGTTGGGAGGTGGCGGCGCCCGGCAAAATCATTCCTTCATACGGTTTTGACGATCCTGCTCAACCGAATCTGAACTTTCTGCGCAACGAAATCGTGGCCGGGAGGCTGAAAGGCCTGGGCGAGATCGGCAATCAGTACGAAGGCGTACCGCCAGACGATCCCAGGATGGAACCCTATTTCGCTCTCGCTGAGGAGTTGGATGTTCCGGTTGGGATTCACATGGGGTTAGGGCCGCCGGGCGCGGCTTATATCGGGTTTCCCAGGTACCGCATGAGCCTGAGCAATCCGCTGCTACTGGAGGAGGTTCTAATTCGCCATCCCAAGCTGCGCTTGTATGTAATGCACGCCGGCTGGCCTATGATTGACGAGATGATCGGCTTGCTTTGGGCGCATCCTCAAATTTATGCGGATGTTGCTGTAATCAACTGGGCCATCCCGCGTAAAGAGTTTCACGCGTATTTGCGCCGGCTGGTCGAGGCAGGTTTTGGCAAACGAATTATGTTTGGTTCAGATCAGATGGTTTGGCCGGAAGCAATCGGCGCGGCGATCGATGGGATTCAATCAGCCACCTTCCTGACAGCGGAGCAGAAGCGAGATATTTTTTACAACAATGCCGCCCAATTTCTCCGTCTGGATAAAAACGAGCCAGCGGGCGTAGCAAAAGGAGTGCGGCGGTCCAACAGATCGCGACGGAAAGGTCGCAGATAAATCCTCCTGACTCGCGACGCCGGCCTTAATCTCTTTAACCGGAATCCGCGTTTATCCGCGTAAATCTGCGGCTAACTCTTAAAACTCATGCGAACATTTGATTGTCCAAAGTGCGGTGCCCCCATCTCCTACGAACCGAATCCGCATACCCGCGGCACCGCTCGCTGCGCTTACTGCAACAGCCAACTCGCGGTGCCCGACGAACTCCACGGGCGGCCGGCGCACGTCATATCCCATATCGATATCAACCTAAGACCGGTGGCGGCCAGCGCGAAGAAATGGATCTTGCTTCTGGTCCTGCTTCCGGTCGTTATCATGGTCATAATGATCATCACTGGCGTAATGGGTGCGCTCTTCGGGGTAATTAGATCGAGGAGTGCGCGCCCCGCAGTTTCAACGAGGCCAGTCGCTGACCCCGGCCCGTACGGATCCAGGGGTGAAAAGAGAAGCGGGTTTGCGAGTGTGATTCTTAAGTTTGGCAGCGAGGGAATCGGCCCGGGAATGATGACTGACGCGCGCAGCATCGGCATCGATGCCGCCGGCCACATCTATGTCGGTGAATACCTCGGCGGGCGGGTTCAAGTCTTCGACCCGGCGGGCCAGTTTGTTACCCAGTGGATGGTGGATCCGAAGATGCCTCTGCGTAGCATGACTGCCGATCGTAAGGGCACGGTTTACATCGCACAGAGGGGTACTATCACACGCTATGAAGGACAGACGGGGAAGTCTCTGGGCCAACTGGAATACAGCGAAGGCAGTGGATTTGACAACGTCAACGTCACCCCTGATGGCGGTTTGGTCTGCGCCTGGCGCACGCACCGTGATGACATCGTTCGATTTAACCCCGCGGGCGAAGCGGTAAAGACGATCCGCGCCGCGATCAGTTCAGCCAGCGGTGATTCAGAGCTCGACATGCGCGTCGCCGTTGATGGCCTGGGCAACACCTACGCGCTGGGGACTTTCAACAATGGCGTATTCAAGTTCGCACCCGACGGCAAGTTCCTGACGCGCTTCGGTAGTCATGGCCAGCAACCGGGCCAGATCAGCGCCGCCCAGGCGATCGCCGTGGACGGCAAAGGGCGCGTGTTTGTCAGCGACACGAAAGGCGTACAGGTATTCGCCGCAGATGGACGTTACCTTGATGTCTTCAAACCCGAAGGCATAGCCTTTGGCATGGTCTTTAACGACAAGAACGAACTCCTCATCGTCGCCCGCAACAAAGTGATCAAGTACGCGCTGAATCAATAGGCAGGTTTAGTGATCCAACGCCACCAGGATGAAGTTGGGTCAAGTGCAAGAGCCCCCGACGCGTAGCGTCGGCATGACTTTAGCCCGGCGTTTCAACGCCGGGTAAGAGCGTTGGATCGGCAACCCTCGTCGCGTCAGCGACGAATGAGACCCACTCACACCTTACGCAAACCTTTGCATCACATAGCGCCTCCTCGTAACTCACCCGAGTCTTCCAACAACGAGAGCTTGATGTTAGACCAGTCTGGTTAGCATCATTAAAGCTTCGTCGCGTCAGCGACGTTTGGGGACGTATCTTCATGGCCAACACCTACACCTCTCTCCATTACCACGTGATCTTCTCAACCAAGAATCGTTACCCCTGGCTGGTTCCGGACATTGAACAACGAATCTGGAAATTCATCGGCGGCATCGCCCGTACCCACAAAATGACTGCATTGCAAATTGGTGGCGTGGAAGATCACATCCACGCGCTGGTCACTGCACCGCCGACCATCGCGCCTTTCGAGATTGCTAAACATCTCAAAGGCGAATCGTCCAAATGGATTCACGATGAGTTCCCAAAACTCCGCAAATTTGGCTGGCAAGATGGATATGGCGCCTTTACTGTGAGCAAGTCGAAGATCCCCGAAGTCATTCGCTATATTCAGAACCAGCGCGAGCATCATCGAAAGCAGACTTTTCAGGAGGAATATTTGGAGTTCTTGCGCGCGAATGGCATTGACTATGACGAGCGATATTTGTGGGGATGATTCACTCGTCGCTGACGCGACGAGGAAGTTATTGTTGATTCTGATCCCGGCGTTGAAACGCCGGGCTAAAGTCATGCCGACGCTACGCGTCGAGAACTATCAATCCGCCACCGAGATCGCTCCTCCCGCTCTTTACCTAATCAGCTTCTCGCGTTAATCTAACGGCTCGTCACCGACCGGCTCTGCTCCGCGCGCCTGCTTTCTCACGCATCGAGTGAGCCGCTATTAATGATCAACCAGCAAGCCACAGGAGGGACCATGTCCAAACCACTAAGCGACCTTATTGAGCCTTGCTTTAAAAGTGAACTTACTCGACGCGCTTTTTTCGACCGCGTGTTGCAGACCGGAATCACCGCCGCCGTCGCCACTCTGGTGCCCGGCGCTCTCGTAACGCAGGCCCTGGCCGCGCCACCTCCAAACCAGAACGAGTGGCGACACTGCCGCAGATGTCGAACATTGTTCTACAACGGCTACCGCGACAAAGGTATCTGCCCGGCGCGTGGACGTCATGACTCCGATAGAGTTTCAAATTACAAACTCACCTACAATTCGCCGGGACCAGGCCAGGCCGAATGGCGCTACTGCAATAAATGCAAAGCGCTGTTCTGGAACGGCTATCCGAACAAGGGCATTTGCCCCGGTGGCGGCGGACATTTCGCGCAGGGATACAACTTCACCTTGAGATTCGACGACCGGGCAGCGGGACAACGAAACTGGCGCTTCTGCAATAAGTGCGAAGTGTTGTTCTATAACCTTGAAGGACTGGCTGGAGTTTGCGCCGCCGGTGGAGGTCACGTCGCCGCCGGTTACAAATTCGTGCTGGATAACCTCGTGCGAATAGACGACTAAAAGTGGCACAGACTTTAGTCTGTGGTTCCAAGCTCCGCTGAGAGATCGATGGAGTCTTTCACGAAGGTAGCGACGCGCGCTCTATCTGTTGAGCATCGAAATTGATTCACAGACTGAAGTCTGTGCCACCGGGAAAACGCCATGACACAAGATAAATTCAAAGTCAGCAATCCCGCCGGCATGTGGCTGAGGAAGCAACCAGTGGTTAGCGAGGACACTAAAATGGTCTTGCTCCCGCTGGGCCATTTGGTCACCAAGCTGGCTGACTCAGACAAGCCGGACTGGTGGCGAGTGAGCACCACTTTTGCAGGCGACGATCTCAAGGGCTTCAGTAACAAAAACTTGATGAGCGCTGTGCCTGACTCTGGCGCCGTGCCCGTATCCGGTTCCATCTCATCGTTGCTGAACAAAACTCTTGCAGCACTGCGGCGAATTGCTCCCAACGCTCACCGCAATTACCTGGAGGCGATCCGTGAAGGCGCGCCGCTGTTTGAGAGACATGGGATTAAGACGCCTTTGCGCATGGCCCATTTTCTGGCGCAGGCCATGCAGGAGACCGGCAGCTTCACGGTGTTGCGCGAGAACATGAGCTATTCCGCGCCGCGCATGCTGGAGATTTTCGGGCAAAGACATTCAGCCAAGGTGACGCCCGCCGAAGCGCCCGGACTGGCGCGAAATCCGGAGAAGCTCTCCGAACGCGTATATGGCCTTGGCAATCCGAGCAAGGCCCGTGAACTAGGCAACACCAAACCCGGCGACGGATTTCGTTACCGCGGCAACGGCGTGTTGCAGACTACGGGGCGAGACTCGCACCGCCGCATGGGCCGCGCTTGCGATCTTGATTTCGAAGGCACTCCAGATCTGCTGACTATGCCTGAACACGCCCTGAAACCGGCTCTTCAGGAATGGACCGAGGGCAATCTGAACGTCGCCGCCGATCGGAACGATATCCGCGCCATCACCCTTCGCATCAACGGGGGACTCAACGGTTTCCCCGAACGCCAGGCCTTCTTCAACAGGCTGCTGCCTTTGTTGCGGGGCGATAGTTAGGATGAAGCAGCAATACTTTCCCCAGTAATTGTAGGGGCGGCACTCCGTGGCCGCCCCTTTCTTTTTTCATCACAACCACGACGACCGACCGACTCCTCTGGCGACCAAAGAAAGGGGCGCCCACGGAGTGACGCCCCTACAACTCCGGTGGATGATCATTTACAATCTCTCCTTCATCCTAATCCAACACCCGCTCGCCGGAAGGTTAACCCGATGATCGACTTCAGCATTTCTTCGGAACTCGAAGCCACGCGGCAACGCACCACCGCCTTCATGGAAGAGTTTGTCTATCCGAACGAAAACAAATTGATTGAAGACGAAGGCCTCCCGGCGGAACTCGAAGCCGACCTGCAACAGCGAGTGAAGGCCCTCGGTCTGTGGGCGCCGAACCTGCCGCGCGAATGGGGCGGTATGGGAATCGGTTACATCGGGCAGGCGCTGATGAACGAGATTGTCGGCCGGTCGGTCATCGCGCCCCGCCTCTTTGGCAACGCCGCGCCTGACGCCGGCAATGCCGAGCTATTGCTCATCGCCGCGACGCCCGAACAGAAGGAGAAATACCTCCACCCACTCGCTGCCGGCGAGGTCCGTTCATGCTTTGCCATGACCGAACCGGAAGTTTCCGGTTCCGATCCCACAGGCCTGCGCACCACCGCTGTGCGCGAGGGCGACGCTTGGGTCATCAACGGCCACAAGTGGTTCACCAGCGGCGCCATCGGTTCCGCCTTCGCCATCGTGATGGCCGTCACCGATACAAATGCCGATTCGCATCACCGCGCCAGCATGATCCTGGTCCCGACAGACACGCCGGGTTTCAGAATCGTGCGTTCTGTGCCAGTGATGGGGTCCGGTGGGATTGGCGGCCATTGCGAGGTGCGTTTCGAGGATTGCCGGGTGCCATTTACGAATTTACTCGGCGAGTTGGGAGAAGGTTTCAAGTTGGCCCAGGCACGCCTTGGCCCCGGCCGTATTCAACACTGCATGCGCTGGGTTGGCGCCGCGCAACGCAGCTTCGAGATGATGTGCGCCTATGCGCTCAAGCGGGAATCCTTTGGCGAGCCGCTGGCGAAAAAACAGACCGTGCAAAACTGGATTGCCGACTCGGCCGCTGAAATCAATGCCTTCCGCTTGATGACTCTGCAAGCGGGCTGGAAGCTGGATCGAGGCGACGACGCGCGCGTCGAGATCTCGCTAATCAAGTTTTACGGCGCGCGAGTGTTGCATGATGTAATTGACCGGGCCATCCAGACCCACGGCGCGCTCGGCTACTCCAAAGATCTGCCGCTGGAAATGTTCTACCGCGACGCGCGCGCCGCCAGGATTTACGATGGCCCCGACGAGGTCCACCGCCAGGTCGTCGCCCAGCGCATCCTCAAGACTTTTCAGCAAGAACGTTAGGGCGCGCGGGAGCTTGGTGTGATTTCGTGGCGCTTCGCTTCGTGTCAATTCGTGGAGCGTGAGCCTGGTTAGCAAATACACGATCCACGAAATCACTCGAAGCGAAGCGCCACGAAATTACACTAACGGTATGACAGTGAGTGACAGCACGGCGGTAAGAGCCGGCGAAGAGTTGGACATGGCGGCCCTCGACCGCTATCTGTGCGACTGTCTGGAGGCAACTTCAGAGCTGGCGATCGAACAATTCCCCGGCGGCCATTCAAATCTTACTTACCTAATCCGCTACGGCGATCAGGAATTCGTGCTCCGCCGCCCGCCCGTGGGTCCGGTAGCGCGCACCGCGCACGACATGCCGCGCGAGTACAAGCTTCTGTCAGTCATCAACCCGCTATTTCCGCTGGCGCCCAAACCCGTTCTGCTCTGCGAAGACACCTCAATCATCGGCGTCTCGTTTTATCTGATGGAGCGCCGGCGGGGTTTCATCGTTCGGCATAAGGTACCCGCCCGGATTGGTGAGAATCTCGAGCTGCGCCGCCGCCTGAGTGAGTCTGTGATCGACACGCTGGTCGCACTGCACGCGGTTGATATCCACTCGTCGGGAATTGTGAACATAGGAAAGCCCGAAGGCTTCGTCAGCCGCCAGGTGCGCGGCTGGGCGGATCGCTGGCAAAGATCGAAGACCACCGAGCTGCCCGAGATGGACCAGGTAATCGCATGGCTCAACGATCGAATTCCGTCGGCGCCCGCCAACGAAGCGACCATCGTTCACAACGACTTCAAACTCGACAACATCATGCTCGACGAAGCCGACCCGTCGCGCGTGGTAGCCGTGCTGGACTGGGAGATGTGCACTGTCGGCGATCCGTTAGTTGACGTTGGCCTCCTCCTCGCATATTGGACCATGCGCGGAGCCGCCACCCCGTCCGATCCCAACAGTTCACTGCGCGCCATCACTCACGGCCCCGGATGGCTGACACGCGAAGAGATCATCGACCGCTACGAAACAAACACGGGCCGCGATTTGTCTCGCATAGTCTTCTACGAAACCTTCGCCCGCTTCAAAGTCGCCGTAGTAATCCAACAAATCTATTTCCGCTACGTCCAGGGCCAAACGCAAGACGAACGCTTCCGCCACTTCGACACCCTGGTAAAAGAACTGACCCAGGAGGCTCTCGATCTAGCTAACAAATCAGGAATTTGAGTCCAATGCCGGTCCAAGGAAGAGCAGTTCGGTTCCATGATATTCAGTAACGGTCCAGTGAGGTCAGTACCACCACGCGGTAAGCGGGTGGGTCCGTTCGCATTCACGCATGCAGCATCTGAGCGGATTCAAACCGGAGGGACGCTCCCTGGAACAGTCGCAAGTCAGGAAGAGTGGTTTACCCCCGCTGATTGAATGGCGCTCACATTGAGGCGGGGGTAAACCACCTTTCCTAACCTGCTACTACTTCACTTCGCTCCCAAGATTCGCGTTGAAATTTACGTCCCCATCCGCTCCAAGCCCTCCGATCAAGCTACACTCCCCTGGCTCATCGAAGAACTCACCGAACTGCGTGGAGGCTGCACGTCAGCGAGTGTTGGTGGTTACTATCTATCCCAAAGCAATGTTGTCACCGAAGATCGCGTGAGCGTGGTTTACAGCGACTTTCCTATGAGCTGAGTTGAGGTTTCACGCAAAGGCGCTAAGAAAAGAAAGACATAAGGCGCGAAGAAGATATTCAACCCTTTGCGCCTTCTGCTTTTCCTTTCTTAGCGCCTTTGCGTGAAAACTCATGTGACCCAACCTCAGTGTTTTAGTTCAAAAATCTAAGACATCTGTGTAATCTGTGGACAGGTTTTCGCATCGAACCCTGGGGAATTAAGTTATGCCGGATTTGCGAATTATGAATTGCCGACGTTTCGAATTGCGGAATGCAGAGTTCGGAATGCGGATTTCCTGCAACCTTCTATTCGCAACGTTTTTTATCCTGGCCGTTTTCCCCCTCAGTTATGGTTACGCGCGCACAGGCACTTCGGCCCAGGGGGGCAGCATCAAGGGCAAGGTGGTCGCAGACATTCCCGATCAGCGTAAAGCGCTGTCCGGCGCTGTTGTTAAGCTGAGCGGCGAGAGGCTGAGCAACAAGAAACTCGAAGCTATCAGCGACCTCGAAGGCCGTTACGAATTTACCGGGCTAATAGCTGGTGAGTATTTAGTCTCGGTCGAGTTGTCCGGGTTTAAGAAGTACGAGCAGAAGGTCAGTGTCCAGATTGAAGCGACGGTAGAGCAGAACATTCTTTTACAGGCCGTGCCCCTCAGCGAGACGGTAACGGTTACAGATGACAAGAACGATACGAGCAAGACAGAATCTACCGCGCCCGGCGTGATCACCGGCGCGACTCTGCGCGAAGCACCACTCATCGACCAGAAATTTCAGGACGCGCTGCCGCTGCTGCCGGGCGTACTGCGCGGCCCGGATGGCACTCTCAATATCAAGGGCACCCGGCCGAGCCAGAGCGGAATTCTCGTCTCCAGTCTGAACGTCACCGACCCCGTGACCGGGAGTCCTGCGATCGAGTTGCCCCTCGAAGCGGTTGAAACCGTTCAGGTTTACTCAAATCCTTACTCTGCGGAATACGGAAAATTCACTGGCGCCGTAACGACCATAGAGACGCGATCGGGCAGCAATAGTTGGCGGTACCTCGTCACTGGAGTCCTGCCCCGGCCGCGTTTGCGTGACGGTCACATCTACGGCATCGGCTCTGTTACACCACGCATCGCTGTCGGTGGGCCAATCTTAAAGGACAAGCTTTTCTTTTTTCAGAGTGTCGAATACCGCTTCGTTCGCACCGACGTGCCGAGTTTGAAAAATCTGGACCAGCGGCAACGCGACATCCAACGCGAAAGCTTCGATTCCTTCTCCCGCATCGACTACATCGTAAATCAAAATAACCGTCTGACGGCCAGCCTCTCTGTCTTTCCGCAAAAGTTTGATTTCTTTAACCTGAACACGTTTAATCCGGCCGACACGACCGCAAACTTCCACCAGCGCGGCTGGTTCCTCGCGCTCAACGAACAGGCTGTGTTCAAATCCGGCGCATTGCTGCAATCCAGTTTTAGTTTTAAGCAGTTTGACGGGGATATTTTCGGCAACAGCGGGCAGCCGTACCGCATCGCGCCCGATCGAAATTTCGGTGGCTGGTTCGATGGGCAGCATCGCGAGAGCCGGCGCTATGAATGGCTCGAGGTTTACCACTTCGCCCCGGCAAAGTGGCGCGGTTCACATGCACTCAAGACCGGGCTGAACTTCAGCCATACCGCTTTTAACGGTTCTGACCGGGGGCTGCCGGTGCGCATCGTGCGAAGCGGTGCCAATAACGGTCCGACTTACCAGTTGCTCGAGTATGTCGGGGACGGTACGCTGCGGCAGAGACAGGATGAATACACGGCCTTTCTGCAGGACAAGTGGACTGTGAATGGGCGCTTGATATTCGATCTCGGCCTGCGTTACGACCGGGATCAGATCGGTGGCCAGAATAATTTTGCTCCGCGTCTGGGCTTCGTGATCCTGCCGTCGGCTTCCGAGCGAACCGTGGTGCGCGGCGGTGTCGGACTTTTCTACGACAAGATTTCACTGAATATCGGGGCCTTTGAGCAATATCAGGACCTGCTCGTCACGACCTTTCAACCCGACGGCGTCACGGTTGCCGATGGGCCGCGTCTGTTTCGTAACACTGTGGCCGCGGGCGAGTTCAGGAACCCGTACAGCATCGCCTGGAATGTACAAGTCGATCATCAGGCGACTGAACGTCTGCTCTTGCGCGTCGGTTATGAAGAACGCCACACGCGGCGTGACTTTATGCTCGAGCCGGTCGTGAACTCGCTCGAAGGCGCGCTGCTGTTGCAGAACATAGGCCGTTCGCTTTACCGCGAGTTGCAGGCGGTGGCGCGTTTGCGTTTCCAGGAGGGACGTAACATCTTTCTTTCTTATGTGCGGTCACAGGCGCGCGGTGATCTCAACGACTACAACAGCTACTTCGGGAATCTTCGGCACCCGGTAATACGGCCCAACGAGTACGGCCGGCAGGCGTTTGATGTGCCGAACCGTGTGCTGTTCTGGGGCGACTTTGCTTTGCCGTACGATATCGTGGCTACGCCGGTCGTGGAATGGCGCAGCGGCTTCCCCTTTTCGTTGCTGAATGAGAAACAGGATTACGTCGGACCTCGCAATGGCGGCGGGCGTTTCCCGCAACTGTTTACGCTGGATGTGCTCGTGACCAAGGGTTTGCAGATTCCTTTCCGCGGGAAGAAATACAGAGGACGCGTAGGCGTGACGGTTTTCAACATCACCAACCATTGGAACCCGCGCGATGTACAAAACAATTTGGCGAGCTCGCAGTTTGGCACCTTCTACAATAGCCCCGGCCGCAGCTTCCGGACGAAGTTTGAGTTCGTTAAGTTTTAAAACGGGCAATCCGCAGATTACACAGATTCCACAGATTAACTGACGAAGGGGGGCACGGGGAGACTGCTCCACTTTAGGTCTTCTGAGTTCTCTGTTTTAGTTCTGACTAATCTGATTAATCTGTGTAATCTGTGGATGTGACTGGCAAAAATCTCATCGTTCCCCTGGTGGCGATTGTCTTAGGCCTGGGCTTGCTGCTCTTTGGGGTGGGAGAACTGTTGGTGCCGCGGGCTCGATTTGTCTAACCGAAACGATGCCGTGCTGACTGACATCGTGAACAACATTGAAGAGCTTTACTTGTTCGGAACCAAATGAGTGGAAGACACTATCCACAGATTACGCAGATTGCACAGAGGAAGAGAATGAAGCAGTTCAGCTGAGATCGGTTGCGATCCCTTGTTCCGGCCTTACCGGTTCTGTGTAATCTGTGAAATCTGTGGAACTCCTTGTCAATTCCGAAATGGAAACAAAGGTGTATAATGCGCCGCAAAACGCCCGCTAAAACTTTCTAAGAAGGGATCCTATATGTCTGCTCGGAAACTAGTTTCTGGTCTTGCAATTCTGTCGTTGGCGCTAATGCTTTCGCTCCTCACCGGTTGTGGGTCGGCGGGTGAAACTCCAGCAAACACTGCCGGTCCAAACACGAACAGTCCAACACCCGCAGCCGCGGCGGCGAGCCCGTCAACCAGCAATGCTGCGAAAGCAAAACTCAACGTTAATAAGGCGTCGGGCGAAGAGCTTACGGCTGCTGTTCCCGACCTGGGCAAACGCATGGTGCATGAGTTTGAAGAGTACCGGCCCTACAAGAGCATTCAGCAGTTCAGGAAAGAGATAGGCAAGTACGTCGATCAGGGCAAGGTGGCGGAGTACGAAAAGTATGTTTTCGTGCCGATCGATCCTAATCAAAGCGACGCACCGACACTGCAGCAGATTCCCGGCCTTGACGCCAGTGAAGCCCAGGCTCTTATTGCCGGCCGGCCGTATGCTTCGCCCGATGCTTTCCTGGCCAAGCTCGCGGATAAGATTTCTGCCGCAGAACTTGCTATCGCGAAAACCTACCTGGCCCAGTGATGAGTGCTGTAGTTAGTGCGGCTGAAGTTTTACTACGACTGCGACGCTTTCTGCTCGTGCTATCTGTGTCTCTCTTCGGCGGGGCCCTGATAGAACTTTGGCTGGTTGGTCACACCAAAGACACCATCCAGTGGCTGCCTTTCGCGCTATGCATTCTAGGATCGCTGGCAGTACTGCTGGTACTGTTTCGGCCCGGACCGGGAACGATAAAAGCCCTGCGGATATGCATGGCGCCTGTCGCGCTGGGGACTCTGCTCGGCATTTACCTGCACGTGGAAGGAAACATTTCCTTTGCCAGGGAGATTGAGCCTAACTCGCCGACGACCGATCTCGTCTTAAAAGGACTGGCAGGAGCGAATCCTCTACTCGCGCCGGGCATTCTGGCGGTGGCGGCCGTCCTCGCGGTGGCGGCAACCTATCGCTACACGGCGGGGGGGCAAAAATAAGCAAAGGGCAAAGAGCAAAGAGCGTAGAACGCAATCCTGGGCTGTGTGGCACAACCGCTTTGCGGTTGGTTAATTGAGACATGAAAACTAAAGCAGCAGTCCTCTATGAATCGGGGGCATCACAGCCTTTCGCTAAGAGTTTGCCTTTTGTGGTTGACGAGATCACGCTTGCCGCGCCTGAGAGCGGCGAGGTACTCGTCGAGATGGTTGGCGCAGGGTTGTGTCATTCCGATCTTTCAGTGGTGGACGGGTCTCGCCCACGTCAACTGCCTATGGTCCTGGGGCACGAAGCGAGCGGGATTGTGCGTGAGGTAGGAGCCGGAGTCTCGGAGTTCGCGCCCGATGACCATGTCGTCTTTAGCTGGGTAGCCGCCTGCGGACGCTGTCACTTTTGCTTAACCGGCCGAGCTGCGATGTGCGAACCCGGCAATGCGGCGAACGTTGCGGGCACACTGCTGAATGGCGCCCGTCGCTTTACAGATTCGCAATCCAGAATTTGTAGTCACCACCTGGGAGTTTCCGCTTTTTCACAGTTCACAGTCGCCGCCCAGGAGTCTCTGGTAAAGATCAATTCCGACCTGCCGCTGGCAATGGCCGCGCTCTTCGGATGTGCAGTGGTGACCGGAGTGGGTGCGGTGGTCAATACCGCGCGCGTCGAACCGGGAGCTTCTGTAGCAATATTCGGCATGGGAGGAGTCGGGCTAAGCGCAGTGATGGGAGCGAAGGCCAGTGAAGCGAATCCCATCATCGTCGTTGATCGAGTCGATAGCAAACTGAAGCTAGCGCGCCAAATCGGTGCGACGCACACAATTAACGCCGGCCACCACGATCCGGTTGAGACAATCAAAGATTTGACTCAAGGTGGCGCAGAATATGTCTTTGAGAGTGTAGGCAGCGAGGCCGTCCTGATGCGGGCATATCACGCCACTGCGCGCGGCGGCACAACCATCACCATTGGCTTACCGGCGCCGAACAAGTTGTTCTCCGTGCCCGCTCTGGGAATTGTTGCCGAGGAGCGTACGATCAAAGGCTCGTTCATGGGATCGTCAGTGCCGCGCCGCGACATTCCGCGTTTCATCGGCATGTATCAGGCAGGCATTCTGCCCGTGGACAAGTTACAAACCCACACCCTGCGACTGGAGGAGATTAACGAAGGGTTTGATCGGTTGGCCCAGGCGCAAGCGGTGCGGCAAATTATAGATTTCAGATGATCATCAAAGCTGCAATCAACGGGGGACGAACGAAGACTGATCATCATGCGGTCCCGGTCAGCTCCCGGGAACAGGCGTTAGACGTAGTCGAGTGTCTGGAGGCCGGCGCGGACGCCATTCATCTTCATATCCGGGCCGCGTCCGGCGATGAGAGTCTCTATCTCGACGATGTCGCCCAAACGGTCTTAGCGGTGCGTTCGGCTGCGCCGGGAGCAAAGATAGGGATTAGTACTGGAGCATGGATCATGCTCGACGCTGCGGCCCGGCTAAAGGCAGTGATGGCCTGGGAAGTTTTGCCCGACTTCGCTTCCATAAACTTTATTGAAGAGGGCGCGGCCGAACTCGCGCAGTTGTTGCTTTCCCGTGGGGTAGATGTTGAGGCGGGATTGTCTGAGCCACAGGCCGCGGAGAGTTTTTTGGCAAGCGGTCTCGCCTCTCGTTGTATTCGGGTGCTGTTCGAGCCCCAGGAGCAGGAAACGGATGAGGCACTGGCAAACGTCCTCAGGATGGAGGAGATCTTGCAGGCCGATGTTCGCGATAATCCACGCGTGCTTCATGGGACGGAAGCTACGACCTGGCCGTTGCTGGCGGAAGCGATCCTTCGCGGGTACGGCGTGCGCATCGGATTTGAGGACACGCTCATGCTGCCTGATGGGCGCGTAGCGCGAAGCAATGCGGAGCTGGTGGGTGAAGTCGTGCGGCGGAGGAGAGGAGGAGCTTGATGAAAAAGGGAAAATGATGACGGAGAATTATCATTAACCGTGAAGAAGATTTTCCATATATCATTTTCCATTTCTCATCTGTCATCGTGAATTCAACTGGCTTTGCACAAAACTCTTATTTCGTGTTCTTTCGTGTAGCTTGGTGTGATTTCGTGGATCGTATGACTCCGAATCCTAAGCACACGATCCACGAAATTACACGAATCTCACGAACCAACACGAACCAATGCTGATCTTAGAAGTTCTCAGTGGTCCGCGGCGAACGGGGCGGCGACTTTTTTGCTCGCAAAAGCTATGTTAAGGCTCTTCTATCTAATCTCCTGCGTTTTGAGTCTCGTGAACGGTGCGTGGATGCTTTTGTTTCCTCAGTCCTGGTACACGGATTTTCCGGCGGGCATTCCTCATACTGGACCATTCAATTCGCACTTCATACGTGATCTGGGCGTGGCCTTTATCGTGTTCGCCGTGGCTTTCGCATGGTGTGCACGCAACGTCAATCGTTCGTTCCCGGTCCATCTGGGCCTGACGGTTTTCTTCATAGGTCACGCTCTGATTCATGTTGTGGATCTTGAGGTAGGACGGTTGCCGCATAGCCACTGGCTAACC
>JBDTOI010000056.1:0-22741 GCA_039933315.1 Pyrinomonadaceae bacterium
CCCCGCCCCTACAAACTTTGGCGAACGCCTTCGGCGTTTTTCCCAAGGCTCTAGTTGGAGGTAAGTTCGGCAGTCTTCTCAGTAATATCTTTCTGGGCCCACTCGTTGTCGCGGCTGGCTTCACCGGCCTTGTGGCGCTTCGCTTCTTTCATTCGCTGCACCAGGTCCATGTGCGTGGAAAAGTAAGGCAGACTCTTGCCGACGACATCCTGCAACGTGGCAAAGCCTTTATCGGTCATGAATTTTTCCAGACCCGCTTTCAATTCGTCGATCATCTTTACGCCATGCAGCATTACGCCGGTGCAGATCTGCACGGTGGAAGAGCCCAGCAGGAAAAACTCAATCGCGTCGTGAGCGGTTTCAATGCCGCCAATGCCGCTGATTGAGATGTTCTTTGGCAGGTCCAGGGCCAGTTGACTGACCATGCGCAGGGCAATCGGTTTGACGGCTTGCGAAGAGTAGCCACCGGGCACCGTGTAACCCTCGACGGTAGGCATCGGTCGCAGCGTGTCGAGGTTCACGCCGATCACGGAAAGGATCGTGTTGATGGCCGAAATGCCCACCGCGCCGCCGGCGACTGCTGCCTGGGCGGGCTCGCGGATGTTGGTGATGTTCGGAGTCATCTTGGCCCAGACTGGAATCTTCGAAACTTCAGTTACCCAGCCGGTGACCTCTTCAGCGAGATCCGGGTGCTCGCCCATTTCCGATCCCATCTTGCGTTCAGTCATGCCGTGCGGGCATGAGAAGTTGAGCTCGAAAGCGTCCACGCCGGTGTCCTGCACAACGCGCGTCAGCTCCTGCCAGCGGCATTTGTCGTACTCTTCCATGATAGAAGCGATCAGGACATGGTCCGGGTAGTCTTTCTTAATCTGGCGAAATTCTTCCAGCCAAACGTCGATCGGTCGATCCGAAATCAGCTCAATGTTTTCGAAGCCGATGACCTCGCCATTCGAGCGCGATCGCATTTTGCCGTAACGCGGCACCACGTTGACGACTTTTGACGATTCGAGGCTGACGGTTTTGGCTACCGCTCCGCCCCACCCGGCGTCGTATGACTTAGCGATAACGCGCGCGTTGGTTCCCGGAGGGCCCGAGCCAAGGAGGAAAGGGTTGGGAAACTTGATGCCGTTAACAGTGATTGAAAGGTCCATGACAAACTCCTGATGTTAGAGTCACGATGTTATCCACAGATTGCACAGATTACACAGAAGGAAAAGCAACGTTCCCTGCGGTAATGAAAACTGTTGAAACGGCGTGGCTGGCACCTTCGTCTTGCCTGCCTATCTGTGTAATCTGTGTAATCTGTGGACAGCTATGGTTCCTGTTTACTTCAATTCAATCAGCCACCAGCGCGCCGTACGAATCCGGCCGGCGGTCGCGGAAGAACTGCCAGGTGTTGCGCACTTCACGGATCATGTCCAGATCCAGATCGGCTACGACCAAAGCATCCTGATCGCGCGGCGCCTGGGCGATTATCTGCCCGCGCGGATCGCAGAAGTAACTTTGACCGTAGAATTCGCCGATGTCCCAGGGCTGCTCGTGTCCGACCCGGTTGATGGCCCCCACAAAATAGCCGTTAGCCACCGCGTGCGCCGGCTGTTCCAGTTTCCATAAATACTCCGAAAGTCCCGCCACCGTGGCGGAAGGATTGAAGACGATCTCAGCGCCGTTCAGCCCCAGCGCCCGCGCCCCTTCCGGGAAGTGCCGGTCATAACAGATGTAAACGCCTATGCGCGCAAACGCCGTGTCAAAGCACGGGTAACCCAGATTTCCCGGCCGAAAATAAAACTTCTCCCAGAAGCCGGGATTGACGTGCGGGATGTGATTCTTGCGGTACTTACCCAGATACTTCCCATCAGCGTCGATAACGGCGGCAGTGTTGTAATAGATGCCGGTAATTTCCTCTTCATAGATCGGCACGACGATCACCATGCCGTGTTTCTTGGCGAGCTTCTGCATCAGTTGGGTGGTAGGACCATCAGGAATTTTCTCGACCGCGTCGTACCAACGCGTCTGTTGCTCAGCACAGAAGTACGGCGTAGTAAACACTTCCTGCATGCAAAGGATTTGCACCCCTTGCTTAGCAGCGTCTTCGATTAGTCCGACGTGCTTATCCACATTGGCCTTAATGATCTCGGCGATCGGGGCATCCGTGGGGCCGGCGTTACTGGCTTGAATCAATCCGCATTTAACTGTGCGTGGCATGCTCTGTATCTCCTCTAAGATTAGGATGACGACTCATTAAGAGGTAGTAAAGGATAAACCCCAGTCCAAACGTGACGAACCACGCGTAAGTGTAAAGGGTATCGAAGAACGACGGGTTCTCAAACCGTCCATTGAAGCCGGGAATCCGGGCCGCGTGCAGGAACCCGGGTACGACCGGTGCAATTGCAGCGACGAGCGCGAGCAGGGCACGCCAGTTGAACCCGCTGCCATAAGCGTAACGTCCATTGGGATCGAACAGAGCTGTCAGGCTGAGTCGCTGGCGGCGCAGGACCCAGTAGTCGCAGATCAGTATTCCGGCAATGGCGCCCATTAACGCTGAATATCCGACCAGCCAGGTGAAAACATACGCGCCTACTGAAGCCAGTATCTTCCAGGGCATCATAGCGACCCCGATCAGCGCCGTTATCAGCCCTCCGGTTACATAAGAGATCAACTTTGGATTGAGATTGGAAAAGTCGTTCGACGGCGAAACAACATTCGCGGCCATGTTGGTACTCAGTTGGGCCGCAAAAATAACCAGCGTGGCAAACAGTACCACTGCTACGCTGTCAAACTGCTTCATCAATTCCACTGGGTCGGGAATTGCCCTCCCGTAAATGATCATGGTCGCGCTCGTCACCGCTACGCCAATAAAGGCGAACGCCGTCATGGTTAAAGGCAAACCCAGCGCCTGCCCTGTCATCTGCGACTTTTGCGACCTCGCGTACCGCGTGAAGTCTGGAATATTCAGACTGAGTGTGGCCCAGTATCCCACCGCCGCCGTAAGCGAGGCAGGGAAGATACTCCAAAACGCATTATGTTCCTTCTGCAGCCGCGCAGACTCAGTCAATACTTTCCCCAGACCGCCGGCGCGCCAGGACGCCCACACGAGTAGAACCAACCCGCCCACCAACAGCAATGGCGCCGACCATGTCTCCAGATGCTTAATGCCTTCGACGCCTTTGAGGATAATGAATACCTGGATGCCCCAGAAGAGAAAGAACGCCACCCATGTATGCGGCGCCACGCCCAGCACAGTCGTCCCACCGAGCAGGTCGTGCCAGACACCATTCATAACTAAGAGGGCCAGCACGGCCAGGAATTGAGCGATGACGGCCGCCACCAGCACGCGCAATACAAACGCCCTACCGGTCTTCGCTTCCTTGCCGCTCCTCAGGGCCAGCAAAAAGACGGCGATGAAAATAGCGAACGCTACAACTAATTTCAGACTCGAATTGTCGGCGAAAATTCTGCGCGACTTGTCGGAGAGCATGCCGAAAAGCAGATCAATGGCTGTGCCGGCAATCCATGTCTGAATCCCGAACCAGCCACACGCGACGATGGCGCGCAGCATTGCGGGAACGTTCGCCCCTCTGGTCCCGAACGAGGCCCGCGCGAGGACAGGGAAAGAGACGCCATACTTCGTGCCGGCATGGGCATTGAGCACCATGGGAATAAGCACGATTGTGTTTCCCAGAAGAATGGTGAGCATTGCCTGCCACCAGTTCATCCCCGCCTCGACGAAACCGCCGGCGAGCGTATAGGTGGTGATGACGACGCTCATGCCAATCCAGAGCGCGGCAATGTTCCAGGTTGACCAGGTGCGCTCTTTGATTGTGGTGGGCGCCAGGTCCTTGTTCCAAAGGGGACTTGAGGAAACGTCCTCGCGCAACTCTTCAAAGTCACGCTGGGTAACGGCGATGTCAGGGGAGTTGGGTTCGGTGTTCATGGGTTAGCCAGGCTTTGCACAAAACTCTTGATTCGTGTTCGTTCGTGGAGCTTAGTGTGATTTTGTGGATCGTATGGCTCCGAATCCCAAGCACACGATCCACGAAATTACACGAAATCTCACGAAACAACACGAACCCAATGCTGATCTTAGACGCTTACACCACTTGGCTTCGAGCCAGTCGGCGACTTTCTGTGCAAGCCGGTAGCTATTGAAAAGACTTGCTGCCGGTTGTTCAATCCACCCTCGCGGTACCGGGCGAATTCAATTTAGTTCGAAGCGCACGGTTACTCGAGCATTGACCTTGATTAGCCCGAGCGAAAGAGTGCCGTCCGAATCGGCACTGTCGCTAGCCTCAATCGGGCTTCTGCTTGGCCAGGGCGCTACAAAGCTATTGAGTGCAATCAGAGTTACCCTCCGGACCGCATTTGAAAAGTTGGGGAACCAGGGTCATCGTCAGTTCTTTCGTGTTGATCCAAACTCTCGTCTGACCATACTTCTCTTCAGTCCAGCCCAGACGCTGCTTGTTGCGCCACACGTGCTCCAGCGCTACTTCTTCACCTGCACCAAAGAGGTGCTGGGCCTCGTGCAAAAGAATGACCGCCCGTTCGTCGTCATCAGCGGAATGTGCAAAGAACTCCGGATACAGCGTCAGTACCTCGAAGGGAAAATTAGTCGCGGCGTACGCGTCGCGATGACCGACATACTTATTCCACCAATTGTCCGTACTGCGATACGTGGTAAAAGTGCTGAGGGCGGTGGCCTCGCGGCTGAAACCCTTTTGCGCCAGAATCGCCACTGAGCGGGCCACAATCTGCCGCTGGTCATAGCCGAGATCCTGGGAAGTAACCCGCAGCGACATGTAGAACGCAAACAAGAGAAACAACGTGGCGCCCAGTATCCACAGCAGTCTCTTGCCGAGGGCCCTCTTTTTTACCGGTTCCTCGTCAACGGGCTCAGTTTCGCCGGGGCCTTCGATTAAAGGAGTGCCGCAACGGCGACACGCGTCGTCGGTAACTGCGTTAACGAGTCCGCATTGCGAGCATTTCTTTTTAGGCATGGGCAAGGTAAGCGAAAGCCGGGCTGGTTCAGACTGCCACGCACGTCCCGCGCTTTAGAAAACGCCCGTCACCAGGTTTGCCTTTGTATTCGCCGTTCTCGATTACGACCTTGCCCCGGGAAAGTACTGTTTCAACCACGCCCTTGATCGTTTTGCCTTCGTAGGCTGAGTAGTCAACATTCATGTGGTGGTTCCTGGCGCTGATGGTCTGTTCTTTCTCTGGATCAAAGATGACGATGTCCGCGTCAGACCCGACAGCGATTGTGCCTTTCTTAGGGAACAAGCCAAACATCTTTGCCGCCGCGGTCGATGTTAGCTCTACAAATCGATTGAGCGAAATCCGGTTTTCGACCACGCCGCCGTTGTAAATCAAAGGCACTCGATGCTCGACTCCGGGCGCACCGTTGGGAATTTTGGTGAAATCGTTCCGGCCCAGTTCTTTCTGCTCTTTCATGCAGAAAGGACAATGGTCGGTCGAGATAACCTGGAGGTCATCCATCTTCAGGCCCTTCCAGAGTTCCGCCTGGTTCGACTTCTCGCGTAGCGGCGGCGTCATCACATATTTCGCGCCTTCAAAACCTTCGCCGTAATCATCGATGGAAAGGAAGAGGTACTGCGGGCATGTTTCCGCGAACGCCGGGATCCCGCGGTCGCGAGCCTGACGCACCTGATTCAGCGCGTCAGCACACGAGAGGTGCACGATGTAAACCGGCGACTCCGCCATTTCCGCAATCGCAATCGCACGGTGCACTCCTTCAGCCTCGGCAAGGGTGGGCCGCGTCAGCGCGTGATACTTGGGAGCCGTGTGGCCCTTAGCTAGCGCGTGTTTGATAATCTCGTTAATGACGATGCCGTTTTCGGCGTGCATGCAGATTAGGCCGCCGCGCTCGCCGGCCGCGGACATGGCGCGAAAGATGGTGGCATCGTCAACCAGGAAAACCCCCGGGTAGGCCATGAAGAGTTTGAAGCTGGTGACACCCTCGTCCATTAGCGCGTGCATCTCTTCAATCTGATTGTCTTCCAGCTCAGTTGTAATCAGATGAAAGCCATAGTCGATGGCGCATTTTCCTTCGGCCTTTTGGTGCCAGTTATCGAGCCCCTGGATTAACGTCTGACCCTTGTTCTGCACCGCGAAGTCGATGATTGAAGTTGTACCGCCATGAGCGGCGGCAATAGTTCCGGTGCGAAAGTCATCCGAAGCTTGCGTGCCACCGAAAGGGAGCTCCATGTGCGTGTGCGGATCGATGCCGCCGGGAATCAGGAGTTTTCCCCTGGCATCAATCGTCCGGTCGACTTGCATGTCGAGCTTCGCGCCGATCACGGAGACCAGTTCGTCTTCGATCAGTATGTCGGCTTTGTAATCGTCAGTAGCGGTGATGACCCGGCCATTACGGATTAGAGTTTTCATAGGCGTCTTGGTTACAGGATTTCGTCAACAAGCCACGGGACAGCATCATGATATCCCCCTCTCCCTGGGAGGGGAATAAGGAGATGGAATCAGAACTATCACGACGACGCATTGGCCGCCTCTAAACGGTCGCAAATCCTGCATCCAGCGCGTCGATCATCTGGTCCACATGATCTTTGGTTGAATTGAGCATCAAGCCGGTGCGGATCACGTTGCCATACAAACCGCCTTTGCCGATCAGCACGCCGCGGCGCCGCGTTTCTTCAAAGACTTTAACTACCGCTTCAGGCGCGGGCTCCTTCGTCTGGCGATCACGTACCAGTTCGAGTCCCTGCATTAAGCCCATGCCCCGCACATCGCCGATGACTTGATGCTTCTCTTTGAGTTCATCCAGTTGCTGGCGCAGGTAACCGCCCACCTTAGTCGAGTTGCGCCGCAAGTCTTCGTCTTCAATCACCTTAATTACGGCCAGCGCCGCTGCCATGGACACCGGGTTGCCGCCGAAGGTCGAGAAGGTCAGCCCCGGATACTTGTCCGCCACCTCGGGTGTGGCGACGGTGATGCCGATGGGCACGCCATTGCCGAGGCCCTTCGCGGAGGTGATGATGTCAGGCTCAACGTTCCAGTGCTCGATACCGAACCATTTGTCACCGGTACGGCCCCAAGCGGTCTGCACTTCGTCAGCAATGAACAGCCCGCCGTGCTTGCGTGTAATCTCGACAGCGCGCTCAAAGTAACCGGGAGGGGGAACGATAAAGCCTCCCACACCCAGGATCGGCTCCGCCATGAAGGCTGCGATCTCGCCGGTGGTGCTGGTCATGATCAGTTCTTCAATATCGTTCGCACAGGCGAGGCCGCATTCCGGATAAGTCAGCTTGAAAGGACAGCGGTAGCAGTAGGGTGCGCGAGCATGAACAAACCCGGCAACCTGCGGGGGCAGAGGACGCCAGGGCGCGTGGCCCATGGCCGAAAGGGCAGTGGCCGATCGCCCGCTGTAACTATGGCGCAGCACCACGATCTCGTGACGCCCGGTGGCAAGCTTGGCGGCATGAATTGCCGTGTCATCTGCTTCCGTGCCACTGTTGGTAAAGAACGATTTTTTCAAACGTCCCGGCGTGATCTGGTGAAGCTTCTCGGCCAGGTCGGCTTGTGGCTTGTTCGCATAGAGCGTTGACGTATGCTGCAGGGTTTTGACCTGATTGATGATGGCTTCATTCACTTTCGGGTGTGCATGGCCCACGCTGACCGTCAGCACGCCGCCGAAGCAGTCAAGATACTTGTTGCCCTGATCGTCCCACACATACTCGCCCTCACCTTTTACCAGAGCGAGAGGCTCCTGGTAGTAGGTGGCCACGGCGGGAAAGAGAAACTCTTTCTGTTTGCGAACGATTTCGGATTCTTTTGTGTCCACAGCAGCTGTGCTCATTTGTCGTTCTCGTGTTTTAGCGTTCGTCTAATTCGATTTTAGCCGAGGGATTGTCATTCGCTGCTTCTGCTTAAGCATTATGCCCCGGTAACTTGAGGTTTCACGCAAAGCCGCTAAGAAAAGAAAATCAGAAGGCGCAAAGGGTTGAGAGTTTTCTTTGCGCCTTACGTCCTTCCTTTCTTAGCGCCTTTGCGTGAAACCTCAACTTGATCCGCTCTGGACTTCAGAATAAAAGCCCGCCTGAAGGTGGTTTCTAAACGCCCACTTTAGTAAAGATTGCCTTCCCTTTTACGTCCCGTGTAATCGACATAGACCACCTTCAGGTCGGTGTAGAAGTCGAGCGCGGTTGAGCCCTGCTCGCGATCGCCGATGCCTGTGCCCTTGATGCCGCCGAAAGGAATATGCGCCTCCCCACCGGTCGTGGGCGAGTTGATGTGCGTCATGCCCGTCTCGATCTCATCGACAAAACGGAAAATGCGCGGCGCGTCGTTGGAAAAAATAGAGGACGACAAGCCATATTCGCAGTCATTCGCGACCTGCATCGCCTCGTCAAAGTTCTTTACACGCAGGACAGACAGTACCGGCCCAAAGATTTCTTCGCGCGCAATGCGCATATCCGGTGTCACGTGATCGAAAACGGTGGGTTTTACAAAGTAACCCTTTTCCAGCCCTGTCCCATTTGCGGGAGAACCGCCGCAGACTAGGGTGGCGCCGTCTTCGCGCCCGATGTCGATGTACTTCAGCACCGTCTTAAACTGGCCTCCATCAACGCTGGGCCCCATCTCGGTGGCCGGATCGCTGCCGGCGCCGATGCGCATGCTGGTTGCGCGGGCGGCCATGCGCTCCACGAATTCGTCAGCGATGTCTTCGACCACCACCGCCCGGCTGGTTGCCGTGCATCGTTGGCCGCATGATCCAAAAGCGCCCTGCGCAGTTGATTCAACTGCCAGATCCATATCGGCGTCCTCGAGAATGACGACCGGATTCTTGCCGCCCATTTCGCACTGAACTTTGGCGCCCCGCCGCGAGACTTCTTCGTACAGGCGGATGCCGACTTCATTCGAGCCGGTAAACGAAACCGCGCGCACGGCCGGATGATTGATAATCGCATCACCGGCTTCTGAGCCCGAGCCGATGATCAGATTCAGCACGCCCGGAGGAATGCCCGCTTCGGCAAACAGTTCAACAATGCGAACGGCGGTGGCCGGCGTCAGTGTAGCGGGCTTGAAGACTACTGTGTTCCCGGCCACCAGGGCCGGCGCGATTTTCCAAACCGGAATAGCCACCGGGAAGTTCCACGGCGTGACACAGGCCACGACCCCGAGCGGCTGCTTTATGGTGTACGCAAAATTCAGCGGCAACTCTGATTGAATCGTTTCGCCGTTCATGCGCCGGGATTCACCCGCGCAAAACTCGGCCACGTTAATTGACCGCTGCAGCTCGCCGCGTGATTCGGAAATGGTCTTGCCTTCTTCCCGTGTCAGCAGCTGGGCCAGTTCTTCTTTGTGTTCCTCCAGGAGACGTGCCGCCTGCGCTACGATGCGGCCGCGCGCCGGGGCGGGTGTGGTGCGCCAGCCGCGGAACGCATTACTGGCGGCATCAACCGCCGATTGCGCTTCTTCGCGGGTAGCCTGTTTCACAGAGCCCAGGACCTCGTCGGTGTTCGCGGGATTGATGTTCTTTACGACTTTGGATGACGAGGATTCAACCCACTCGCCGTTGATGAAGTTTCGATAGTTATCCATGACAAAATTGATGAAGGGCTGCGCTGCTGGCTTGTATAACTGAACGGTGCTTAATATATCATCGGAAATACCATGAGTAACAGCGAGCAATCATCGGGCTTCGCCCCGCAGGAAGGGCCGCGTAGCCGTGCCCAGAACCTGCGCGACCTACTGAAGCAGCAGGTAACCAGCGCCCCGGATAAAGACTTTCTCTTCAGCGAAGCGGACGGTCGCCGCTTTACCTATACCGAATTCGATGCCGCTGTGAATGCCACAGCGCGCATGCTGGCGGCGCAGGGAATCAGGAAAGCAGATGTCGTCAGCTTGCTGATGCCCAATAGCGCCGAATACATCATCGCCTACTTTGCCTGCTGGAAACTGGGGGCGCTGGCCGGCCCTTTGAACTCTTTGCTCAAGGCCGAGGAGATGTCGTACGTGCTTTCGAACTCCGAAGCCAAGGCGCTGCTGGCGCATTCGGATTTCCTGCCCACCATTGAAAGCATCCGAAAGGATCTGCCTATCCTGAAGGACGTGGTTCCATTTGACGACGTATCACGGGCCACGAATCAATTCAGCGATGACGGCGAGGATCTATCGCTGCCGGCGTTGAAGAAAGATGATGAAGCGATAATCATCTATACCTCGGGCACCACGGGAAAACCGAAAGGCTGCCTGCTCACGCACGGCAACATAATCGCGAATGCGCAACAGATCAGCGAATGGCTAGGGTTCACGCAAAGCGATCGATTACTGACCGTGATGCCGCTCTTCCACATGAATGCTGTCTCCGTGACGACTATGTCGGCGCTCTATGCCGGAGGGTCCACGGTAGTGAGCCCAAAGTTCTCCGCTTCTCGTTTCTGGCAGATTATTTCCGACTACCAAATCACTTCCTTCGGCTCTGTCGCAACGATGCTGTCGATACTGCTCAACAATTATCCCGGCGGTGTGCCGGAGGGACTGACCACCAAACAACTGCGATTCGCGATGTGTGGATCGGCGCCAGTGCCCGCGGAAACGTTAAAGCGCTTTGAAGAGACATTCGGTTGCCTGGTCATCGAAGGTTACGGTCTTTCGGAATCGACCTGTCGCTCGACTTTCAATCCTCCTGACACACGCCGTCGCGCCGGATCATGCGGACTGCCGATTGGAAACGAGATGAGGGTAGTTGACGACGACGACAGGGAAGTGGCCGATGGCGAGTTGGGCGAGATTGTATTGCGAGGCGAAAACGTTTTGAAGGGTTACTACAGGGACGAGAAAGCGACCGAGCGCGCCTTTCGCGGGGGCTGGTTTCACACCGGAGACATCGGCTATCGCGACGAAAGCGGCTTCTATTACATCGTTGACCGCAAGTCAGACATGATCATACGCGGCGGCGAAAACATTTACCCGCGTGAGATCGACGAAGTGCTCTATCGTCACCCCGCAGTGGCGGCCGCTGCCACCATCGGCGTGCCGGACAAACTGTATGGCGAAGAAGTCGCGGCCTTCATCGTGTTGAAGGCTGATGCGCAGCTAACCGGGGAGAACATTATCGAGTACTGCCGCGAGCACCTGGCAGACTACAAATGCCCGAAGAGCGTGCATATCGTCAAGGACATTCCGAAAGGTCCCACCGGCAAGCTGCTCAAGCGTGAGCTGTCGCGGCTGTATGCTTCGGCCTCAGAATAGGGACCTGGACCGTTGCTGGTTTTGACCTCATGGGACCGCATATTGTTGGTATTGCTCCGCTGGTGGAGCAACACACTAACGGAGCAATACCAACAATGTTAGCTGTCTTGACAAAAGGTGAGCCGGAACATAGAGTGAGCGCGCTCTACAGCATTGATTTACACACCGCCGGATGGGTGCGGACACTCTGACGGTAAGCGTGTGGGGTTACAAGGAAGAAAGCCCGGGATAGTTCTGCCCTCCGCTTTATCGCTCCTGATTGACACCCCAACAATTCATGAATAGTTTTTCTGGCGTGGATCTTTGTCTCGCCAGTCGCTTGCTCGCCCCCAACGACTTCTCATAAACACTAAGGAGACATCAATGAAATTTACTAAGTTGTTTGTTTTAGCATTAATTACGGTTGTGGCAGCTCTAGCGGCCACCGCCGGAGTTTCGGCCATTTCTACATCCGCTGTTCCGGCAGCCTGCGACTCTGTGGTCGTTATAGAGAGTGACGTAGCCAGACAGCCTGAGGACACTCTGCCAACCAGGAACTGGGTGCTTTACACTCGTAACGCGGGCAACGGAACTTTCCGCACCGGCCCGGGCACGCCGCCCGCAGGTGTTGGTAGTTTTGAAACGGTAACTCCTACCCCCGCCGACAAGGTACAGCTCTTCAACTTTGACCACATAGGCACTGAGCTCGCCGACATCGACCAGATGGGTTATGCGACCTATCAGAGTTCGGCAGCGGTTCCGGTTCAACTCCCCTCAATCAACATGACGGTGGATTACAATGGACCCAGCGTAGCCGGTGGCTTCACCACTTTGGTCTTCGAACCTGTTTACAACGGTGCCCAGGGCCCTATCGTTCCCAACACATGGCAGACGTGGGACACCTTCTACGGCGGCAATGCTATCTGGTGGTCCACACGTCCCATCAACGGAGTCTGCGCAACTGTTTGTTATGTCACTTGGAACACGATCGTTGCTAATAACCCGAACGCAACCATTCTCGGTGGTTACGGTATCAACCAGGGCAGCGGCGGCGCCTCGCTGACAGCTTCCTCGGACATACTTTCTATCGGCTCGAATGGTGAGTGCATCACTTATAACTTCGAACCATTCCGTGTTGCCACCAGCAAGGATCAGTGCAAGAACGGTGGTTACAACAGCGTGAAGCGCGCTGATGGCTCATCCTTCAAGAACCAGGGCGACTGCATCCAGTATGTAAATACCGGCAAATAGTCGGCGACTTTGCTGCAGCTTGGAGGCTGAATAGCTTTCGGCAAAATAGACAAGGGCGGGAGGTAAACTCTCGCCCTTTCTATTTCTGAAGTACGGGAAGGCTGGCTGATTGACAGATATAGGGTATTCGCATAGAGTACGCGCGCTTAACAAATTGTAAGTGCACACTGCCGGATAGGGTGCGGACCCGGATTCTGCGTGTGATGTTGGAAAGATAAGCCTCTGGATTTGCCACCGCTTTGCTTCAGCTATTCCACTTCCACGTCACAAATACTCTTTACGTAAGCCCCACTGGCGTTGAAGTTTGTCTCGCCAGCTAGTCGGTCGGACTCGAATCGACCTCCCACTCAGGCGCGTTTTCAACCACGCCCTCAATGTCCCAGGAGAATTGATTAATGAACCAGAAATTGATTCGCATACTCACCCTGACCTTGTTCCTAATGATGTTTGGAACAATTCAGGTTTTCGGCCAGACCATTTAC
This sequence comes from Pyrinomonadaceae bacterium, assembly GCA_039933315.1. Lineage (GTDB taxonomy): Bacteria > Acidobacteriota > Blastocatellia > Pyrinomonadales > Pyrinomonadaceae > DASXRU01. The sequence continues at coordinate 12,939 of JBDTOI010000056.1, forward strand.
AACAACATACCCAACCCGCTGCCAGGCAACCTATTTAGCCAGCCGTTCGAGGCTCAAGGAACGTCTGAATTTGGTGACCGGGTCAAGTTTTCGATCGGGAGCGGACGTTCGCTAGCCACTGTCACCCAGATTATGAGCAGCTTTGGATGCCAAAGCGGACATTGGACCGCTAGTAACTGCGTGACCACCCCGGGCGCGACCTTTTCCGTCCCTGTCACCCTCACCGTTTACAACGTGGTTGCAGGTAACCAGGTGGGTAGCGTGATCGGGTCAGTTACCCAAAACTTCGCGATTCCCTATAGGCCTTCGGCAGATCTCATCAACTGCACCGGCGCCAATGCCGGCAAATGGTACGACGCTGCATCGAATACCTGTTTCAATGGGTTGGCGACACCGATTACATTTAGCCTGGGTGGCCTGGTGGTGCCGAACGAGGTTATTTACGGTATTGCTTTCAACACCAGCCACTATGGATACGCGCCAATTGGAACGGCTCCGGCTTGCTACTCGACGGCAGCAGGCTGCGGCTATGACTCCCTCAACGTTGCGGTAGCTGATCCCGGAACTCTCTCCGTGGGCTTTAATCCAGCTGCGAATGACGCCTACCAGTACACGATTTATGGTTCGTGTTCCGGTCTGCCCATTATTCCTTTTGGCTTAGACGCAGGTTGCTGGGGCGGGTACAAGCCGGCTGTCAGGTTCAACGCAGCAAACCCACCCTCGAATAAGAACGACTGCAAGAACGGTGGATGGACGTCCCTGACCACAACTAGCGGCCAGCCCTTCAGAAATCAGGGCGAGTGCGTCAGTTCGACCAATCACTGAGCAATAGCAAAGACGTAGGTAATGCAAAAGCGGGTCTGCTTCCAAGAGCAGACCCGCTTTGTATTGTAACGTTGAACTACGCTCAACCGCGATTTTAGGCGCGTCTAAGTGTTACGGTCTCGCGGCGGGAGGTCTTGAAATGATCGACGAGCCGAGCCCCTGCCAACCACAGTGCACAGGCTGCGATCATCACGACTGAAAACCATTTGCCGTACAACCCATCAGGCGAAAACTTTTCGGTGGCTTCGTGCAGAAAGTCGCTGTTCGGCAGCACACCTGCTTCCGAGAATTCGTGGAACGAGTAAATCCCGACCTGAACCATGAACAGCAAAAGAAAAATACCAGTAACCTGGAAAAATCTCTTCACGTTGATTAGATGGGCAAAGCTGGCCCAGCCCCCGGCCAGAACAGCAGCGGCGGCTAAGCCGAGGAGCGCGCCGGCAATCATGCGCGGGTTGTTACGCACCTGAAGCAACATCAACGCCGTTTCCATTCCTTCACGGGTAATCATCAGCGCAGTAAATAGAAAGACGCCGGCGAAAGCTGCCAGACGTGACTTGTCTGTCGAAGCCTCGCCCAATCGCTGATGCATTTTTTCCTTGAGCTTCGGCGCCGTGCGCCACATGTGAATAACCAGTGAAGCCACCATCACGATGGCAACCACCCCGAGAACACCCTCCCAGAGTGATTGATTTACGCCCTGCATCAGTACGTAGCCAAGACCCATGCTGGCAAAGAGGGAAAACACGATAGCCACATAGACGGCAGGGGCCAGGGATCTCTGACCAGACTTGCGCAGGTAAGCGAGAATGACGGCCACCAGCAGGAACGACTCGAAGCCTTCGCGCAAAATAATAATGAATGACTGCAACATGACTACACCCTTCTTGAGCCGGCCTCGTAAGGCGCCGTTCTATTCCGTGGTGAACCCCTGGGAAGTGGATCCCTCACCATGAGAGCGGGAACACTATACACGAGTTGAAATCCATTTTCAATTTCAAATAAGGTAAAACGCAAAAAAGCCGCTGGATGCGGGAGGGCGAGCAGGAAAGCTACTGGCGGGTTACCTGGATTATCACTAAATCCGCGCGCAATGCCCCGATTTCCGTCATGGCGGTGAGCCGCAAGGGGAGCCGGCGCTGGTCCGCGCTTACCCAGGCGCGCAGTTGAAACTTGTCGCTTTGCGGGTCATCGGTCGTTAAGGATAGCTGTATCGCGGGAATCTTCTGGCCGCCCAGATCGATCGTCTCCCGCTTGAGGGACGTGATGAAGATTGTCTTTGGCCGGTCGTTGACCAACACTGAGAGGGCGTTGCGTTTTGGCGGCGTCAGATCCAGAGACCTCACCGCGTAGAGCAGAGAGACCAGGTCAAAGGTCCCCACCGGAATGTCCGTTCGAACACCATTGTCGCCTATCGCCGCGCCGCGATCCTGGTCGATACTCCAGACACGATTGAAACGCAGCTTGCCTTCGACCAGATTCAGCTCAGTTCGAAAGGGAAGCAGCGTAGAGGGATCGACGTACGAGTTAATTTGATCGTTGGCGAAGAAAATACGCTGTGCGGCATTCGTAGTTTGAGCCTTGACTGTGACTAGCAACCCGTCCCGATTGAAGTAACGAGCATGAGCTCGTACTTGAAAAGATGCCGTGCCAAGGGGTTGAGTCCCGCTGGCAATGTAAACCTGATAGTTAAGTTGCTCGCCAACTTTGAACGGCAGATCAGCCGGAAGAGGGCCACCGCCAGATGACACTGGGGGGCCTGTGACAGGCAGCTTCTTCGGCGTGGGCGTCGCGATGGGATTTGGCGACGCGGTTGGCGCGGCGGCGACGGGCATGAGTTGAGATCCGGCCAGCTCCGCCCGTATCTCTCCGGCGGGGTGGCGGGCCGTCACTAACACAGGCACGTGTCTTTCGTCATCGCTAAAATAGATACGAAAGCCATAGCTGTTTATCTTTGCGCCCTTCAGATTGAGTCGGGTAACGACTGTATTGAATGAGCCAACATTTGTTTTTACTACTTCGCGGCCTGTGACCCTCAGTTCAGCTTCGTAAACTTGTCCTTCGGCCTGGACGGTAAGGTAATAGGAGCCTTCAACGAGGGGCAGCGCGCGCGCGCGATAGATAGCCGAAAGCATTTCATAGGTGCCGGGAAACTCGCCTACTCGAACCTGGCTGGGAATAGCCGACGTGCCGGCCGGCTCGTTGTAAGTACTAGCGCTGTCCGCGCTGCGGCCGGCCTCGCGGATTGTCTGCTGCGCGCGGAAGGGAAGTCCCGTAGCCGGATCGATGTAACTAGTGTAATCGTTGTTGATATCGTACAGCGCCGCATTGACCACTCCGGTGGTTTCTACATGGGCCTTCAGCACAATCGCTTCGCGATCAAAGAAGGTCCCGCGCCCCGCCACGAACAATTCAATATGCGCGGCGCTCATGAAATGCGAAAACGAAACGTTATAGGTCAATCGTTCCCCGATTCGGTACGGTGCCGGAGAAAAAGGCGAAGCTGTATCACTCCGCTGCTGCGATTGAGCGGAAGAACAAAGCAGGATGAGCAGGGGGAGGAAAAAGATTTTGACGAGCGGCAGTTTCAATTTTCGAGGCACTTTCGCATGATAAGGGCTAAGCTGGCGCGGCGCAAACCAGCGACCGCGAGTACTAACACGCAGTTTGGCGACAGCAGTTCCTCCAATCGCAGAATTACGAGGATCGGGATGGCTTTTCAAGTTGAGGTTTCACGCAAAGACGCTAAGCAGAAGCCCGACCGTCAGGGAGGGCTCGGAACATCAGAGGTCAGAGGTCAGAGATCAGAAGTGACGCACTTGGTGTTGATCTTACTGATCTCTGACTTCTGACCTCTTCGCTTTTGGAGCCCTTAAGGCCGGTGGTCCAACGCCTCGCTCATCTCTCTAATAATATTCCTGGCGGCCTCAATCGGGTCCGGAGCTGCCAGTACGGGGCGACCCACCACGATATAATCCGCACCGGCACGTACTGCTTCGGCAGGCGTCATCACTCGCTTCTGATCGTGTTCTTCCTCGTCTCTAGGCCTCACACCCGGCGTAACGATTATGAAGTCTGAGCGGGCCACACCGTTTCGCACAATCTCGATATCCTGGGGCGAAGCGACTACGCCGTCCATCCCGCTTTCGGCCGCCAGTTGTGCCAACCGCAGAGTTTGTTCCTGAGCGGACGAAGTGATTCCTATCTGGGCCATCTCGTGTGCGGCGACACTTGTGAGAACCGTGACGGCGATTACTTTAGGCCGTTCAAGGTTCTCGCGCGCCGCACATTCGCTTACCGCCGCGGCCGTGCGACGCATCATCTCGCCCCCGCCGAGGGCATGAACGTTAAAGATGGAGACGCCCAGCCTGGTGGCTTCTACTCCGGCAGCCGCTACCGTAGCGGGAATATCGTGGAACTTCAGATCCAGAAAGACAGGCGCACCCTTGGCCACGACTTCGCGGACCATATCCGGACCGACGGCGGTGAAGAGCTGCGAGCCGATTTTGAACATCCCGGCCGCGTCATCGAGGGCATCAACTAATCGTAGGGCCCGGACCTTGGTGTGAACGTCCAGCGCCACGATCAGTTTGTCACGTACGGTTTTTGGCATGGCTCCTTCTATGTTTCGTTAGATATCGTTTCGAGTTCAGCCATTCTTAAGCTCGGCTGCCGACGGCATTATCGAGCGTTTTGAAGCCGCTGCTTTTGAGTATCTCCGCCAACCCTTCATTAATAGAACGCGCGACGGCCGGGCCCTGGTAAATGAAGCCAGTATAAAGCTGGACGAGGCTCGCGCCGGCGCAAATCTTTTCCCAGGCATCAGCCGCGGTGAAAATTCCTCCGACACCGATGATGGTCAGGGCGCCGCGTGCGAGTCGATAGATGCGCGCGATGAGTTGGTTGGACCGCTGCTGTAGCGGGGCGCCACTCAGGCCACCTGCGCCGTATTCTGCCACAGCTTTCTGATCGGTGAGCAAACCCTCGCGGCTGACGGTGGTATTGGTCGCAATCACCCCTGCAAGTTTTGCCCGCAGCGCTAACTCAATAATAGATTCGAGTTCGCTGTCAGTAAGGTCCGGCGCAACCTTTAGAAGGAGGGGCACCGGCCGTTCGCGCTGACTTGCAAGCGCGAGCTGTCGATTACGGTCCTGCATTTCTGCTAACAGTCCCGCCAGCAATTCAGGTCGCTGTAGTTCACGCAACTGCGGCGTGTTGGGGGAGCTGACATTTATCGCGACGTAATCAGCGAATGGGTACAACAATTCCAAAGCCTGCAAATAGTCTGCTGTAGCGGCTTCGATCGGAGTGTCTCGGCCCTTTCCGATGTTGACTCCGAGAACACAATCCGGATGGGACCGGGCAAGGTTGGCCGCCACCTGGACGGCGCCCGCATTGTTAAAGCCCAGACGGTTGATTAGGGCCCGGTCGCGTGGCAGACGAAACATTCGCGGCTTAGCATTCCCCGATTGAGGTTGATACGTCACTGTTCCCACCTCGATGAATCCGAAGCCAAGGGCCGCCAGGGCCTCGACCGCCGCGCCGTTTTTGTCGAATCCGGCGGCAAGTCCAACTGGATTTGAGAATGACAATCCGAACCGTTGCAACTCGCCGAACGGTGCACGTTCGAGGGCGTGATCGACATAATTGCGGGCCGCGGTCGACTTCAGTGCGAGGGTCAGCGATCGCAAGGCCAATTCGTGAGCGATTTCCGGCGGGAGGCCAAACAGTATCGGACGCAGAAGCGATCGATAGAGCATTAAACTAATGCCAGAATATGAGTGACGTGTGGCAAGATCGAAGCGATTCTAGCCTGTCAATCGCCGCTTGTCACCCGGCGTTGTTTGATAACTTGTCACTTCCGACCGTTCTTGTTAGTATCCGCAACCAATGGAATTTACAGAGAAAGCCCGCATCATGGACAGTGCCCGCATCAATCGCGCGCTGGCGCGGTTGGCTTCGGAAGTGCTGGAGGAAAACCATGGTGCCGGCGATCTTTACCTGATTGGTATCAGGCGCCGGGGCGTGCCGCTGGCTGAGCGCATGGCCGACAAGATCGCCGACCTTGAAGGCGAACGGCCGCCGGTTGGTATTCTTGATATCACGCTCTATCGCGACGATCTGTCCACGGTCGGCGCCAACCCCATCGTAAACCGCACAGAGTTACCTGGTGACATAGAGAATCGCAACATCGTGCTGATCGATGATGTGCTCTACACGGGGCGCACCGTGCGCGCGGCGCTGGACCAGTTGATTGACTTCGGCCGGCCCCGGCGCGTGCAGCTCGCTGTACTGGTTGATCGCGGGAAGGAACATCGCGAGCTACCCATTCAGGCCGACTATATCGGCAAGCTGGTGCCGACCAAGAAGAGCGAGATAATAAAAGTGATGTTGACGGATTTCGATGAAGAAGAAGGGGTCGTTATCGTTGAGCGACCGGCAACGGAAGCGGCATAACAGGCGGCCAGCGTTGGCCGCCTTTTTAGTGCCTGAGTGGCACAGACTTCAGTCTGTGATCGCCGTTAGTTTATAAGAGCCTGGCGAGCCACAGATAAACACGGATTCGTACAGATGATAAATACAGCAAAAACAGCCTTGGCATGAAGGTTAACTCTGAACATAGGCTGAGCAGTCTCCTGAGATATTTTGCTCTCACCCGTGTGAATTCGTGTTCATCTGTGGCCAAAGGCTTTGCCATGGGCAGTGGCCCACACCAGTTGTCTTCGGACTGTAGGTGATTGAGGGGTACGCAACGCAAACTAACGGTTTGCGACACACAGATCTGGCTATGGTGGAGACCACATCGTTAAAACATCTGCTGGGAATTCGTGAATTGAATCCCGATCAGATCGTCAGCCTGTTGGATACGGCCGAGTCTTTTCTCGATATCGCCAAGCGCCAAATAAAGAAGGTGCCGGCATTGCGGGGCCGGACAGTCATTAACCTCTTCTTCGAACCTTCCACCCGCACACGCACTTCATTTGAAATTGCCGCCAAGCGTCTTTCCGCCGACGCGATCAATATCAGCGTGTCAACTTCGAGCGTGTCGAAAGGCGAAACCCTGTTGGACACGGCGCGCAATCTGGAAGCGATGGCGCCCGATTGCATCGTCATTCGCCATTCTTCTGCCGGGGCGCCCTATCATCTGGCGCAGGTGTGCAGCGCAGCGATAGTCAACGCCGGCGATGGCGCACATGAACATCCGACCCAGGCTTTGCTGGACGCCCTCACTATCCGCGAACGCAAAGGACGTATCGAAGGCTTGAAGGTAGCGATCATCGGTGACATCCTGCATTCGCGCGTGGCTCGTTCGAACATTCACCTGCTGACTAAGCTGGGTGCGTCAGTAAGCATAGCCGGTCCCGGTACTTTGGTTCCGCCCGAGTTTGCCGGTCTGGTGGAACAGGGTGTGCGACTAGAACGCCGCATTGAAGATGCAATCGAAGGTGCCGACGTGGTGATGATTCTGCGAATTCAACGCGAGCGGCAGACGGCGGCTTTCTTTCCTTCGATGCGCGAGTATGCGATTCACTACGGCCTTCACGTGGATCATCTGGAGCGGGCGGCGGCGGATGCAATCGTCATGCACCCCGGGCCAATAAATCGCGGAATCGAAATCTCCTCCGAAATAGCGGATGGGGGACGTTCGCTAATACTGGACCAGGTCGCGAACGGCGTGGCAGTGCGCATGGCAGTGCTGTACTTGCTGGCTGGCGGGGCCGGCCATAGTGACGACAGGAAGGAAAGTGTGCCTAAAGAGAAAAAGGAGCGAGCTCGCAAGTGAGGGATGGGGAAGCTGGCGAGGTAACCTGTTGAGTCTTATCTAAACCGATATGCGTCTGCTAATCGCAAATGGCCACGTACTGGATCCCGCCAGCGGGATCAACGCGGGCAAGAATGTTTTCATCGAGAATGGCCGCGTCGTTGCCTTGCTCGATTACGGTGACGGCGTCCCGGAGGGCGCGGAAGTGTTCGAGGCCAGCGGCTTAATCGTCGCGCCTGGCTTCATAGATATGCACGTTCACCTGCGTGAGCCGGGGCAGGAGTACAAAGAAACTATAGCCAGCGGAACGGCGGCAGCGGCGGCCGGAGGCTTTGCCAGTGTCTGCGCGATGCCCAACACGGACCCCATCAACGACAATCCGGCAGTTACGCGCTTCATCATTGAGCAGGCCGAACACGCGGGCAATGCAAACGTTTTTCCCGTCGGCGCGCTGACCAAAGCGTCGCAGGGCACCGAGCTGTCAGAGATGGGGGAAATGAAGAACGCCGGCATCGTCGCTGTTTCTGACGATGGCCGTCCGGTACCGTCGGCAGGAATGATGCGACGCGCCATGGAGTATGCGCGTGGGTTCGATCTGCCGGTGATAGATCATTGCCAGGATAATTCTCTGATGGCTGGCGGCGTTATGCACGAGGGCCACTGGTCACTCGTCCTGGGCCTCAATGGTATGCCGGCATCTGCGGAAGAAATGGACGCAGTCCGGGATTGCTTGCTGGCGGAGCTGACCGGGGCGCGCGTTCATCTGGCTCACGTGTCCACCCGGGGCACCATTGAGGTGGTGCGGCGCGCCAAAGATGCCGGTGTGCGCATGACCTGTGAAGCAGCGCCGCATCATTGGGCCCTCACTGACGAGGCAGTCGAGCACTACGACACGAATACCAAGATGAGTCCGCCGCTGCGCAGTCACGATCATGTGAAGGCGATTGAGGAGGGTTTGCGTGACGGTACTATCGATGTTATTGCCACTGACCACGCGCCCCATCACTCGGATGAGAAGGCTTTGGAGTACGATGATGCGCCCTTCGGCATTACGGGCCTCGAGACCGCGGTGGGTCTGGCGTTCGACCGTCTGGTTCAGCCCGGCATCATTTCTCTCGAGCGTCTAGTCGAGTTGTTTGCGGTGAACCCGGCGCGGATCGTTGGTCTGAAAGACCGCGGCACACTGCGCAAAGGGGCCTGGGCGGATGTTACTGTGCTGGATCCGGAACTGAAGTGGAGCTTTGATGCTTCCCGCTCGAAATCGAAGAGCAGAAACACTCCCTTTAATGGTTGGAGCTTTCAAGGGGCTGCGGTCGCTACGATCGTCGCCGGGAGAATCGTTCATTTGCATTCCGATTACGCGCGCATCATTGAATCCAGAGGTCATGAAGCGCTGGTAAGTTAAGGTCTTTCAAATTTCACATTTCAGATCTCAGATAAATCAGATCTCAGATAAAGAGGTTAATTTCAAATTTGAAAATTCCAGATCTCAAATCGAAGACCAGATTGGTGAATAAAAGAAACCCGCTGCGCTCTCCCCTTCGCAGCGGGTCTCTCTTTGCGGTCGCTACTACAAAAAGAGGCGACCGGTCTCGAGCTCTGAGATCTCAGATTTGAAATCTAAGATAATTTAAGATCTCAAATCAAAGCGTTCGTTTGAAATTTGAGATCGCAAATTTGAGATCTTAGTAGGGAACCCGCCCGCGCTCTCCCCTTCGCTGGCGGGCTCCCCCTGCACCGACAACCGCCCGGTTGTCGATCCTTTCGAAGCTATCGCACGTTCGCCGCCGGCCGGCTGATGCTTTGATTCAGCACCACTCCAAACTCCGTGCCCGGCTTTACGACTGCTTCAAGTCCCTTTGGAAAATGCCCCGGCGGCTTCGTAACATGATTGCTAAAATTCAGTCTCATCTGCGCCCCTCCTGGTACATCCAGCGTCGCCTGCGTCTTCGTCGCGCGACGCGAGGACTCGGAAACTGATTTAGCAACGACCGTGCCAGCGACATCGCAGGCAGCGATAGGCGCAAAAGTGCCAAGTATTTTGACTTTTGGGGGCTTTGCAACGCCGCGATTTCAGGTGAGCGGATTTGGGGAATGAACGATGTGCGTTGAGACTGAAGCGCCGTGCACGAAATGGAATGTCGGGTGGGCAGGTGCGAAGGTGGCACAGACTTCAGTCTGTGAGTCTGCATTCGGTTCATCACAGACTGAAGTC
>JBDTOI010000057.1:0-22480 GCA_039933315.1 Pyrinomonadaceae bacterium
CCCAGGGTAGCCGAAGCGGCAACCCTGGGCTGGAGGACACAACCCCGTTGGGGTTGGAACGTTGTGAATTTAAGGCATGGGCGGGTCAACTTTTTTCGGTGCATCCGGCGCTGGTGTGCTACCAGGCGAGCCGGGCACAATGGTGGCGGTGTAAATCAATTTGCGCCTCGTCGTACCGCGACCGTCATTGCTGGGCACCTCTTTGATTCTCTCCAGCGTGATTTTGAAGCCGCTTTCTTTCGAGCCGTTTGTGACCGCGCCGCGCCACGTGTGAAGGCCGGCGGCACCCGCGAGAGCGAGCTCCTTTGCCTTATCCATCTCCTTGCTCTTGCGCGCGGCCTCGTCCACGGCCGTACCAGTTTCCGGATCCACTCCACCTCCACCTATTTCAGGTTCGACCACGAGTTCCATGCCAAAAGTGGCTTTGTTGGCGCTTTCGCCGGCGCTGGCCGGATCGTCGTTGGGCGTGATGGCCAAAGGAGTAGTGGGCGTGAAAAAGAAGGTGCCGTTGTAACAGTCAACCGAGGTAGTTCTATCGCCCCCGCGGACAGAATCGGTAGCACACTTGCCTTTGAGCCTGGGGGTAATTCGCACAGTCATTCTCAAACCTTCAGCCGTCTTCGAGTATTCAGGCACTGAAACAAAGACATCAGCGCCCTCCAGCTTGCCGGAAAAACTGCTGTTGGCTTCATGACCATCGGCCCCCATGTTCGCCCCTCTCAGCAAACCGTTGTACGAGACTGAGCCGGTGACAGTAGCTGCCGGGGCGTTTGGCAAATCGGAAAACTCCGCATTGCCTGTTTCATTTGTGGCTATCTTTACCCAGCGATTCGCCTGGAACTCGATTATGAGTTTCCCTTCCACGTTACCCTCGTCGGTTGTGCCCATGAAGGTTTCTTCGTAAAAGCCTTCGACCATGATCCGCGCAGCCGCAGGTTTGGCGGCCGGCGCTGGTTTACGTTTTGGCTGAGCCGAAGCAGTGAGCGAAACGCAGCTTAAGATCAAGCAGAGAAAAAGAAGCTTGTAATTCATGAGGTCACCTCCGGGACGGGATTATAGCTCTGAAGGTGGCTGGTATCGCAAGGCTTGAGCGCCGACAAGCTGGGGTCGGAGTGCTCAAATGAAATAAAAAGACGTGCGGAAGGCCAGAGACTTCCGCACGCCGGCCGGCATTGGCGGAACTATTCACTCGGCACTCAGCCTACCCGTGTCGAATGAAAGGAGCCCACCTTGTCCGCCATGCCAGTTCCCATGCCAGTTTATAGACTGTTGCGCCCCCCCGGCGATCGCTCGACAGTCTTATTGGCCGCTCTTCTTAGTGGCTGCCGGCTGCGCTTTTCTGGCCGCTTCAGCCTTCAGTTTGTCGTTGGCTCTTTCATAGTTGGCGCGGAAAAGCGGGGCATTCGGGTCCTTGTTCGCATGACCCAGTGCCTGGGCTTTTTCGTAAAGCGGAGTTGCCAGGTCGATCCGGCCCGTTTTCTCATACGCTTCAGCCAGGCTGTCGTAAACGTTGGCCGAATCCGGATAGCGCTCAACGTTTAGTTTGAATACCGCGATGGCCTCTTCGTTTTGATCGCCAAAGAGGTGCTGATAACCAATCTGGTTAACCAGGGCTTCCGGCACTGGAATCGGGAAGTGGAATTTGTCCGAAAGCTTCTTGTAATGCTCATCCGCAGCCTTCAGGCCACCAACCACCGTTCCCATGTTTGGATCTCGCGGTATCTGCCAGCCGTCGTAAACCTTGCGCAAGCCGAAATAATGGCTGCGTAGAACCACGGTGCCGTGGTCCTCGTCCGGCATCTCCTGCGCTTCCCATGCAAAACCTTTGACCTGGTTTTTAGTAAGAAGCTGCTTGAACTGATGGAACCCGTCTTCGATTGGTCCCGGTTCGTTACCCATCGACATGAAGAAGGTGGCATTAAATTCTTTGCGCGCTTTGAAAAAATCTTCCGCGCGCTTGACCACTATTTGATTGTCCCACTGGAGGGCCGGGCTTACAGCCAGATAAGAATTAAACAGCTCGGGACGCGAGATCATCGCATGGACGGCGAATAGCCCGCCCAAAGAGTGACCGGCCAGCACACGGTAGGGCCTGACGCGATACTGCTTCTCAATTTCCGGAATTAATTCCGTCTCGATGAACTTAAGAAAGTTGTCCGCTCCGCCGGCGGTGGGAAATTGAGGGGCGCCAGTAGCTCCAGCCTGACTCGGTTTGGTCGGGCTCAAATCGCGAGTGCGATCGGTATTGGGGATGCCTACCAATATCATTTCCGACATACGACCATTGCGCGCCAGAAACTCGATCGTGCTCGAGGTGTGCGCCATGTGAGCATCGCCGTCCGTCATATAGAGTACTGGATAACCCAGCTTGTTTGTCGCGTACCCTGCCGGGGTCCGCACGAGGATTACCCGGTCTTCGCCCAGAACAGCGGACTTGATGTTTAGCCTGGTTACGTCTCCGCCCTGGGCGAAGGCAGGCAATGAAAAGAGGGTGAACAAAACAAAAACGCCAAAGGCGCCGATCGCCGTCCGGCGCAGGAGACGGGCGAAACTGCGCGACGCCCGGATATGGGTTGGCCGCGGAAGAGTGGCAGAGGTGTTCATTTGATTTCTCCTGGTTAGAAAAGGGCCGAGCTCGAGCCCGAGTCGAGCTAAATCAGAAAGTGACCGTGTTCCCGGTACGATGCGGTAGAAAACCGCCGGGTTGTAAGCCAATGGGGAGCGCGCTGTTGCACGGGAGTTTACGCGAGTCGATACCGGGCTGTGTTAAGAGGAAGTAAAAAAGTGTTAAGAGTTGTGAAGTATCGATCGTGGCCTAACTCAATGTTTTTGTCTCTACTCCCCCCCCAAAGGGAGGGGAATAGAGATAGGGAAATCGAAGTTACTCAAGATTCAGTTAGTAATATCTCCTGGTCTGGAGGAGAATAGATTGTGGTCTCATTGCCCTTATGGGTCTGGTAACCGGCGAACAAGTTGTGGGTGTTATGGTGCCTGAATCTACTTCCAATCCGATCGTGCTTTATGATGGCGTTTGCGGGCTGTGCAATCGTTTAAACCAGTTCCTGCTGAAGCGCGATCCAGACGACCGTTTTCGCTTTGCCTCCTTGCAGAGTCAGTTTGCCGCAGATTTGCTGAAGCGGCACGGGGCGGATTCGCGGGACCTGGACACGTTTTATGTGGTCATTGACCACGGCCAACCGAACGAGAGTGTGTTGGATCGTTCTGATGGCATCATTTTCATGCTGACTCAGCTGGGGGTTCCGTGGAGTTTGGCGGGCGCGGCAAGAGTACTGCCCAAAGGTTTACGTGATGGCATTTACCGGATAGTTGCCCGCAACCGCTATCGCGTTTTTGGCAAACATGAGTCGTGCCTTCTGCCGGATCCGCTGCACCGGCATAAGTTTTTGGATGCTTGAGAGTGGCACAGACTTTAGTCTGTGTCGGCGCGGGGCTTTGTGCAACTGAAGATTGGATCACAGACTGAAGTCTGTGCCACTAGGGGTGTTTCGCAAAGTAGCCGGGGCGATACCTGAGTTTCACCTGGTCCTTCTTCAGAGCGGGATTTGTGACCTCGATCTGCATGCGGCGATAGGCGCCATCCCGCTTCTTGTTAGTGGATGAATAGGCGATCAGGTATTGGGAACGTAACTCCTGTTCGATTTGTCCGAATGCCGCTTTTAGATCTGCTTCCGTTTTTGGGAAGAAGGCACGGCCCCCGGTGCCGTCAGCGACGGCGCGCAACGGATCCTTGCTAACCCCGTCGTACCTGCTGTCGCCAATCCCGATAGCATAAATGACTGTCTCCGCATCTATGGCCTGGGCGATGGCGCTGCTGCGAGCTATACGGCTGCTGGTGTCCCAGCCATCAGTTAGCAGAATAATTGCGCGTCGCTTTTTGCCGGGCGCCCGCGCCAGTATTTCACTAACGGTGACGGTGACGGCGTCCCAGATCGCGGTAGTGCCTTCTCGCGGCACGCTCATGCCGGGCCGGTTGGCGATGCCGCTAAGCGGCCGACCTGAGCCCAGGTATGATGGCAATGCCACATCCACCCGCTCGAGGGCCTGGTAGATGCCGATCACGTTACCGGTCAGGGCCTGCTCGAGATAGGCGCGGTCGGTAAAAGGGATGATGGCGGCCTGGTCCTGTTGGGACCGCAGGATTGTTTCGATAAACGTGCGGGCCGCGCCTTTCTCCTGCGAAAGGGTGCGTTCTTCGGAGCCGCTTACGTCTATGAGGAAAGCCAGGGAAAGCGGACGATTGGTTTCGCGCTGAAAGGTAAACAACTGCTGCGCCTCGCCATCTTCGAGGACGCGAACGTCTTCCGGGCGCAGGGTAGTGATGAAGTGACCCTGTTTGTCGGTGGCAGTAAAGAGCAGATTGGTAAGATCTGATTCGATGCGTATGACATCATCGTCCTGCGGCTCCTGAGCGAATATGCCGCAGTTTAAGCAGAAGATAAGAGCGAAGGAGATTAGATAGCGGGTTGGGTGCATCTAAGGGATATAAGAAGACTTGTTATGCGCACGGAGTTGTCCGAGAAGAGTTTTTCCGGACGTGATAATGTTTTAAGGCGCATCAGCGCGTTTTCATATGCTCAGCGCAGCCAGCCGCGTTCACGCGGCTTCCCCGAAGGGTTACTAGCCCGGCCGTTTCACGGCCGGGTAGCTGCGGCCGAAAAACATAGCGCGCTTCAGTGTGCTTCCTTATTAGATGGGCTTTAGCCATCAATACTAAACCTCTCGAGCCGCTCGTATATGTTTCCGCTTGCGTGATGCTCTTTTTGATTCCGAATATACTCTACAATCCACGGTAGATCCCTGGTGCCCAAACTTACTACACCGTAACCTTCTTGCCAATCCAACAGATGTCGATTTACCAGCTTATGATTTACGTGGTAAGAACTCGACCCTTTCAATTTCCCAATCCACTCGGCAATCAGAAGCGTAGGTGGAATCGAGACTGCCATGTGAACATGAGTTTCCGTGCCACCTACCTCGTGCACGATGACATTCTTTTCTTTCAAAGCATAGCTGCGCAAGTGTCGATGCAGGCCCTCTTCGAAGGTTTCATTGATAATAGGTAAACTCTCTTTCACCTGCCAGGTGAGATGCAGATTGATTTCAGAGTAAGCGCGAAGGGACATGGTTAAAGCCTCCTGTGTTGGAAGCCCGTTGAAACGGGCTGGATTTTCGTTTGAAGCGTAACTGGCGCTCGCAGGGCGGGTCTATGAAAGCCCGGGGTGAGCCGGCTGAAGCCGGCTGAAAGAAAATTGGCAAGGTGGAAAAGCGCGCTGAAAGCGCGCTTTGACTCGCGGTAGTCGGTTGGCAAGCGCTGGGTCTGGCAACCCCTTCGGGGAAGCCGTCTGAAGACGGCTCAAACTGAAGCCCGTTGAAACGGGCTTAGCACCGCCAGTAGCTAAAGCTAGCACTCAAAGCACGCTGGAAGCGCGCTCATGCCTGAGCCTGCGGTTGACCCAGCGCTAAAAGCGCTGGGCTAGTAACCCTTCGGGGAAGCCGTCTGAAGACGGCTGGAGAACCCGCACTTGCCGCTGGCAGAACAAGTGGCCAGGAAACACTATCAACCCCGCTGAGATGAAAACATCGGGCCGTTGCCTTACAATGAAATAACAGTTGAATAAACGATGAAATGGAATTCGCGCTGTCCGCTCGGCAAGCGAACGTTTACTCAAACGATGATCATTAAGAACGATTACTGACTACGTAACCAATGACCGAAATCCCGAAAACCTACGATCCTAAAGAGGCTGAGCAAAGCCATTACGCGCGTTGGGAGAGCGAAGGGTACTTCGCGCCCGAAATCAATAAAGACCCTGATGCGCCGGTCTTTTCCATTGTCATTCCGCCGCCGAACGTTACCGGGTCGCTACACATGGGCCACGCGCTGCAGCACACCATGATGGATGTGATGACCCGCCACAAACGGATGTGTGGTTACCGCACCCTCT
The DNA here is from genome assembly GCA_039933315.1 of Pyrinomonadaceae bacterium. GTDB lineage: Bacteria > Acidobacteriota > Blastocatellia > Pyrinomonadales > Pyrinomonadaceae > DASXRU01. Next base: position 5,967 of record JBDTOI010000057.1, read on the forward strand.
GGCTGCCGGGAATGGATCACGCCGGCATTTCGACGCAGCTGGTTGTCAGCCGCGAGCTGAAGAAAGAAAAGCTGACCCGGCATGACCTGGGGCGCGAGAAGTTCGTCGAACGTGTCTGGCAGTGGAAGGCAGAGTCCGGCGGTCAGATCACGAAGCAGATCCGACGCGAGGGCGCGAGCGTCGATTGGTCGCGCGAACGCTTCACCATGGACGAAGGTTTGTCGCGCGCAGTACGCGAAGTGTTTGTCCGGCTCTACGAAGAAGGCCACCTCTATCGCGGCGCGCGCATCGTCAACTGGTGTCCCACAGATCAGACCGTGTTGTCGGATTTGGAAGTAGAGAAAACGCCCCAGAGCGGCCAGCTCTACTACCTGCAATATCCGCTGAAGGACAACAGCCATCATCTGACTGTGGCCACTACACGGCCTGAGACAATGCTGGGCGATACAGCGGTCGCAGTTCACCCGAACGATGAGCGTTTTCAAAGTCTGGTGGGCCAAACAGTGCTGCTGCCACTTACCGGGCGCGAGATTCCGGTGATCGCCGACGAGTATGTGGATCCTGAGTTTGGGACGGGCGCCGTCAAGATCACCCCGGCCCACGATGCCAATGATTGGGAGATGGGCGTGCGTCATGGCCTGCCTCAGGTCTTTGTCATCGATCAAAATGCGCGCATGACTACCGACGCCGGCCCTGAATTCGAAGGCCTGGATCGGTACAAAGCAAGGGAAAAGGTAATTGAGAAGTTTCAGGAGCTCGGCCTGCTGGAGAAAGTGGACGAATACGAATTCTCGATCTCGAAATGCGAGCGTTGTAAGACGGTAGTTGAGCCGCTGATCTCGACCCAATGGTTCGTCCGGATGGATGAAATGCGCGACCTGGCGCTCGACCTGAAACGCGAGGAAGGGAAGCCGCGCTTCGTGCCTGAGTCTTATGAGAAGGTTTACACGAACTGGCTGGAGAACCTGCGAGATTGGACCATCTCGCGGCAGCTATGGTGGGGCCATCAAATTCCCGCCTGGTACGACGAAGAGGGCAACGTTTATGTAGCGCGCGACGAAGCAGAGGCGTGCGCAAAAGCCGGCACCGACAAGTTGACTCAGGACCAGGACGTGCTCGACACGTGGTTCTCCTCTGCACTCTGGCCATTTTCTACCCTGGGTTGGCCGGAACTTACCGAAGATCTGCGCACGTTTTATCCCACCACGGTACTGGTGACCGCGCGCGACATAATCTTCCTGTGGGTTTCTCGCATGGTGATGGAAGGTTTGAAGTTCACCGGCAAAGAGCCGTTCCAGGATGTCTTTGTCACCGGCACGGTCCTGGACAAGCACGGACAGCGCATGTCGAAGACCAAAAACAACGGCATCGATCCGCTTGAGGTGTTCGACAAGTATGGTGTTGACGCCACCAGACTGGCTCTGGCTTCTATCGGCTCGACGGACACTCGTTGGAATGACAAGCAGGTAGAGTCCTATCGGAACTTTGCCAACAAGATTTGGAACGCAGCCCGCTTCTGCATGATGAACGCGGAGAGCGCTGAGTCATCGGTCAATGCGTTTGATGGAGATCGCGCTAATCTGCCTTTACATGACCGCTGGATTCTTTCGCGCCTGAACAAGACCGCGCGCGACGTCAACGCGGCGCTGGAGAAATATGATTTTCATGAAGCGGTGCAGACGCTGTACCACTTTTTCTGGGACGATTTTTGCGATTGGTATATTGAGCTAACGAAAGCCAACGTCACCGCGGAAGAACCCTCCGCCGAACGGACAATCGCGCGCGCGCGTTTGATCTGGGTATTAGAGCAGTCGCTGCGCCTGCTGCACCCCTTCATGCCCTACCTCACCGAAGAGTTGTGGCAGCGTCTCCCGGTTAAGCATGGCGAGTTGCTCCATGCTGCTTATACCCGCGCGGCCCCTACGATCATGCTGGCGGGATATCCTCAGCCTGATGCGGAATTGATCGATGAGCGGGCAGAGTCAGAAATGCGGGCGGTGATCGATCTAGTATCCCGCGTGCGAAACATTCGTTCGGAAATGAACATCAAGCCGGGCGACCGTGTGCCGGTCTTGATAGGAGCAGCGGACGATCGCCTGCGCACGGCGTTTACCGAGAATACTGATCAAATCGCGCGTTTGGCCCGGGCTTCAGCCGTTTCCATCGGCGCGCAGCTCGAGGCCCCGCGTGCTTCGGCGCGGGCAGCGCTGGCGGGCGGCGCTGAGTTAGCCGTTCCGCTCGAAGGGTTAATTGACTTTGAACAGGAGCGGGCCCGCTTGCAAAAGGACATTGATAAACTCCAGGCGGAGGCGACGAAGCTGACGGCCCAGCTTGCCAACCCACAGTTTGTCGATCGGGCCCCCGCGGAAAAGGTCGCTGAGGCGCGCGAACGCATCGCTGATATTACCGCGCGCATCAGTGTGCTGACTGAAACCATCGAGGCGTTTAAATGAATTGGCTCGATGAAGGTTCGCTCTATTCCTCGATCTCGATCTTCCTTCGGGAAGATCTCGGGCGCGGAGATCTGACCACCCAGGCTACGATTGCGCGTAACACGCGAGCGCGGGGACGCTTCGTCGCCGGCGAAAAAATGGTAATCGCGGGCCTCGAGGCCGCCGAAGAAGTCTTCGTGACGCTGGATCCGCAGCAGGAAATTGAAGCGTTCGCTGCCGATGGTGAAGAGATCGACGCCGGCAAGGTGATCGCGCGGGCCAGTGGTTTTGCCGATGTCATGTTGGCCGGCGAGCGGGTCGCGCTGAACCTGCTGCAGCATCTTTCCGGCATTGCTACCCTGACGCGCGAGTTCGTGCGCGCGGTGGAGGGCACACGGGTGCAGATTGTGGACACGCGCAAGACGACGCCCGGGCTGCGCATGCTGGAGAAGTACGCGGTAATGCTGGGCGGCGGGCGCAATCATCGTTATGGCCTGGACGATGGGGTGTTCATAAAGGCGAATCACGCGGCGGTGACTGGCAGCGTAGGCGTGGCGGTGAAATCAGCCCGGGAAAAAATTGGACACCTGCACAAGATTGCCGCACAGGTCGGGAATGAGCTTGACGTCCGGGAAGCAATCGAGAATGGCGCTGATGTCCTGTCACTCGAAGGTTTGACCCCTGAGGAGACGGCGCGCCTGGCCGCGATGGCGCGGGACCTGTCCGCGAAAGTTATCCTGGAGGCGTCCGGGAAAGTCACCCTGGAGAACGTACGCGCTTATTCGGAAACAGGGGTGGATTTGATCAGCGTTGGGGCGTTGACGCAGTCAGTCCGGGCCATGAATATCAGTTTTCAGATGCAGGTCGGGTAGGCAGAGGGAGGTCAGAGGTCAAGAGGTCAAGAGGTGAGAGGTCAAAGGTGGGCGCCTGGTGTGGTCTTTAGTACCGACCTCCGACCTCTCGGCCTATTAATGCAACTCAGGCGGCATTCTGACGTGTTAAAACGGAGCATCGTCCTGGCGCTTGTACGCATCTCCTTACAAGGCGTATCTTAAGGCACGTTCCGGCCATAGTTTTTAGGAGGGCAGCAATGCAGAGTCGATCGATTCGTCACATCGGGTTCTTCCTGGCGATGCTGGTAGTTATGGGTTTCTGCCTGGTGGACGCCAGTGCGCAGCGCCGCAAGAAGGGCCGCCCCCGAACCGTCAAGCGGCCGGTGATCACGAATCCGGCCATTGAGCCTGCCACGACTAGCACCAGCCCCGAGTCGACCACCGGCCAGGACAAAATCATCAGCACCGCGGATGAGAGCTCGACGGAAACAGATCCGGCCGCGGCGAAAACACTTGCTGGAACCAAGGGAATTTCAGAGCAAGATGAAGCGATTAACAAGCTCGCCAATCAAGTCGACAAGCTGACCAGTAAGTTGACCCAGATGGAGGAGAAGGACACGGCCCGGGCGGACATGGATCAGCTGATAAAAGCGGAACAGCGGGCCGAAGCCCTCAGGTCCCAATTGATCGACGTTGAAAGCAAGCTGGCCGATTTACATTCCCGGCTCGAAGGCGTCGAGTATTCGCTGAAGCCTGAGAACATTGAAAAAGTAACGCAGGGCGTTGGTTTAGTGCACCCGGAAGAAGCGCGAGATGCGCGCCGGCGCCAGCTGGAGAGCGAGCGTGGTCGTTTGCAGTCTCAGATCAGGATCCTGGACGGCAGCAAAGCCAGGTTGGAACCCGCAATCTCAATGGCCGACTCGGAAGTTGATCTGCTGCGGGCACGCATACAGCAACAGAGAGAACGAGAAAGAGCTGAACCGGCCCCGGTCGAACGCCCCACGCCCCGGCGGAAGCCTTAAGCGTGGCTCAGACTTCAGTCTGTGAAACACCGGCGGCGCCACAGAGAGTTTGAACATCCGAGCATACTGAAGTCTTAATTCTTCGACCTTATTTCACAGACTGAAGTCTGTGCCACTATGGCCAGCATTGCTCAAGTCGATCTGTATCACAAAATCGTTGAAGCCAATACTCGGGGCGAGCGGGTAGTCTCGGCGACCGTAGCGCATACCCGCGGCTCCACCCCGCAGCGGCGCGGCGCCAAAATGCTGTTTTTCGAAAACGGGGAAATTGCCGGCACGGTAGGCGGCGGCTGTGTGGAGGCTGAAGTTTGGGCCGAAGCACGCACCGCGCTGCGATCCGGAACATCGGCGTTGCATCATTTCGCTTTGACAGCTGAAGAAGCTAGCGAAGAGGGTATGGTGTGCGGTGGCACGATGGATATCTTTGTCGATGTTTGGGACGGTTAGTGGCACAGACTTCAGTCTGTGTTTCCGGACACGCTATCACAGACTGAAGTCTGTGCCACATGAGAAGACATGTCCGAATCTTTCATCGAGAACTACAAAGCGAAGCACCGGCACCCGCTGAACAAGCTTCTGCATAACATCGGCATCCCGATGATTGTGGTCTCGTTACCTTTGTTCTTCTTCAACTGGCGCTGGGCGCTTGGGCTCTTTATTGTCGGCTGGATATTTCAATTAGCCGGCCACGCCATCGAAGGCAATCAACCTGCATTTTTCCGCAACCCCGTGTATCTCCTGATAGGGCCGTTGTGGCTGGCCCGCCGGGCCGCTGCTGCGATAGGCCTGAGCAAAACTTCCCAGTCAAGATAGTTACCCCTCGCGCATGCACAGCGCCCAAGATCACTCGCCATCCCAGGTCATTACTGAAGCTATCGGCCGAATTCTGCAAGAGGGTTCGCGCGCGGTCCTCGCTACCTTAATCCAGGCCGAAAAAGGCGTCGGCGGGAAACTGCTCCTTAATGAAAACGGAGATTCCTGGGGAAGCCTCGGCGACGCTGATCTGGACGAGGCGGTCCGGCGTCAGGCAACGACGTTCCTGGCGTCGCGCGAGGAAGCGAGCGCCTTGATGGTCAGGGAATTTGCCCCGTCGCTGGAGGCGTCGGCCGAGGCCCGCGTCTTGTTCGAGCGAATTGAAGGGGAGCCGCGATTGGTGGTGTGCGGGGCAGGGCATGTCGGGGCTTCACTGGCGCGACTGGCGTCCCTGATTGGTTATCGCGTTACGTTGATTGATGATCGCGCGGAATTCGTCAAGCGCGAATCGTTTTCGGAGTATGCGATTGAGCCGGTAGTAGCCGAGAGTTGGGCGGACACGGTGCGGACGGCAATTGGAAATGGCCGGGGAGTCTCGGTTGCTATAGTCACGCGCGGCCACAAGGAAGACGAAGAATGCCTGCGCGCCATCGTCTCCAACGTACCGGACTACGTGGGATTGATTGGGAGTAAGCGACGCACCAACTTTGTGCTGGAAAAACTACGGGAGGAAGGCGTCGCGGCAGAGAAACTAAAGCAGGTGCGCGCGCCAATCGGACTCGACCTGGGCGCCGTATCGCCCGAAGAAGTTGCGCTGGCTATCCTTGCCGAGATCGTGGCCCAGCGGCGCGGCGGAAAAGGCGCCTCACTATCCGACTGGCGCCGAAGTTAATCATCTGTTCACCAACTACATAGGACTCATACGACGCATAGGACCTATTTGGCTATACCCACTTAGCGATGGTAATAACATTGCCTATGTCCGCTGACCGAAATGAAGTGGAAGTGGTGAAACCGCCGCGCGTTGGACGGCGCAGCGGAATGTTCCGTGCCCTTTCGCACCGCAATTACCGTTTGTTCTGGGGTGGGGCGTTCGTGTCAAACACCGGCACCTGGATGCAGGCAGTCGCGCAGGGCTGGCTGGTATTTCAGCTATCCAATTCCCCTTTCTGGCTGGGATTGGACGCCTTCGTGGGCATGGCTCCCGGCATCGTGCTGACTCTGGCGGGCGGAGTCTTCGCCGACCTGGTTGATCGCCGTCGATTATTAATCTACACGCAGATTGTTTCCGGACTCTCGGCCCTGGCCCTGGGCCTGCTGGTGGCCACGCACGTAGTACAGGTTTGGATGATCCTGGTCCTTTCGTTTGTAACCGGATCGTGCTTTTCACTCGCCGGGCCATCCTACCAGGCCATCACATTCGATCTGGTGGGCCGCGAAGATGTGACCAATGCGGTGGGATTGAACTCGATGCAGTTTCAGCTCTCCCGTGTGCTGGGCCCAGTCCTTGCGGGAATTGGCTTCAGAGTTTTTGGATTGGCGGGCTGTTTCTTCGCTAACGCAGCTTCGTTTGTCGCCGTTATCGGGGCACTCTCCATGGTTCGATTTGACGCGGTAGCCGACGCTGCCCCTCCCGCGCCGCGAGAAAAAGGTTCATTCCTGCGGGATCTCTTCGATGGCTTTCGTTACGTGCGCAACCGCCCCCGCGTCTCGATGCTGCTGGTCATTTCTTCTGTCACCAGTCTGTTTGGCGCTCCTTATCTCTCTATGACGCCGGTGTTCGCGCGCGACATTTTTCATCTGGGCGAGACCGGGCTGGCGATGATGATGGGCGTCGCCGGCGCCGGCGCCTTTTTGGGCGCGCTTGTGATCACCTATCTCGGGGACTTTAAACGAAAAGGACTGACCGTGTTGGGAGGCGCACTGGCGTTTGGATTGTGCCTGATAGGTTTCGCCTTATCTACGAATCTCGTCGTCTCGCTCATATTTCTGTTCAGTCTGGGATTCGCCATTGTGATGTCGGTGGCGGTCACTAATACGCTGCTTCAAAAATTGATCACGAATGAAATGAGGGGGCGGGTGATGAGTATGTTCATGCTGTCCTTCATTGGCGCGATGCCCATTGGTAACTTGATAGCGGGCGTAGTTTCGGCCCGATTTGGCGTGCCCCACACGCTGGCCGCCGGCGGAGTTATTATCAGCCTCTTCGTGGCTGTGGTAACGATGCGCAGTTCGCGGCTGCGTGAACTTTACTAGTTTGACTAAGATTGATAGATCTACTGCTGAGGACAATCAATGCCATCGAAACGTTCGCGCCCCAGACCGTTGCCGAGCGCACTACTATTGCTGTTGTTGGCTGCTACCGCCGGTTTGGCCCAGACGGGTTGGACCGCGTCACGCATTGGTCAGGCGGGCAAAGATCTGAACACACTCTATTTCGAGGATTCAAAGCGCGGTTGGATTGGCGGCGACGATGGATTCCTGAGTGCCACCACCGACGAAGGTCATTCCTGGGCCCAGCAATCCTTATCAACTTCGCAGGCAATTAACGATGTTTACTTTACCAGCAAGGACACAGGATTTGTCCTTGCCGGCAGCGAGATTTTTGGCACCACTGACTCAGGCCGCACCTGGAAATCATTGCAGCGCTTTTCAGCTTCTGACTTCAACAATGCGGAGCCGGAGCTTTACAGCATACGTTTCGCCGGCAAGAAAAAAGGTTGGGTAGTGGGATCCGCCAGCCGGGACGGCCTGGTGGTGGACAGTATTGTCCTTTACACAAATGATGCCGGCGCTTCCTGGCAGCGCCGTCGCGTGCCCACTTCTGAAGAACTCATTCACCTGGACTTTATTGATGATAAACGGGGCTGGGCGGTGGGCGATAAGGGAACGATTCTGCACACCGAGAATGGCGGGGAATCGTGGACCAGTCAAAGTTCAGGTGTGAAGACGACGCTCTATCACGTCGATTTTCGCAACGAGAAAATCGGCTGGGCGGTCGGCGAGCGGGGCACGATTCTCAGGACCAGCAATGGAGGCAATAACTGGTTTCCCACTGAATCCAACGTCCGCAGCAGATTGCTCAGCGTGCAATTCGTCGGCGAAGACCAGGGATGGATTGTCGGCCGCGCGGGCGTCATTCTGCGTTCCGAAGATGGGGGCAGGACCTGGATCCGGCAAGCTACCCCGACCACGCAACACCTTTACGCGCTCTTTGTCGGCAAGAAAGTGGGGTGGGCTGTCGGAGGTGACGGGATGGTACTGCGATACGAGCGCTGATTTTCTGTAACGCAAACTAACGGTCTGCGTCTTGCGTTGAACGCGGTTTTGGACAAGAACTCTTATCCGTGTTCTTTGATTTAGTCTAGTGTGATTTCGTGGATCGGGTGGCGTCGAATCCAAGCACACGATCCACAAAATTACACGAAATCTCACGAAGCAACACGAACCAATGCTGATTAGACGTCACGCGCAAACTAACAGTCTGCGTTATGCGGTCACAGTGTTTGGTTTGGGCTGGCCCTCGGTGTCGTAAACTTCAATCTCCGACGTGTACGGAGTTATTTGATCGACAACTGAGGCGGCGTCACCAACCACGACGACGGCAGCTTTGTCCGGCGTGACGTACTTTTGGGCCACCCGGCGAATGTCCTCAACTGTAACGGCATTCACCCGGTCCCGATAGATGTGCAGGTGGTCGCGAGGCAGATCCATCATCTTGATCTGAACAAGTTGATCCACCAGGCCTTCCTGGGTTTCCAGGCGGAGAGGAAAGACCCCGGTTAGATATGACTTCGCATTCAGGATTTCTTTCTCCGACACATCCTCGTCTCTGATTCTTTCCAGCTCGTAGAAAAACTCCTTCAGGGAATCACCGGTCACCGCCGTACGCACTTCGGCGGTGGCGCGAAATGATCCCAACACTCGCCGCGCATCGAGACTCGAATAGGCGCCATAGGTGTAGCCTTTGTCCTCGCGCAGGTTCATGAACAGCCGGGACGAAGCGTTGGATCCGAGAATCGTGTTGAGCACCAGCATGGAAAAGAAGTCCGGGTTGGTGCGATTGATCCCCAGGTTGGCTATCACAATGTTGGATTGCGCTGAACCCGGACGGTCAACCACGTACGCGCTGCGGCGAGTGCGCACGGGTGCGGGCGGAAAGTTAACCGCCACCGGGGGGCGCTGTTGCCACTGGCCAAAAAGGCGATTAATCCGATCGATAACGGTATCGCGGACCACGTCGCCCACGACAATCATCACCGCCTGATTGGGAACAATACTCGCGCGATGGAAATCCGCGAACGTACTTCGCGTCATCGCATCGAGTGATGCCGGGGTGGGGGAAACAGTGGCATACGGATGCTGGCCGTAGATGACGCCCGCAACTTTTTCGCCGGCAAGGAAATTAGCCTGCGCGCGTTGCTGAATCAGCATCTGCTTCCCATTCTCGCGCGTCAGCTCGATCTCGTTCTCCGGAAAAGACGGGTGCAGAGCGATATCGGCCAGCAACTCCAGGATTTGATCCTGGTACAGCGAAAGGGAGGAAGCGGCGATAGTGGTGTAATCGGAATTGGCTCCCGCCGACAAGACCGCTCCCAATCGCTCAACCTCTTCGGCAATCTGCAGGCTGGCGCGAGACTCTGTGCCCTCATTGAGCAGAGCAGTCATCATGTCCGTCAGCCCGGGCAAGTCTGAGGGGTCAGCCGAATCACCGGTACGAAACGCGAGGCGGAAGCTAACCAGCGGCAGGCGGTTGTCTTCAACGATTACGATCTGCAAGCCGTTATCGAGCTTGCTCTCGACGAATTCCGGAATATTTAACGGGCGAGGTGGCAGCGGCTGCGGCGCCGCCAGACGAAAGGCTTCCTCTTCGGTCATTATTTGACTCATAAACTAAGTTAGTGGGCCCTGCTCTTACGAACCGTCACTCTGGGCTGGTAAAGGTGGTTCAAGTTTCGACGCTGCCGTCGCCGGTTGTTTTACGGAAAGCTCAGGTTCCGCCGGTGGAGGTTCCGGTATTTGCGGTGCGGGAGAACCCGGTTGCTCCGGTTCACCAGGCTCGAGCGTTGTGGCAGCAGCGGGAGCCTCATCCGGCGCCGGCACAATGTCCAGCAGTACCCGGTTGTCAGTATCGAGATACTTTGCTACGGCCTCCTTTATCTCAGCCCCGGTGACCTTCAAATAATTGTTAAGTTCGGTATTGAAAAGCTCAGGCTGATCGTCATACAGCGCAAACTCCGCGAGCTGCTGTGCGCGGTAGAGAGAAGACTGGCGATTGCGCACGCCGTCATTCAGGAGGTTGTTGTGCAGCTTCTCCATTTCATCTTCACCGGGACCCTCGGTGGCCAGCTTATGAAGCTCCTGCATTATCGTTTCGCGAATCGTCGCCAGTTCATTCCCAGGTTTGGGAATCACTACGATGAAGAGTCCTGAGGGACCGCGGCGTTCGTCGATCCCGCCCTGAATCTGCACCACCGATTCCTCGCCCTTCACCAGTTTCTGATAGAGGCGCGAGCTTTCTCCTTCGAACAACAGATGGCTGGCCAGCATCAGAGCGTAGAACGGCGGGGTGCGGCGCGGTGGGACTTTCCAACCAAGAGCAAATGCCGGCACCGGCGCCAGCTTGTCGTAAAAAACATCCTGGCGCTCAGCTACTTCCGGCGGCTCACTAACATCCACGGCGGGAGGTTTCGGCTGGTTGGGAATGGAGGCAAAATATCGTGACACCAGCGTGCGGGTTTGTTCCTGATCGAAATCACCGGCAATCGTCAAGACCGCATTGTTCGGGGCGTAGTAAACGCGGAAAAACTCTCTTACGTCTTCCACCGTCGCTGCATCCAGATCCTCCATCGATCCGATGGTTGAATGGGCATTGGCCGGGTTCTTGAAACTCATTTCGAAGAGTCGCAGGAAACCGTTCACGTACGGCTGATTGTCATAGCGCAAACGTTTTTCTTCCTGTACTGCCTGGCGCTGATTATCGAGATTCTCCTGCGTTACCTTCAACGATCGCATGCGGTCGCTCTCCAGCCAGAGCGCCAGCGGCAGTTGATTGGCAGGAAGTGTTTGGTAGTAGTTCGTGCGCTCGCTGGAGGTAGTGCCGTTCATCGTCCCGCCGGCGTTCGATATGTATTGGAAGTGGGCCGCTTTGGGAACGTTCTCCGAGCCTTGAAACATCATGTGCTCGAATAAGTGGGCAAAGCCTGTACGTCCCGTTTTTTCGTTTCGGGAACCAACGTCGTAATAAACGGCGACTGAAACTACCGGCACGGCGTGATCTTCAGCCAGCACCACTCGCAAGCCATTCGCGAGCGTAAACTGTTCAATAGAAATACCGGGAATCTCTAGTTTTTGCGACAAGGGTACCGACCTCAGGAATTTGTTTCTGCGCTACTGTGCTATCAGAACAGATACCGGCTTTTAAGACTAGCCTGGTCCAACGCTTTTTTCCGTTAGCGGAATGGTCCTTATCCGCACAAAGACGCTCCATTGTGGGAGACGCTCTCCGGGAAAGCGCCATCCTCAATGGAGCAAAGCGAGGACATCAGGATTTAGAACAGCCCCGACCCAGTCGTCCGCATAAACGGGCGCAGTCTTAGTTGGGCTGTTCGATGATCATGTCACGCAACTCGGCCCGCAGTCTCTCTATTTCCCCGAGCTTCTGCTGAACGCGTTCAAACAGAGCTGATTGCGTCTTGACCCCTTCATCAATCAGGAAGGCAGCCGCCTCAGCCCGGCTGCGAAACACGCCGGCCTGGACTAGTTGATCGAGCTTTTCCTGCGCGTCGGAGGAAACTTTGACTGCGACCACATAATCATCCTTGGCTGACATGGCGCGTTCAATGGTCCGGCTGATGTCCCGGCCAATAGCCGTCAGTGACTCGGGAATGCGCGATGCCATCTCCCGCACCGACGACGCGGTCCGCGCCCGGTCGGAAGGTCCGTTCTCATCTTCATGCAGGATTAGGTCGTCCGTCACACTGGACGGTGGGGGCTCATGATACGAATCATATGGACTACTCATAAAAGTTCACTCCTTTAAGTGCGTCGTTCTATTTGCTGTACGCCGTTACTCAACTTTAAGTTCATTCTACGGATGGTTTGAAATCAGCGTCAAGCGGGCAGGATGGTGGTTTTGCGCGTGGTTGACTCCTTCATACTTCGTTTGCTGTTTCAACCATGGCCCTTATATAATGCGCGCAGTCTCCCGCGCACCCAGTTCTCAACCGAAAGGAAACGTCCATGAGTCGATTCTCGAAAGCGGCAGCCTGTGCGCTCGTCCTCGCAAGTCTGTTTTGCGCAGCCGTAGTCACCCGCGCTCAGAACCGAGAGAAATTTGTCATTTCCGCCCAGGCCGGCGGGGTTAATTCAGTTATCGGGCGGGTTACGGTGCAGTCTGCTGACCGGTCGCAACCTGAGCTACTCACTGCTCAATCCGATCTCAAGTCGGGCGATATGGTGGACACCGGCACGACGGGCCGAGTGGAGGTCCTGCTTAATCCGGGCTCTTACCTGCGGGTCGCTGAAGGATCCCGGTTTGCCCTTACTGACAACGCACTGGAACATCTGAAGGTTAGCCTGCTTAAGGGGAGCGCGATCCTGGAGGCAACTGGGACCGACGGTGTAAATACCGAGATTGATATCAGCACGCCGCAACATCACCTGGCCATCGTCAAGCGAGGTATCTATCGCGTCAATGTTTTCGCCGACCGGACTGAATTGCTGGTCCTTAAAGGTAAAGCCATCGTCAATAACGATCTGCAGAACCCGGTGCGGGGCAATCAGAAGATTGTTTTGGGAGCCGGCCCGGCAGAGGTGACCAAGCTGAACAAGAAAGAAATGGACGGATTTGACTCCTGGAGCAAGGATCGGGCTGAGACCCTGGCCCGCGCCAACCGGCGCCTGCCCGCGCGCGACCTGAATACCTTCCTGGCTTCGTACGATGACCGCTGGACCCGTGACCCGTTCGCCCGCCCCTCCGGCGTGTGGGTTTTCAACCGCGGCGCGGGTTGCTATACGTTTCTGCCGTTCTATTTTGGTTGGGGCTCTCCGTACGGAGGGTCTTACTCAAGCCTGCTATATGGCGGCTGTTACCACTGTGGCGGTTACAGCGGGTATGACCGGCGTCCGGGAATCGTCACTAACAACCCTGGTGGGAGTGGCCCTGGAGGCAATGGCCCAGGGGTTGGGACACCCGGCGGGTCCGGGCCTGGCTCAAACCCCGGGCGAGGAGGCGTAGAGCCTCGTCAGCCGATGACGCGCGACCCTGACATGGTCGGTCCGCGCGGCAAGAACATCGAGCCAAGCGATCCCAACCGGCCATAGGAACGTATCAGCAAGGTTCCATTTACCGGCGTAAGGCTTACCCGTGGTTCTTGTGTAACTGTCTGATTTCCTCATCAACTGCGGCCAGGATCTCGGCGCGTGATAGGCCGGAAAGAACCATGTGCGCAAGGGCAGATCGGAGCGGCTTGCGGATGTCGGAATCTTTCCTGGGAGCCCTACCTGCCGACGTGACCACCGCGCCGGCCCCATGCCTGACCAGGAGTAACCCTTCCTTTTGCAGTGCCCGGTAGGCTGCGGCAATAGTGTTGAGATTCACTCCCAAGTCGGCAGCCACCTGCCGCACGGGTGGTAAAGCGGCCCCATCCCGCAATTCCCGGCTCGCAATCAAGGCCTTTATTTCATCTGCCACCTGCCGGTAAACCGGCCTCCCATCATCTTCATCAATGGTAATGTACATAACGTCTCCAGAATGTCTAGGGACTCTATACACTAGACAATTGTCCGTGGTCAAGCTTTCTCTTTTCGGAGGGATTTTCGGCGCAGACCGGGCGGGAACGTCTATTTGGTCAGCTCATCTGCCAGAGTCAGAGCTGAATGAGTCACAGCGGCAACTCCCTGTCCCGGAAAGCTTGTGTCACCGACCATGAAGAGCCTGGGAATCGGAGTCCTATGGGCGAAAGGGTTGAAGGGTTTGGGGCCAAACGATGACATCAGCTGCGCGACCCCGCCGACCATACCGAGACGCCGGCGAGTGCGCTCGTAGAATGTTTGCGGAGTCTCCGTCTCGATTACCTCAACGTCACTCCCCAGTTCCGGCAGGGCGGCGTGAATTCGCTGCCACCAAGCCTCAAGTGTCCTTTGATCCTGCGCCTCAATTTCTGTAGCGTCCCGGTGAAAGGTGAACCACTGTTCAGTATCGGTCTGTGTCCAGACGGTGACGGCTCGTTGTCCTGCGGGCCCGCGGGGGTCCCATGACGGCGTGGCGGCAAACATGAAAGGAGACGAAGAGATCTCATCAGCGTTTCCCTTTGCGGCGTCAGGCACGGCCAGTACATGGTTTGCCGGCAGGCGATCGGCGGCAGCCTGGTCCATCCCCAGGTAAAGCAGATACGCTCCCAGGCTCTGCGTTGACTTTAATTGTTCGCTGAGGTGGGAGGGGGTGCGGTCTCGGCCCAACAGTTTTCCGTATGTGTCCCAGATAGTGAGGTCACTGACGATGGCTCGGCCGGCCTCGACGGTTTCGCCGCTGAGAAGATCGACGCCCGCGGGCCGACCATCAGTGCCGTACGCCAGCCGCAAGACTGGGCTATTGATTCGAACTGTGCCGCCGCTGCGCTTAATCGAGTCCGTCAGAGATTGAGCCAGCGCCGAACCTCCGCCGCGTATGCTGTACATACCCCGGCGCGGCAACATCAACCCGACGGCTCCATACAAAAACGGACAGTCGCTACTTGAACATTGCCCCAGCATTTGTAATTGAGCGTCAACGAACTGCCGGAACCGTGAAGATGTTTCTTGCAGGTGGGTGGCCAGCAGGTCACTTTTGAAACTAAACAGGTTGCGCAGCCGCGCATCGCCGAGGACACGCAGCCGGCCAAAGCTGGAGATCTTTGAGAGGTCCGGCCAACGGTCAGCGGCGCTTCTGACTGCGGCATCTGCGGCGGAGAGCCGGAGATAGAAGGCTGCCGCCTGAAGGGCGCACTCAGGAAAGGTCGCCGCCAACATCTCCTCAAACTCTTCGTCGTTAGCGGAGATCGGAACATCGGTCCGGTCTTGAAGTCGTACAACGTAGGAGGGCTCGCAAATCCTGACCTCGGGAGGAAGGACGCCTAATTCGGCAAAAACTCTCTCGTGAAGTTCCCCGGGTCCCCACGACGAGTAAAGACCGGCCCCGCCTTCAAAGGAGTAGCCTCGGGCATCAACGTTGGCGGCGCACCCTCCAGTTGTGTCCTGCCTTTCGAACAGGCACACACTGACGCCACGAGCTGCCAGCAGGGCGGCCACAGTTAGTCCGCCGATGCCACCCCCGACCACTACGACTTCGTAATTCATGGGCTAGACCAACAACTGAACCTGGCGCAGGAAGAAGATGATGGCGGCGGCTTTGTTTTCCGCGCTGGGATCGAGAGTAGGAACGTAAGGAGCGAGGACAATCTCGACCGCTTGTATGCCGTTGAAAACGAGATGGATGATGAAGCACGGGAGGAGCCGGCCGGTGACCGCGCGCACCACAGTGAGTGCAATGCTAAGCAAAACGATGGCCGATATGACGCCGAAGTTTGGCCAATATTGATAGACGTGTCCGACTGCAAAAAGACTGGAGACCACGATGATTGCTCCCGCCGTACCAATCGATCGCTTGAAAGCCGGGTACATCACTCCGCGATAGACTGTTTCTTCGACCAGAGGCGCGGTGGCCACAGCCAGGAAAGCGAGCATAAACGCCGTCGCGCGCGAGCTCTGGATAATTCTTTCAACCTCTGTCTCCGGTCCGCCGAAAAGGACCACCAGCACCAGCGCCGCACCGAACAATAAAACTGCCAGGCCCGCACTCCTCCAGAACCCGATTTTGGGTGACCAACTCCAACCTACCATCTCCTTAAACTGGAATTTACCAAGCTGCGTAATGACAGCCCAGGCCATGAGAAAAGTCAGGATATGGACCGGAATATTCAGGAAGACATTGACGAAAATAAATGTCTTGTCCGCCATCAGGATTTCCCTGGTAACCACGCCCTGGTAGTAATACATGATGTAAGGCAGGCCAAACACCAGCGGGAGAAACAGGAGCAGCGCGACGCTCAGAAACCATGTGAGAAAGGCCTGCCCCAGACCCCAGGGCGGATTGTCAGGACTGAACAAGTACCGCGGAGGCGGACCCACGGCATTCGCTTGAGCGGAATAAAACTCTGTCTGAAACTTTTCCGGTGGAGGCAGGGATTCTTCGTAAGTGTTCACTGTGTGCACGAGTGTAGGAGACTTGCAGTTAGGTGGTCAACAGGTCGGAGGTCAGAGGTCGGAGGTCAGAGGTCGGAGGTCAGAGATTGGACCGTCAAAAGTCCTTAGAAGCCGGGACCAACCGCGGACTTCCCACTTCTCATCTCTGGCCTCCGACTTCGATGTCCGACGGTCCGATCTCTGACCTCTGATCTCTGACTTCTGATCTCTGACTTCTGATCAAACGGCGG
>JBDTOI010000058.1:0-22466 GCA_039933315.1 Pyrinomonadaceae bacterium
TTTGTAAGAGCCGGTCAGCACTACACGGAACATGTGGAGCCAGGTGGTAATTACCATCAAGTGAGCTGCCCAGCGATGCATGTTACGCAACAGCTTGCCGAAGGGAACGTCGTGCTCGAGGTAGAGGATGTCGCGAAAGGCCAGAATCTTGGAGGGATGGTAATAAAACATCAGCAGCACGCCGGTAAACGTGAGCACAATGAACAGGTAGAACGTTATCCCACCCATACCCCAGGTAAACCTGTACCGCACGGCATCCCGGTTAATTTTCGCTGGATGCAGATGAAGAAAGACGTTCGAGAGAATAGCCAGCGAGCGATTGCGCGGGTCCGACCTGTCGTGCGAAACCCGAAACATGGATTTCCACAACTGAGTCTGCTGCGGGTCCTTGTAGGCCTTTGACTCCTCGACCGCTCGGTCTTTGAGGACCGTGCCAGTCTCGCGAATTCGCTGGGTCAATCCTGCCTTGCCGGTCTCACCCGCGGCGATCTGCCTGGTCTCTTTTTGATCGGGACGCTCTGGTTCCATGATTACATTGCCGATTGCCGATTGCCAATTTTCGATTGGAAAAGCATTACCCGCCCAATCTCAAATCCTGAATTTCAACTCTCAAATCCGCTATCCGCAATCCGAAATCCGAAATTCCTACAGGGGGATGTACGCCCCCGGATCGTTGAACTGGTTCTTTTCACCCTTCGGCCATTTGTACAGCCGGCTGACATCAACGACGATTTGCCCCTCAGCGTCGAGTTCGACGTGCGCGCGATCCATCGGCCGCGGCGCCGGCCCTTCGAAATTGATGGCCTCGCTATCGTACCCGCTCCCGTGACAGGGGCACTTGAACTTGTTCTCGCTGGCTTTCCAGTCCGGCGTACAACCCAGATGCGTGCAAACCGCGAAAACGACAAACAACCGATCCGAAGTCTTATCCACCCAGATGCGATATAGCTGCTGCCACTTCGTATCCACCCCGAGCGCATAGTCAGAGGGAAAACCAATCTTGAATATGCTTGCAGGTTCGGAAATAGTTCGCGGCAGAAAGAACCGCAGAAACATCAAAAACGAGGTAATCAGGAATCCGGTAACACTAGCCCAGACGATGCGCCGCCGTACTTTGTTGACCGGGGGATCGGGTGTGCTTTCAACCAGTGGTCCGCCGGCGGGAGGCCGGGCCGCAACTGGTTTGGGAGGAGCTTTTGCAACTGACCCCGTAGGCGTCGAACCCGCCTGGGCGGCACCCGGAGCTACGCGGGCAGCGGGCGGAGTAGCCGACGGAACTTCCTTCGCTGGGGGAGCATCCGCAGCTGTCCCAGCGGGTAAAGTTTCGTTTGGATCGCTATCCACTCGGCAAACCTCCACCTTTGAAACTTGCGAGCTAAACGCAGATCGTTACCGGTCTGTATGAGGGGGGCGTATCAGATATACAATTCCCCGCCACACAGGGATTACTCTCTGCGATTTCGCGAACTCTCTCACTGTCTTTTAGAGCTCCCGCACCAAAATGAATAATAAAAATAGCGCGGTTGCAGCATTTATACCCGATTTTACGATATGCTGGCAAGAACATTTGTTTTAGTAGCTGGTTGCAACATTGGGGCAATAACGGGGAGCTAAGATCCCCCCTGGAGTCACAGGCCTAAGATCTGTGGGCTCGAGAGGAGCGGAAAACAATGGGAAAGGTTCAGGTGATCCTTTATACGCGACCGGGTTGTCATTTATGTGATGAAGCCAGGCAGGCGATTGCAGCGGCCGGTTGCGCGGAAAGCTACACGCTAACCGAGGTGAATATTGAAATGGGGCCCGTGTTGCTGGATCTATACAAGAACGATATTCCGGTCATAACTATGGACGGCGTTCAAGCGTTCAAGCACCGGGTTGATTCTGACGCCTTCAGACAAAGAGTATCGGCAAAAGGCGCGGGCCAGCCCGCTCATGAAACTGCAAGCTCAGGCAGGTGAGTTGTTCTTTGGCCGCCGTTTTTACAGGTTCAGGTAAACCAAATCCTTAGGGGAGCCGGTGTCAGGAAGAGGCCCGGCCACTGCTCCTGCAAACCTGAAATTCAATCCCCTGCTGCATTCTTCAATCGATCCGAATAGTCTGGTCCGCTCCTGGTCGTCGGCCGCTTGCCGGTAAGCCATTATCAGATCCTTGAGTGAGATCAGATCTTTATATAGCCCTGCGTTTTCAATCGGCGGGGTTAAATACGAGATGAGTTCCGCGTAGGATCGCCGCTTCGCAATGGTGCCTTCGGACGGGTTGTTCACACTGTAGATGTAAATGTTGGGTAACTCACCGATAAGCCGGTCCGGCCAGCATTCACCCGACATACCCACCTGCTTGCCCGGCATGAACTCCATGGCGCCGTGAGTGCCCACATGAACTACGGCATCGGCCTGAAAGACTTTTTGCAAATAGGTGTAGAAGGCCATAAAGCCATGATGCGGCGCGCCGCTTTGCGCCATCAGCAGGCGCATGGGGTCGCCTTCATACCCAAAGGTAGGCTGCAGGCCGACGAAGACATTGCCGAGCGTTACCCCCTGAATCAACAGATCGTCGCCGAAGGAATTGATCCGTCCAGGAGCGGGTCCCCATTCGCTTTCAATCTCAGCCGCGTAGGGACACAGCCGCCGATACTCATCTGAGCTCATCCGATAAGCCACGTTGGCGGTAGCGCCCAACTCCTCCGCTTCCGTTGAAAGCATTAGGGCGCGCAGCGCGGAGGCGCTTTCCGGCACTTCGACTGCATAACCCTCATCGCGCAAGGCCAGGAGCGTTTCGTAAACGCTCTCAAAGACGTCCAGGTCAGCCGCCGTTCCTATGTTTCCCTTGTTAGGCGGGAAGCAGTAAAGAATCAGCGCCAGTTTTAGATCAGCTTGCGGCGCTGTCTTTAGCTGGTTCCAGTTTCTCAGCCGCCGCGCAAATCTCAGGCAGCGATCTTGTAACGGCACGGGTTCAAACGAATCCGCCGGCATGCCGCCGTAGACGAAAGGCTCAGTCGCGCCATCGATTTCAGGAATCGCAATCTGCATCCCCGCCTGAACCGGATTCAGGCCAGTTGCGGAAGCTCGCCAGGATTCGATGGTCTGAATATCGAGACTAACCGCAGAGCGGAAGGGGACATTGAGTTTGCCCAAAAACTCTGCTGCCGCAGCGCTATCGTTCATGGCCGGTCCGCCCACGAAGCTGAATCCGGTTAGTGACACGATCTGGCTGACGCGTGACTCAAGTTTGTTTTCAGTGGCTGGCGTGCTGTCAGCGCGTTTGCTAGTTGAACGAACTTTAGCCGGGCGTTCTGCGACGAAGAATTCTCCGCAAGCTTCACGATTGTCCATCAGCGTCGAAATCGCCGGAATCACGCTCAAGCCTTCGGCTTCAATCGCCCGTATCAGGCCGTCATAGTGCTTTCGTGTATTGCTGACAATCTGCGGCCGCATCAACAGCAACCCAATCGTCGACTCCGGTTGTAGGGGCGGCACTCCGTGGCCGCCCCCTTCCTGGTTCGAATTCCCCCGGCGTGGCCGCTTTCCAGAAGACCGTCCCGCGTACCACTTCTGGTAATCGTCAAACGATTCGAAAAGCGCGGCCGCGTCCGGGTGATAGATGGCCACGGAGGGCATGGTCTCGGGCGGTGCAATCTCCATTGCCTTCAACCCTGGATCCGACCCGTAATGCTTCAGGGCGAACAGAAGCATCATGCGGATGTTTTGAGGTGTAGGCTGCAGAAAGTAGCAGAAGAGATGCAGATAATTCTTAACGTCGCGCAGCTTGCCTGCGCTGGG
Source organism: Pyrinomonadaceae bacterium (assembly GCA_039933315.1). Lineage (GTDB taxonomy): Bacteria > Acidobacteriota > Blastocatellia > Pyrinomonadales > Pyrinomonadaceae > DASXRU01. The sequence continues at coordinate 3,780 of JBDTOI010000058.1, forward strand.
AACGAAACGCAGAAGCGCGGGCAATCGATCTACAAGTTTGAGATACTGTCCATGCCCGTTCTTCGAGCCATTTTTCGAACCATTTTTAGCGCGATACGTCTTCGCCTGATTACCCATCCACGATCCAGCCGAACCAAGTAACCTCAGGGCTGAACTTGTCCGCCCTTTTTCACTTACAGCGTTCCCGTTCTCACCTTTTGTGCCACCGCCGTTCTTCGAGAAGTTTCTCAAAAGGCCGGCAAGGTCCAACTTCCCCATCCGCGTGCGCCGCATCAGTTCCGGCATGCAGTTGAAGACGATAACTGCGCGAGCTTCATTTCTATCAAGAAGTGGCATGAGACGCGCGGCGTTTTCACCATCCATTACGTGAATGACGAACACAAGCTCGCTTTCACGCAAGTCGCTCTCGATCGTTAGCCATTCATCGTCTGGGAATGTCGCGCCAAAATTATGCGTTGCTACGCGCAGATCAAGCCCGTGCCGCCGCTTAATCTCCCGCTCAGCTTGTCGCAGCGGCGCCAGCAGGCTGGATCCAACATAGAGAACGGTTACCTTCATTACGTTTGAACGATATCAGCTAACAACCGGGCTTTGATTAGTGTTATTTCGTGCCGTTTCGTGTTATTTCGTGGATCGTTTGTTTACGTTTGTCCACCGAGAGCGTCTCATGAAAAGACTAACTGGATTCATATCACGTAGCGCCGCCACTCTAGTTTTGGAGAACTACCGAAGTTAATTAAGAGTCCCACATGCTTCTGAGTGGCTTTCATGTAGTTAATGAGCTGCGCCTCTTCTCGACCGCTAAGGCGTTCAAGGACTTTCAACTCTGCGATGATTTGATCGTAACAAATTAGATCCGCAACATATCTCTTATTGAGGACTTGGCCTTTATAGCTGATGTTAAGGAGGTATTGATGTTCGAATGGAATGCTGCGCCGGCTGAGCTCTATCTCCATAGCTTCCTGATAAACTGCTCCTGGAAGCCGCGGCCGAGTTGGTAGAACACCTCCATTGCAGCACCGATAACCTCATAGACCTCGTCTGCGAGAAACAGTTCCGGCATGTCATTTCATCCGATTCGCCCTTTCACAATAAGGGAACGATCCACGAAATGACACGAAACACCACCAAACGACACGAAACAGGCCTCACCAAAATCCTTGCATTGGTTTATGGTAGGTCATTGGTCGTCGATCCTGCATTCGAACTCGCAACTAAGTCGCGCAATCTTTCCAGTATCTCCTCATCGGGGTTCCAGTAGCCACGTTCATGGGCTTCGATTAGCCGCTTCGTCAGTGAACTCACCGAGTAGGGATTCAATTCCATCAGTCTCTGGAGCATTAGTTCATCGAGCAAAAACGTTTTGCTTATCTCGGTATAAATCCAGGGGTCGACAGCATCCGCGGTGGCACTCCAGCCGAAGGTATTTGCCACATGATTCTCAATCTCCGCTACCCCACGGAAGCCGTGTTTCAGCATGCCTTCGTACCATTTTGGATTGAGTGTCTTGGCGCGCGTCTCGAGGCGAACAGTTTCTTCCAAAGATCGGATTCTGGTCTGGGATGAAAGCGAGTCGGACAGGTAGATCGCCGGCCGGGCTTGAGCGCGGGTCTCAACTGCTTTCGAAATGCCACCGAGATATTCGAAATAATGATCCACGTCGGTAATGCCGACCTCGAATGAATCGATGTTCTGGTAGGTGGCTTCGACGCGTGACAGCGCATCATCCATTAGATGTCGCGCCTCGCGCCCTTCCACATTTCGCCCCTGCGAATCACGCGTGTAAGCAAAGCATTTGCGCGTGACGAACAAATCGCCCAGGGTCGCGTCGTTTTCCCACTCAGACTGCATCACCATGAAGTTCACATTGGTGCCGTAGTTACCCGGAGCATTGGAAAAGACACGAGTGACCGCGTCATCAAACGGCGCACTCTCTGCGTCGATCTTTTCCATGACGTTACGCCGCACGTAATTCATGTCTGCTGGTTCATCGAGGATAGCGACGCGGCGGACCGCCTTATCGAGTAACCCCATGGTCGGAGTAAACAGATCTCGGAAGATACCCGACACGGTCATCACGACGTCGATGCGCGGACGGGCCAATTCCGCCAAAGGGATGACTTCAATTTCCGTAGCGCGATTAAGCGAGTCACGAACAGGACGAACCCCGAGCAACCAGAGAGCCTGGGCGACCCCTTCCCCCTGCGTCTTAATATTGTCCAACCCCCAAAGTACGAGTGCCAACGCCCGCGGATAGCGGCCGTGTTCATCAAAATGACGGCGCAGCAAAGCGTCAGCCGTATCTTTCGCTCGTTCGAATGCGATGTGTGAGGGAACCGAGTAAGGATTAACCGCATGAGTATTGCGGCCGGTAGGAAGCACGAGGGGGTTCTGAACAACGTCTGCGCCGGGCCCGGGCTCAATATACTCGCCGCGGAGCGCTCGCATCAGTGACTCCATCTCGTGATTGGAATCAAGTTGTTCGGAAACGTTGGCCAGCAGCGAAAGCGTGGGACTCGATTGTTCGCAGGCCATCCCCGTTCTCGAATTTAGCCATTTGCCCGCCGCGTCAGCACCGCTTTCGCAAAACACACGCACGGCCTCTACGACAATCCCGTCAACCAGTTCCCTCGCCTCGCTTGTAGAGCGGTCTTGCTGCAGCCCGTGATAATCATCGATACGAAGGGCCTCGGCCACCAACGCCGGCAAAGCCCGTACACCCTGTTCCGGCCGGTCAAAGGAGGCGACCATGCGCAGCAGATCCGCTTTTTCTCTTAGTTCGGCCGCGCGGCCAAAGATGTGCAGACCAGTAGGAATCAGTCGCTGCTCGATTTCCACGAGTTGTTCATAGAGTTCATTCACGCGGGCGTCGCGTTTATTAAAGTTGCGCATCGAGGTCATGATAAAAGGGTGATACAGATCGCGTGCGGACCAATACATTACAATTGCGTAAGTCTTTTAGCTGAAAAACATTGGTTCGGCAACCACATACGACGGAGGGTAACCCGCTGGGGTTACAAAAGCTCTGGGGCAGGCTCAGGACACGACAAACACCTCTCTCGTTTTTGCGTAAAGACCTTCGGGTAAGCTCTTGGAGGTCCCCTCCTCACAGGAGCCATTTTCATAGGCGCTTTTCTGGTTAAAATCTTACCGTAACGGCGCGGAAACCCGGGAGCGAATTGACCGAAAATCGACGTCCCCGATACCACCTATGCCGCCCAAAATATTTTATAAGAATTATGCAAAATTCTGGTTGACTACGGAATTGATTCGGTATAGAGTGCGCCCACCTTACCAAGGATTTAACTTCTTACCCCGTTCTAAATTGAATTCTGAATTGGTCTCTTGAATTGCTGTTTTCGAGCGGTGTCTCCCCGTTTCTGTTCTGGCCGCGTCGTCAGACACCACGACCTCGCAGGTTCGGCCAGCTTCACCATCGAGAGTACTGCTGTTTAATCGGCAGGTGTCTCCCCTATTCCGTTCTGGCCGCGTCGTCAGGCACCACGACATAGCTCTGGCGGCCAGTCTTCACCCACAAGGTTAACCAGGGTTCCAGGGGTTGCAGTTCAGCGCTCCTTGCCTCGAGGCGAGGGATCCGTCTGACACTGCACGACTTTTCCTTCAAAACTCCAGGAGGTCCACCCATGAAGAAGTCCGCAAGGATTTTGGTTTTTCTGCTTTTTGCGGCGGCGCTCGCATTCCCAATGTGGATGTCGAGGTCCGTCGAAGGTCAATCCGCAGTTCAAGCCCTCACTACTGACATGGACGCCAAGACCGACGATCTATTCAACAATTTCGGCGTCAGGGGTCTACCACCCGATGATTGCGATCCGAACAACCAGCCCGTCGCCCCCACGGCCCGAGGCAATGGCAGGTTCGAACATAACCTCTTCATCTTCGAGGAAGAGGAAACCGTCGATGACGGCCTTGGACCAACCTATAACGATGTAGGGTGCGTCACCTGTCATCAATCTGTTGATACCGGCGCGTTTGGCCAACAAATGGAGTTCAGGGCCGGGCATTTGTCCGGATCGACCTTCGTTGATGCTGCCGGCGGCCAGCTAATCCACGCTCGCGGAACTGACTCAGATATCGTCGAGCACATAAACACCGGCGAGACGGTGAAGAGTTTCCGACTCGTCCTCAGTACGCTGGGTGACGGTTTCGTGGAATGCCTCTCGAACACATCTCTCCAAAACAACGTGGCCGCACAACCCTTCGGCCAGCGAGGCACGCTGGTGTCGGTACCAGTCACTGAAGCCAACAACACCTTGCGCATCGGCCGCTTTGGCTGGAAAGCGCAGCAGGCCAGCCTGCTTTCGTTCTCGGGCGATGCCTATTTGAACGAAATGGGCATAACCAACAAGTTCGACGGATTCGGGGGAAGGAGTTCTTCTAACCCGGCTGCGGGAACTTCAGAGAACCCGGCCAGCACGGCTGAGGGTGTTATCAACGTGACTTTCCCATCTCCATTCGACCCTGTAGCCGATCCAGAAGATGATGGCGACGACGTGCTTGCGTTTGCCGACTTTATGGCAGCAACGCGAGCTCCCGGCCGCCAAAACCCCATCCCCGCTGCTGCGGTCAGGGGCGACCCGCTGTTCACTCAAGTCGGTTGCGCAGTTTGCCACACGCGAAACTTCACCACTGCCCCTGCGGGGACATTGATCAACGGTGGAGCGTTCACGGTGCCGACAGCTCTGGGCAACAAAATCATCCATCCCTTCAGCGACTTTGCGCTGCATGATGTAGGCACTGGCGATGGCATAGTGCAAAACGGCGGTCAGGCCACAGCGAATCAAATGCGAACCGCGCCTCTCTGGGGCATCCGGGCCCGCAATAGACTGATGCATGACGGCCTGGATATCACTATCTCTGACTCAATTCAGCGTCACGCCGGCCAGGCCACAGCGGCCCGGAACGCGTTTAATTCTTTGACGGCCCAGCAGAGGTCGGATCTTATCTTCTTCGTCCTGTCGCTATAGTCCGGCGCAACCTGACGAAGCTTAACCTGGAAGCTCGCCGGACTTCATTGCCCGGCGAGCTTCTTCTCCCGCAGCGGCATCTGCCTGCTCCGGCAAGCGTGTGGTACTGATAGAAAACTTCGCATGGTCTTACCCGGGGGTGTCCGCACTACTATTTCGTTGTTACTATCACTCACAAATTTGACCCGTCCTTAATTTGGTCCTTCAGGTTTTGACTTTCACTGGAGGTTTTCGATGACACAGACTTCTGCTCAATCCCGCAAACTGGCGGCGGTAAGGATACCTGGCTTGATCCTACTTGTGGCCCTTTGGTCATGCGCTTGCGGCGGCGCGAATTCTCAGAACCCGAAGGTAGAGGCGCCGGCTCCGCGGTCACAACCGGTAGCAGCATCGCAGCCGCCACAAATTGCAAAGCTTCCCCCGCAGAACACTGAAGTCCGGGAAGTTGTGAACCGGATATTTAAGGACGCCGCCGTTATCGATACCAGCAGTAATCCAAACTTCATCGCCGGAGACTTCAACGGCGACCTTTCGCAGGACATCGCCGTAGTTCTGAAGCCGGCTCCTGGGAAACTGTCCCGTATGAACGAGGAAGCTCCCCCGTGGATTCTGCGGGACCCGTTCGTCACTCCTCAACCGGGAACGCCGCCGCTTAGCGTGGCCGATAACGAAACGCTACTGGCAATAATTCACGGGTACGGCCCCAATGACTGGCGCGATCCGCAGGCAACGCAAACATATCTGCTAAAGAACGCCGTGGGCTCAGGTATGGAGGGACGCGCAAAAAATGAGTTTGTCGGCGCCAACCAGGGCAGGAAGCTGCCTCGATTGAAAGGCGATTTAATAGCCGAGGTATTGCGGGGAAAACCAGGATATCTCTACTACGATGAGTCCGCTTACTCGTGGTATGACCCTAAGACTTTTAAGGGCGAGCCGGAGAGACGACTGGTCCACCCTGGTCCCAGGATTCAATAAGGCAAGCTATAGTTGCGCGCAACGTCTCCATTACGTCAGATGAGGTAACGAATGAATTGCAAAAAGTGGGCCTCGTTCTTGTTCGTGCTTGTCGTGATAAGCATGGCTCAAGTTAGCGCGGGAGCTGGTATGAACCCTCGCCAGTCTCTTGGTCTTCTTCAGGCTCAGAGTACCCTCGCCGCCATTCCAGCGGCGGAATTCATCAGCACTGAGGAGTTGAAAGCAAAACTGGCCAGAAACGAACCGGTAACAATAATAGATGTCCGTGGAACCAGCAGTTTCGCTGACAGCGACAATACGATTAAGGGCTCCATCCATGTAAAACTGCGGAGACTCAAAAGCAGGCTCGCCTTTCCCCCGCTGAAGCGCGTCCCGCGCGATGGCGAAGTCGTAACTTACTGCGCCTGCCCCAGCGACGAGTCGGCAGTTGACGCCGCGCGAATTCTTGCCCACGCCGGGTTCAAGCGCGTGCGAGTGTTGAAGGGCGGTTGGCGAATGTGGTTAGCGGCCAAAGGCCCGATAGTGTCGAGGCCGAAAGCAAATTAGCGCTGACGGAAGCGACTCGATCAGGCTTCTTAATAGTTTTTGCAGCATCGGCGCCGACTGTTTTTGCAAGGTCGCCTAAGCTTCTTCACGGCTTTGCACAAAAAATTGCCGACTGGTTCGAAGCGGACGTGAACGTCTAAGATCACATTGGTTCGTGTTGCTTCGATTTCGTGTAATTCCGTGGATCGTGTGCTCAGGATTCGCCGCCCTACGATCCACGAAATCACAATAAGCTACACGAAGAAACACGAAATAAGGGTTTTTGTGCAAAGCCCTTCTTCACCATGACAAGCTCGGCAGATGTCAGCTATCATAGCCACTCCAATCGAAATCTTTTCTTAATCGCATATCTGTTTCGAGTAGCTTTAGCGAGCCATGTTGGAAGTCGTGAATCTAGCGTGCGTGCGGGGAGATCGCCGCCTCTTTAGCAGCATGAACTTCTCGGTATCGCCCGGTACCTTCCTGCAAGTTACCGGGCCCAACGGCAGTGGCAAGACAAGTTTGCTGCGAATGCTCTGCGGATTGCTCACCGCGGAGGAGGGGGAGATTCGCTGGCAAGGTGCGAACATTCGCGCTCTCGGTGAGGAATATTTCTCGGCCCTCACCTACATCGGCCACCGCAATGGAGTTAAGGAAGAGCTGACGTCGCTGGAGAACCTGCGCATCTCGAGTGCACTGGCGGGAAATGAAATTAGCCGCGCAGAGGCCCGACGGATCCTGGAAAAAATGGGTCTTGGCGGTCGTGAAAATCTGGCTGCGAGACTGCTGTCCGAAGGACAACGAAGACGATCGGCATTGGCCCGGCTCTTGAGTTGCAAAGCAACTCTCTGGCTGCTTGACGAAGTGCTGACCTCGCTGGATGCCGCCGCAGTTGTCTTAATGAAGGATCTGCTTGAGGAGCACCTAAAGCGGGGTGGAATGGCGATCGTCGCTACCCACCAGGATCTGAATCTAAGCACGGGCACGATTCAGCGGCTCGAGATTGTACCCGCGGGCCCCGGCGCCGAACCGCTGGGGTCGCCGGCGTGAGCGGTCCGTCGACTTTGGCGATGTTTCGTTGGATCGTGGCGCGCGATCTGACACTGGCGTGGCGCCGGCGCGCCGACGTCTTATCGACGCTCTTCTTCTTTGTGATTGTGGTGAGTCTGTTCCCGCTGGGGATCGGGCCTGAGATGAACTTACTGCGATCGATTGCCCCGGGTGTCGTTTGGGTGGCAGCGCTACTGGCTTCGATGCTTTCGTTGGGTAGGGTTTTTGAGAATGACTACCATGACGGAACGCTGGAGCAGTTGCTCTTAACCCCGCAGCCTCTTTATCTGGTAGTCATGGGGAAGGTGTTGGCCCAATGGCTGGTTTCGGAATTACCACTGGTATTGATGGCCCCGCTACTGGGCGTGCAGTTTGGCCTGGAGCCGAACACGTTACTGGTACTTTTCCTTTCGCTGCTGATTGGCACTCCGGTTTTGAGCCTGATCGGAGCCATTGGTGCGGCATTGACCATTGGATTACGCGGAGGAGGCGTGCTAATAGCGCTCCTTATTCTGCCGCTATACATTCCGGTGTTGATCTTTGGAGCGGGCGCGGTTGATGCCAGTATTATCGGCGTAAGCGCGCTGCCGAATGTTTACCTGCTGGGGGCCCTACTGGTCTTGTCATTGGTTTTTACCCCCTGGGCAACCGCCGCCGCTTTGCGCATATCTTTGGAATGATACTGCGATGGTTATGAGACCTTACCTTAAGTGGTTGGCTGGATTATCAATTCTGGTTGCGCCTGGCACGGTCGTACCCGGATCGCAGAGTGTTCGGGCTCAGCGCTCGCGCATTGTCGAGGCTGTGGAAGTGGTAGGGAATCGTCGTCTCAGTGCGAAGGACATCCTCTCTCATGTTAAGACCCGACCCGGTGAGCCATTCAGTGCCTGGCAAAGCAGCCGTGATTTGCAAGAACTTGTCAGGCTAGGCGTCTTCGATAAGACACAGCTCCGTGTGACAAGCGAGACAGGAGTTCGCGGAGGCGTTGTAGTTGTCTTTGAAGTCGCTGAACTGCCCCTTCTACTCGAGGTCAAGTTTCGCGGACTTAGGGGAATTGAAGAATCGGAAGTAATTGCGGCGCTTCGTGAAAGGAATATCAGTCTGGTGAAAGATTCAGTTTATGATCCTGTCAAAATACGTGCAGCTCGGCTCTTAATTCGGGAGCTTCTTGCCTCTCGTGGTTGGCCAAATACAGTCGTTACGATTCGCTCGGAACTTGGCGGAACATACGTCTCGATCGAATTCGCGGTTAGCTATGAACAGTATTAATCCGAAGCCGCGCCGAACAAGGAAACTTGGTTTCTATGTCTAGTCGAAAGATAAACTGGTACAAATATGCATCCCCCGCCGCCTTCTACCCGCTGGCGGGGAAACTTATTCCCTGGTTCGCAGTTCCAGCGGCGATACTTTTTCTGGTAGGGCTCTACGTCGGTTTCTTCATTGCGCCGGTTGATGCCCAGCAGGGCGACGCCTACCGCATAATGTTCATTCACGTGCCCGCTGCCTGGATGGGAATGTTTCTGTACGTCCTGCTGGCTTTCTATGCCGGGATTGGCTGGGCCTTTAATGCGCGCTTGTCCTCGATGATGGCGTCATCGATCGCCGTTACGGGAGCGATCTTTACATTTATTTCGCTGGTGACGGGATCGTTGTGGGGCAAACCCACGTGGGGTACCTGGTGGGTTTGGGATGCGCGCTTGACCTCAACGCTGATTCTGCTGTTTCTCTATGTCGGGTTCATTTCACTGCAGGCGGCGATTGATGACACGCGCCGCGCCGACCGAGCTGGGGCCCTTCTGGCAGTCGTGGGCGTCATCAACGTTCCCATCATCTACTTTTCAGTTCAGTGGTGGAACACACTGCACCAGGGCGCGACCATTAGATTGCTCGGCAAGCCCTCGATTCGGGGCTCCATGGTTGCGGCGATGCTAATCATACTGGCGGCGTGCTGGTTGTACTCGATTGCCGTAATATTGATGCGCCTCCGTTGTATCATCAGGGAAAGGGAGCATAACGTTGCCGCGGTAGCGGGATAGGACCTGGTTGATTAATATGAACTGGTCGGAATTCTTTTCCATGGGCGGCTACGCCTTCTACGTTTGGGGCTCTTATCTGGTGGCCCTGATCGTTATGGGCGGCGAGGTATGGCTTCTGCTTCGCCGCAAATCCCTGGTCCGGCGAAATGAAAACGTTTCGTCCTCCGATTCGAACTAATAAAATGAAACGACGTCATAAACGAATTGCCTTTATCGCGGCGGGCGTGGCCGGTCTGGCCATCGCCGCCGCCCTGGTGCTGAATGCTTTTCAGGAGAACCTTGTCTTCTTCTTCAGTCCGTCGCAGGTTGTCGCAAAACAGGCGCCGGTGGGACGAACATTTCGCGTGGGCGGCCTCGTGGAACAGGGTACCTTCAAGCGTGACAACGATGGACTAACAGCCCGCTTCTCAATCACTGACACGGCCCAGCGTATTCCGGTCGTCTATAAAGGAATCCTTCCGGACCTGTTTAAGGAAGGCAAAGGTTGCGTCGCGCAGGGCCGAGTAGGCACGGACGGTGTGTTCTATGCGGACCAGGTTCTCGCCAAGCACGACGAAAACTACATGCCGCCGGAAGCAGGCCAGGCGATTGATAATGCTAAGGCCTCTAAGACTTTGGTCAAATAGATCTCAAACGAAGCGTTTGCGTGGTCGGGTGAAGCGGAGCGGTTCTTCAGATATAATGTCCCCATCACTATTTGAGGAGGTGCAGCCATGAATACGATAACTTTGGCCGACGCGAAAGAGAACCTCGAGCGATTGATTGATCAGGTATTGGCGGATGCCGAACCAGCAATTTTATGCACTGAGAATGGTGACAAAGTTGTGCTGTTATCTCTGGACGAATTCAACTCCTGGAAGGAAACGATCTACCTACTCGGCAACCCCGCCAATGCCGCCCATCTTCGGAAGTCAATGGCAGAAGCACGCGCAGGTAACCTTGATGAGAAAGCATTGGTTGATGCATGAGGATCGCCTTTACTCCGTCGGCTTGGGAGGACTACGTTTGGTTCCAGGAAAACGATCGGAAATTGGTTAAGCGGATCAACCTGCTAATTCGAGACTGTGCTCGGCCCCCCCTTCGAGGGAATTGGGAAGCCCGAGCCACTCAAAGGGGAGTTATCCGGCCATTGGTCCCGCCGCGTTACTCAGGAACATCGCCTGGTCTATCAAGTCACGTCGACCGATTTGATTATTGTTGCGTGCCGCTTTCACTACGGGGCATAAGGTGTAATTACTGGCTGCCCTCCTCCGCATCGGTTGAATAGTATGATCCCTGAAATTGGACAGTTCGCCTTAATCATCGCGCTCTTATTGGCGCTGACGCAGTCCACCCTTCCGCTTCTCGGCGCGAGCCGTGGCAATCGATCCTTGATGGCCGTCGCCGCTCCGGCGGGCCAGGCACAGTTCATCCTCGTAGCCATCGCGTTTTGTTGCCTGGGCTATTCATTTATCACCAACGACTTCACGGTCGTTAACGTCGCGTTCAATTCCAATTCGCAATTGCCGCTGCACTACCGCCTGGCCGCTACCTGGGGGTCACACGAAGGCTCGCTGCTGCTTTGGACCCTGATGCTGGGGCTTTGGACCGTCGCCGTTTCAGTTTTCAGCAAGCATCTGCCTGAAGACATGCTCGCTCGAGTGTTAAGCATCATGGGCATTGTCAGCGCCGGGTTTCTCCTGTTTATGCTGCTGACGTCAAATCCATTCGTGCGCCGCTTCCCCGCCGCAGTCGACGGCCGCGATCTGAATCCCCTGCTCCAGGATCCGGCCATGGTCGCGCATCCCCCGATGCTCTACATGGGTTACGTTGGGTTCTCTGTAGCCTTCGCGTTTGCTATCTCGGCTTTGATTAGCGGCCGTCTGGATGCGACCTGGGCCCGCTGGTCCCGGCCGTGGACCACCGTGGCCTGGATGTTTCTGACAGTAGGTATCGCGCTGGGAAGCTGGTGGGCTTATTACGAACTGGGCTGGGGCGGCTGGTGGTTTTGGGACCCGGTCGAGAACGCTTCCTTCATGCCCTGGCTGGTGGGCACGGCCCTGATCCATTCGCTGGCGGTCACTGAAAAGCGCGGTGGCTTCAAGAGTTGGACCGTGTTGCTTGCCATCTCGGCATTCTCCCTCAGCTTGCTGGGAACGTTCCTGGTGCGCTCAGGTGTTTTAACTTCGGTGCATGCGTTTGCCACTGATCCCAAGCGCGGCATTTTTATCCTGGCATTCCTGGCATTCGTCATTGGTGGCTCGTTGCTGCTTTATGCCTGGCGCGCCAGGCATGTGGGTCTGGGCAGCAAGTTTGAACTGATATCGCGCGAGTCGTTCCTGCTTTCAAATAACGTGCTGCTGGCCGTGGCCGCTGGTTCAGTGTTGCTCGGTACGCTCTATCCGCTGATCATTGACGCACTCGGCATGGGTAAACTTTCGGTGGGCCCACCTTACTTCAACAAGGTTTTTAGCCTGCTGATGGCTCCCGCGGTGTTTCTGATGGGAATCGGCCCCATCGCACGCTGGAAAAAATCAAGCGTGCCTGAACTGTTTGTACGCCTTCGTTGGGCGTTTGTTGTCAGCGTCGTGGCGGCGTTGATTCTGCCATTCGCGCTGGGCGACTGGCAGGTTCTGGTTAGTCTTGGCCTCCTGCTCGCGCTCTGGATCATGACCACTGCGGCGCTCAATATCTGGGAGCGGGTAAGAAGTACCTCGGGCAAGTTCAGCATATGGCAAAAGCTCAGGATGCAGAGCCGCAGTTACTATGGCATGCAGTTGGCGCACATTGGCGTCGCCGTTTTCATCGTCGGGGTTACCCTGGTCACTGGATATCAATCGGAAAAAGACGTGCTCATGAATGTGGGCGAGACCGTCACGGCCGGCGGCTATAGCTTTCGATTGAACAGCGTAAATAATGTTGCCGGTCCAAACTACATCGCTGCCCGCGCTGAGTTGGAAGTGTCCCGCCACGGGAATGTGGTCGGCAAGATGTATCCGGAGAAGCGCAACTACACCGCCACGCAAAACGTGATGACAGAGACGGCCATTGACTCCAATCCGTTTCGCGACCTTTACATCTCCATGGGAGAACCGGTTGCGAGTGGCGCGTGGAGCGTGCGGGTTTACTACAAGCCGTTTGTGGTCTGGATCTGGGGCGGCGCCGTGCTGATGGCGCTGGGAGGTGCCCTGGCGGTCAGCGACCGACGTTACGCTTTGGCGGCGCGCAAGCAACGTGAGGCACTGGCTGCCGAACATCCGGAGAAAGGCGTCCCGGTTCTTGCCGCTGTGGCGGCGAAAGCAGAGATGTCCAATTGAGCTTTGTTTGTTCAGAGGGCAAGCGAGTGATCGCTAGAACGACTTGAATCTCATTAACACCTGACTTCAGTCAGGTGTTTGGAGCAGCATATTAATCTTAACCGTTTTAACGGTTTACCCGGATGAAACCGTTGAAACGGTTGGTGTGGATATGGGCGGCCCTTGGTCACCGCACTTAAGTGCGGTGTTAATGAGATTTGACATCGCCATCGTTAGCAGATTGCGGCGGCTAAACCGCGCTCGAGCGTCTGGTTTGAAATCATGCGTTACGCCATACCACTTATCATCTTTCTCGTCATCGCCGTTTTCCTGGGCAGCCGGCTGCGCGGAGATTACGATCCGCACGAAGTCCCCTCTCCGCTCATCAATAAGCCTGCTCCTGCTTTCCAACTGGCCCAACTGAGTGATCCGCGGAAGACGTTTTCAGCCGCGGACATGCGTGGCAAAGTCTGGTTGCTTAATGTTTGGGCAACCTGGTGTGTTCCCTGCCGCGAAGAACATCCGGTGCTGTTGGAGTTGGCCCGTTCCGGCGCTGTGCCCATCTACGGCCTCGACTACAAAGATAAACGAGACGATGCTCTCTCATGGTTGAGCGAATTCGGCGATCCCTATGTCTTATGCGCCTCCGACACGGATGGCCGCGTTAGCATTGACTACGGGGTTTATGGCGTCCCTGAAAGTTACTTGATCGATCGCGAAGGGATCATTCGCCTGAAACATATTGGGCCGTTAACTTCCGCCGTTGTGCAGGAGAAGATTCTCCCGCTGGTTAAGGAATTAAGTAAATGAAACGCCTGGCAATTCAACTAGTACTGTTAGGCTGCATGGCTTCGATCATCGTGGCCCAGGAGGCGCGACCGGCGGCCGACGATCCCGAGCTCGAGAAACGCGTGACGAGCCTGTCGCAGGAATTGCGTTGTCTGGTCTGCCAGAACCAGACGATCGCCGACTCGCGCGCGGATCTCGCAACTGACCTGCGCAACCAGATCCGCGAGCAGATGAAAGCCGGTAAAGGCGATAAAGAGATTGTGGCCTTCCTAACTGAGCGCTACGGCGATTTCATTCTCTACCGCCCACCGGTAAAGCCCACCACATACCTTCTCTGGTTTGGGCCTTTCCTTATGCTGATTGGGGGACTGGTTTTCCTATTCCGTCATCTGAAGCACAGACGTAAATTAATTGTTGACGAGCCGCTTTCCCAGAATGAACGACGCCGGGCGGAAGAGCTTCTGCGCGAGGTTTCGGGTGAGGAGATCGCATGATCATTTTTTGGGTAACGTGCATTGTCCTCGTAGTCATCGCGCTGGCCTTCGTCCTTCCGCCCTTGCTACAGCCCGATAAGAATGCCCAGCAGGAGGATAGCGGGCGACAGGCCGCTAACGTTGCCGTTTACCGGGATCAGATTGCCGAGCTCCGGCGCGAGATGGAAAACGGCATCGTCAGCCCGGAACAATATCAGGAAGATCGCGACGCACTGGAGCGACGTCTCTTGCAGGATGTGGCGGATCCCGATGAAGCCGGGACCGAAAAGGGAAAGACCGCGGGCGCGAGTCGCCCCTTCGCCTATGCTTTCGCAATCGGCCTTCCCGTGATTGCCGTCGCTCTCTATCTCGTCGTCGGGAAACTCGACGCCATGTCCGCGTCGCCTTCGCCAACTGAGCCGGCGCAAACCGCCGCGCCAGTTAGCCCAATGGTGAACGGTCAACCATCACAAGAGCAGATTGAGGCGAATGTTGCGACGCTGGCGAAGCGCCTGGAGCAAAAGCCTGGGGACCTCCAGGGTTGGATGATGCTGGCGCGATCCTACAGCTCGATGGAAAAATACAACGAAGCCGCCGGTGCCTACGCAAAAGCCACTGCCTTGAAAACTGATGACGCGGACCTTTGGGCCGATTATGCCTTTGCCGCGGCAATGGCCAACGGGCGGCGGCTCGAGGGCCAGCCGAGCGATCTAATCAACAAAGCCCTCAAGGTCGATCCGGAAAACCTCAAAGCCCTTCAGCTTGCGGGCACCGCTGCTTTTGAAGTAAAGAACTATCAGCTCGCTATCCAATACTGGGAGCGGCTATCACGCAAAACACCGCCGGACTCCGAGGTCGGCCAGGCCCTCTCGCGACGTATCGACGAAGCGCGGGCCCTGTCCCGGGCGGGCAAGTGAGGTACTTCCGATCTAACGTAGATACTCCAGCAGACAGGAGAACACGATGCCGGATAAGAAAAGAAAAGTGATTGATTGCCGGTTGTATCCCAGCGAGAAAGGTTGCACGCTGAGCATGGAAGGAACTGAAGAGGAATTATTGGAAGTTGCGGTCGATCATGCAGTCGTCGCCCACGGCCATACCAATAGTCCCGAGCTGCGCGAGAAGGTGCGCGGCCTGTTAAGAGACGCAGAAGAGTAAGCCTCAACCAAAATCCATGACCAGAGACAATCTTCTATTTGCCATCATCGGCCTGTTGCTGGGCTTCATCATTGGCTTCATGTTTCACAGCTCCATGAGCCAGCGGGCCCCGGGTGCTCCGGCAATGGCGACCGGTCAGAACCTGTCGGCCGACCATCCGCAGACCCAACCCACGAAGGATCCAAAGCAGGTGTTTGCCGAGGTGCAAGCCTCCATCACCCAGGCGAAGAACGAGCCAAAAAACTTTGACGCCCAGTTGAAGGCGGCGGAACTGTACTACCAGATCCAGCGCTACGATTCGGCCATCGAGTTCCTCATAAAAGCCAACCAGTTGAAGCCTGATGATTATTCAACGCTGGTAGCGCTCGGGCTGGTAAACCTGGATGCGGAGCACTGGGACGCTTCTCAGAAATGGTATCGGGCGGCGTTGAGCAAAAAGCCTGATGATGTGGCGGTACTGGCAGGAATGTGCGCGGCCGCCTTGGGTAAAGGCGATGCGAAAGCCGCGGAGCAGGCGATAGCTAAACTCGAGAAGGTCGATCCCAATGCGCAAGACCTGCCCCAGTTTCGCGACAAGCTAAACTCACTTAAGAACACCTCCAAACAGTAACCCTACTTTAAATGAGTGGGCGTCAACTTCGGTTTGACCACAGGCCGCGGTGACCCCCCGGGGGCTGCCTTTCCGGTGTGATACTCCGGCCCGCAATACCTCCTCGGTTCCTGACCGATAACAAAAGTCCTCGTACGGATCACGGGACACGAATCCACTGCAATGAATCCCGTGCCTGGATCGATGTCCAGAGTAATACTTCCTTCCAATTTAGTGGGCGCGTCTTCAACCGTGAGATTACGCCCTTCGCCGGTCAGCTGCTTGCGAGGCGACGCACGGGGCGACGCATCTGGTGACGCCGCGGGCAACGGCCCGGGGACATATGCGGGGGCTTCCGGGGGTGGCTGCTCTTCAGTTTCAGGCGTTGGTTCTTCCTCAATGTACTCGCTGTCGGTGTTCGGCGCGGTGCCATTGATGAATAACTCTGTGCGCTGATTGGGATCGTCGGGAGCCGCCAGCTTGCCCGTCTGGGTGTTGATATTTACCTGTTGAATGCCTTCTGGCATCTGCCAGTCGCCGGCCCATTCCGGATGGGTGGCCAATGCAACGCTCATGAAGTCTGCCCAAATAGGTAACGCAGAATTGGCGCCCGTCAGTCCCAATTGGGAACCGTCATCGAATCCTACCCAGACCACGCAAACCAGATTGGGCGTGTAACCCGCAAACCAGCCATCCCGCGAGGTACCGGTTTTTCCGGCCACGTTACCCTTAAAGCCGCGCGCGCGCACTTTGGCAGCAGTGCCGCGATTGATGACATCTTTCAAAAAGGAAGTCATGACATACGCCACGTCGGGTCGCATCACCTCGCTCTTCTGCCCCGTGGGCGAAGCAATCGTAACGCCTTTGCCCGTAGTGATGCGGTTAATCGCGATGGGGCTGGTGCGCGTGCCGCCCGCCGCGAAAGCCGTATAAGCCGAAGCCATCTGCAACGGCGTGGCCTCGCTGGTTCCCAAAGCCATGGCCGGGTACGCGCGCTGGACCTTCGGCAATCCGGCCTTGGCGGCCAGATTCATCACGCGTCCAATCGTAATCTCTGTGGCGACCTCAACCGTTACCACATTCAGGCTGCGCACCAACGCATCGCGCAGCGTGACAGGTTGGTTTGAATACTGATCGCCGAAGTTACCCGGCGAGTACTCCTGATTGTCATAGGTAAAGGTCTTGGGCTCATCCTTGTATATCGTCGCCGGGGTAATCACCCGCGGGACCGGATCGTAAGCCGTGTTGAGCGCGGTGGCATAAACGAAAGGCTTGAAGACGGATCCGGGCTGGCGCATTGCTTCGGCGCGATTGAGCTGGCTCTTGGCGTAATCGCGACCTCCGACCATGGTAACGATCTCGCCGGTGCGCGTGTTCATCGCTACCAGCGCCGCCTGCAATGTTCCCGGCTGTACTCGTTTGGCCTGGACCTTATCGAGGGCGGCTAGCTGTTTGCTGACGGCGGCGTACGCCGCGCGTTGGAGATCCATGTCAACCGTAGTGTAAATACGCAGATGCTCCGCCGCGCCTGGCCCGGCCACCAGATCTCCGAGTTGACCCTGAACGTAGTCGGAGAAATAGGGAGCATCTGACATGTCGATGCGGCCTTTGACGGGCGCAACCTTTAGTTCGGTGGCGGTGGCCTGCGCGGCCTCCTCCGGCGTGATGTCTCCGGTTTCCACCATTGACTGCAGCACCTGATTGCGTCGCGCTGTCGCCGTCTCAATATCGTGATAGGGGTTGTAGCGATTGGGGCTGCGGATTAATCCTGCCAGAAATGCAGACTCCGCCAACGTCAGATTGGTAACGTCTTTATTGAAGTAGGCAGCGGCCGCCTCGCCGAAGCCATTAATCGAGAACCCGGATTGCTGGCCCAGGTAAGCCTGGTTGCAGTAGAGCTCAAAAATCTTGTCCTTCCTCAGCCGCGTCTCGAGAATGACGGACATGTAGGCTTCGGCGATCTTTCTTCTCCAGGTCCGCTCGGGAGACAGGAGCAGGTTCTTAACCAACTGTTGCGTGATGGAAGAGCCGCCCTGTCGCGCCAGCGGTGAGTTTGGATCGGCTTCGTACCGGCGCACGAAGGCGCGCACGATGCCGCGAATGTTTACGCCGTAGTGTTCGAAGAAGGATCGGTCCTCGGTAACGGTAATGGCTTTGATCAGGTGTGGCGGCAGATCATTGAAACCGATGACTTTTCGTTTCGCCCGCTCCCGGCCGGTGACTGAGCTAATCAGCTCGGGCTCTATGAAAGCTCGATCGAGCCGCGAGTTGCCTTCGGTATTAGTGATTGAAGTGATCGATTCGCCGCCGCGCGTAAACTGTATCCGCACGCGAGGAAAGGTACGCGCGCCATCAACCAGCGCGTCTTCGCCCGGAACGATTTCAACGCTGGGGCCGTTTACCACATAACGACCGCGCGCGCTTTCGCCCTGGTGACCTTGCTCAACGTAACCGGCCCGCTTCAGGTAGGTGACCAGGTCTTCCGCGGAAAGATTCTGGCCCGCCCGGATCTGTTTTGGCGCCGCATAGATTCCCGCCGATCTGGTAAAAACTTCGCCACTGAGGAGGTTGTCGATGCGGCTGGACAGAATCATCCAGTAATAGACCATTAGGCCAATGAAGATTACCGTGAAGACTCCCAGTGGAATGATGATGTAGGGCCGAAAGAGAAAACGCTTCAGACGCTGGAACCTGGTTTGGTCCGGGGCCTCGTAGCGTACGACACGCTGCGACCGTTGCTGCGGTTTCCCTTTGCGCGAAACCGGTGGAACTCGATTTTCAGGCGGATGACGAATTGGCATGTAAAAAAAGTGGCACAGACTTCAGTCTGTG
>JBDTOI010000059.1:0-22105 GCA_039933315.1 Pyrinomonadaceae bacterium
GAGAGTTCCCAAGCTAGACGACAAGCTGAAGCATGTCGGACATTGATGAGCCAAGATTTGTCGATGACCTGAGATTGTCCGGAAAGATTGGAAACCACCAGTTGGTGCAAAACGTCGTCGCGGTAACTGAACTGATTGCCATCAGGCGACCAGTCTAATACAGAAGCCTTTTTCACCAGGAGTTTTCTCAACTCAGCCGTGCCAAGGTCCCGCAGGAAGGTTTCCGAACCGGACCGCTGCGTGTAAAGAAGATAGGCGCCATCCGGGGATAGCGCGAAATCCTCAACCGACTCTGCGATCACATTGAGATTAATATTACCGGTCGTTGGGTCGCTCTTGATTTCATATATCTTATTAGATTCCCCGAACCTCTCGGTGTAGAGAATCAGGCGCCCCTTGAACGTCGGACCAATGGGGACCTGGGAACCAGACTTGCGACACGCAGCTGAAACGAGCAAAGCCAATGCGAGGCAAAGTAGCAACGGCAAAGGCGGCATTTGAAGTCTCATTTAATCGCCATCAAGCAGGTAGATCGTTTTTATGTACGGACATCCTTTGCGGTAGCCATAGGTAATTCTCTCGAGAAACAAGACTCGATGGACAATGCCACCCTCGAAATCGTAAGTACAGACGCCGGTTTTGCATTGCAGAAACGGCAGGACCGCTCTGCCCGGCACCCCGGCTATCTCCCGGCTACGAAGCCATCTTTCACCGCTCTTGAGGAACCTGATCCTTCTTGATTCATATTCATCCGCGCCTTCCCCCAGGGAATGTCGAATCACCACCCTCACCTCTCGCGGATAAGGCCGGTTAGCATCCAGCCGGCCCAGGTCCTTTGCCGAGTAAGCCTCCGCCACAGCCTTAACGAGATCCTCGATCGTTTGCTTCTTACAGGGAGGCTTCGCCGGGACCGGCAGTGCAATTAATAAGACCAGCGCTGCAATCGTAAGTCTTTTCATTCGTAATGCTCCCAGGTCGTGGGTGGTTTATGTGAAGTGATTGAGAGAGCACTTACGCACATCGGCTCAGGTCAAAATTTGAGCGCTCGCATTCGCGCGCAGCCAGGATCAAGAGACCGCGCCTGTACTCTCCGCATCAGGTATATCAGTTTCAGTCGAAACACTCTGCACAGCATTAATGGCGTCGCACATCTTCCACATGATTGGGATATTGAGAATCAATGTGATCGCCGCTGCCAGTACGTTCACCCCCGGGATGGCCCAAAGGAGAATGGTAATGACATATGCCAAAAAGAGCTTCTCGGGTAATCGCCTGGTGTCGATTGAATGTCTGTCAATGAAGGTGTTGTAGTCTTTGGCGAAGCCCCATATGGCCTGAAACATCCAATAACCGTTAAAGACAGGAATTAACAGGAATCCGACTGCCCTGGCGGGCGTCGTCCGCGCATGACCGTCCCGGATCGCTTTCCACCCTTTGTAGTAGAGGTGAAACCAGAGAAAGATAACCATGAACATGACGATATACGCGAACACAATTAGAACCATCCCGCTCCCTCTTAGCGAGGTTTCAAGCGACAACCCGTAAACATTCATGATCCCGGACAATGGAATACCGACGATGTATGCGCCAACGTAAAGAGACCTGGATAGTTTCATCGTAACCTCCCACCAACGCAGGGCGCTGAGACTTACTGAAAGGAACCCGTCAACAGTTTCGATAACAGCTGTATTCGCGGCCGTTAAATCTGAAAAATTGTCTGCCGTATTTCAGATCGAGATAACCGCTGGTCGAATTGGGGCCAGCCGTTAATGAAGAGCTCTTTAAGTCGGGCCACATATACTCCGCTACGTTCCCGCTTATGTCGGTGAACCCGCCGCCACTGCGACGGAAGATCTGTGTCGTGCATCCACCAGAGCCGCAGGGATGGTAGTACTGGGCGACCAGTTCGGACCTGCCATCGCCGTTCAAATCGACTTCCCTGACAACGATGGGCGGCCCGTAGGCAGGATCGTCTTTAACCAACCTGGCAAAATCCGCGGGCGCTGGTACCAGCGTGGGCACGATTGGCGTCGCCGACGGAGAGGGTGACGGCGTGGGAGTGGATGAAGGGCTGGCAGCAGCGGGGGTTGGAGTGCTGGCGACGGCGCGGCTTTGATCAACGCTTGCAGTCTGGGGCACGTCTCGGCTTAATCGCCGCACCAGCAGAAATCCGCCAACCAGCATTGCGAGGACAACCGCAGCAATGATCATTGCTCGTTTCCGCCGGCCCGGAATCGTTGATGTAGTCTCAGCGGCCTCACTGCTACCGTCGGTGCGACGGGTAAATGAGAAAGGCCTGGGCGGCGGCGCCGGTAAGGTTTTCTGAGCGCGAGCGCGCTCTTCAGCTACGCGCTCTGCGGCATCTTCCGCGGCGCGCGTCCGGGTTACATCCTCTTGCGCATTGCGTTGCGCCTCGGTCTCCAACCGCAAACGTTCTGCTTCCGCGCGCCGGCTCGCCTCGTCCTCGGCGCGGCGTCTGACCAGCTCCTCTTCCAATTGCAAACGCTCTTCTTCCTGTCGCTCGGCTTCCTTGTGCTTCCCGATTTCATCTTCTTCCGACGCTGCCTGTGCCCCGTCTTCGGCCGCCGCGTTTCTTAAAGCCCTGCGCATCTCGGCGGCGCTCGCGTGACGTTGTTTGCGACCGATCCAGAGGGCCTGATGAATGACCGCGGTGACCCCGGGAGACGCTTGTGGGTTTATGCTTTCGATCAGCGGTAACGGATCGTCTCGTTCCTCTTCAATGGCGTGGTAGCGCGTGGGCGCATCAATCGGCGCCACTCCCGCCAGCAAATGATAGAGAGTGGCGCCCAGCGAATAGATGTCACTGCGCGGGTCGGTACCCTGCCCCAGGATCTGTTCCAGCGACGCGTAAACGGGCGTGTAACCACGGACACTCCGACCGGTCACCAGGGTCGGCATCTGACCCAAAGAACCTTTGGCCAAACCGAAGTCCAGCAAAAACACTTCACCCTCTTTGGTCACTTTCAGATTTGATGGTTTGATATCGCGATGCAGAATTGGCGGCTGCTGCCCGTGTAAATACTCGAGCACTCCCAGCAGGTCATCGGCCCAACGCAGTACCTTCGCCTGCGAAAAAGGACCACCGTGCAGGTCCAATAACTCGGCCAGATCGTTGCCGGGAATAAACTCCATCACGAGAAAGGCGCCTTCATTCTCGCTGAAGTAGTCCGTCACTTTCGGCAGCCCCGAATGACGCAGATTGGCCAGCAGTGAGGCCTCGCGCTCAAATGCCTCACGGGCCTCCCCATCGTGCGTGGCAAGCGTTTCCTTGAGCGCCACGATACAACTCACCCGCTGATCGATCGCTTCGTAGACCGCGCCCATGCCGCCTTCGCCGAGCTTGCGTACTACGCGATAACGACCCTGGAGAATAGTGTTAGGAGATAGCATCGATTCTCGGAGAGGCCTGGTTCCACCTACGAGGTCGGCAAATTAATCTTACCAGCTTTATTTGGGCGATCTTCTTTACCGCAACCGGGGGCGCCCACGGAGGGACGCCCCTACAATCCAATGTCCTGGGCCCGCAGCGCGACGAGCGTGGCGCCGACCAACAGGAAGAACATCCCCAGCAAAGCAACCGGATTGAAAAAGGCGTTGCCCCATGGGTGCAGGAAGTCGACGTAGTTACTCAGATCCTCCGGCACTTTCTGAGCGGCGGGCACGCTCGGGGCCGGCTCCAGTTTCGGCGCCGCCGGCTGCGTCGCTTTTCCGCCACTCTTTAGTTTGCGTACGTACTCTTTCATCTCTCGCTCGTAGCTCTCGGAGTTAACTTCGGCATCTTTCTTGTAGTTCTCCACGTCTGTACGGGCCTGGGTGATGTTCTCGTCGTTGACATCTTCGTAGTGCTTGTAGAGGCCGCGGCCAAGGTTTCTGCCGGCCGGATCCGATCCTTCTTCATGCAAAGTGTCGAGCGTGGAGAGGCGCTTCAGTTCATCAAACGACCAGGTTGCCGGCATCGCGAGCCCGATAACTTTTGAGACTCCCTGCGGCACTCCCACCAATCCACAGAAAAGTATTTGCGGAATCAAAATCAGAGGTACCAGGCTGGTGGCCATCTCCGAGGTGCGCACCACAGCCGACACGAACAGCCCCAGGGCGATGCCCACAATTCCAGTCAGCACGACTATCAGCAATTGCGGAATGGCCCATCCGGGCAAACTCATCAATCCGGTGTAGTGAAGAAACTTGAGCATGCCAAACAAGAGCACGCACTGTGCTCCGACAATCAACGACAGCACTAAAAGTTTTGAGCCTACGTAAGGCAGCAGGCCGAGGTTGACCATGCGCTCGCGCGTGTAAACGGCCCGCTCGCGAATGATCTCGCGCGCAGCCAGCGACGTGCCAAACCATATAGCGACCAGGGACAGGAGAAAGTAAGGAAAGTCGCGCGGGCTCTTGGCGCCGACAACCAGGTAGGTCAAGAGCGCGATGATGGGCGCCTGCGCAAACAGAATCAACAAATTGAATTTATCGCGTAAGAGGACTTCCATGTAGCGGCGCGTCAGTGTTCCCCATTGGCGCAGCGAATCGGTAACGGTCGGACGGCGTTTGACGGGGGCAATCACGGGCGGGTCGCGACGTAATCCGCTAAGCGGCTCGACTACGTTGCGTCGATAAATCTCCGTGCGCTGGAAACTCTGCTTCCATTGTTCCGCCACCTCTTCAGTGATCTGTTCGCGCCGGAGCTTGTAATCTGACTGCTGTGCCCTGGTGGCGCCCGCCGCCAGCGGCAACAGCGCGGCGAGTTGTTTTTCAATCGGCGCTTCCAGTTTGTCGTAAAGGTCCTTGAAGCTCGCCGCCTGGATGTGCGCCAGGGCCTCGCCGGGGGCGCCGTAGAAAACAAGTTTGCCGCGCATCAGCACCACGATCTTGTCGAACAGCCTGACATTCTCCATGGCGTGAGTCGTCAGGATCACGGTACGCCCGCTTTCCGCAATCTGGCGGAAAAGCTTCATGACCTTTTCTTCGGTAGCGGGATCCAGTCCGGAAGTCGGCTCATCCAGAAAGATCATGGACGGTTTAGTAATCAACTCCACCGCAATCGACACGCGCTTGCGTTGACCGCCGGAAAGCTGAGCCACGAGAACATCACGCCGCTCCGAGAGCCCGGTCACGTCCATCACTTCGTTGACGATTTGATCGATTTCCACGGTGGACACATCGCGCGACAGACGCAGACGGGCCACATAATAGAGTGTGCGATAAACCGTAAGCTCGCGGTGAATGATGTCTTCCTGGGGCACATAGCCGATTGACTGCTTTAGCGAGTCGAGGTGCTGATACAAATCCAGATTATTAATGAGGACGTGCCCGCTGGTTGCGGGGCGCATGCCATTGAGCGAATCCATTAGTGTGGACTTACCCGCTCCGGAAGGGCCCAGGAGCCCCACGAACTCGTTGGGCTGAATCGTCAGGTCAACATCGTCAAGTAATTTGATCTTGCCGCCCCCCGAGCGGTTGGCAACGACCTTGGTAATGTCAATCGCATCGATGCGGGTTTTGGCTCGCGTGTCAAAGACTGCAACTCCGAGCTCAGCGTCCGCCTGCAATACGAATGGCCCGATTTGGATGACATCCTTTTTTTCGATGGACCGTTGCCCGCTAATGCGCTCACCGTTGAGGTACACGCCGTTCGTCGAGCCAACGTCTTCGACCGTTACTGCACCGCCCTGGTGAATGAACCTGGCATGATGATTGGAAATCTGCAGGCCGTCGAGACGGATCTCATTGTCGTGGGCGCGACCGACGGCGAGCTGCGGCTTGCCCGCGAAGGGGCGCAGCATCAGCAATTGTGGCTGGGGCCCGGTGGCGGCAAGATTCTGATCCGGAGGAGCGGCCGAGCCGGCAGTCACGACTATTGTTTGTCGCTGGGCCATCTCCGTAATTTGATTAAAAGCGGGCGCGGAACTCCCGGAAACCGGTGACGAATGATCGAAGACCTGGCGGGATCGGACATCCGCAGGCGGGGCCGGAGAAGGATGCGCGGCATCGAGGAATCGCAACACCGGCCCACCCATCCCCAGTTGAATATGATCGGCATCGTACAAGCCGGTTGCCTGCGTGATGCGCTGACCATTCACAAGCGTGCCGTTGAAACTGCCAAGGTCGGCCAGGACAAATCGGCCATCAATTCTTTGAATCACTGCATGCTTGCGCGAAACGACAGCCGTGGCCGCATCAAGCGCGACCTCCAGGCCCGGATCGCGACCCAGACGCGTGACTTCCTTAACCGCAAAACGTTTTGCTTCGGTGCCGGGTGGACCCAACAATTCGATTATTGCCGCGGGCGCGGAACGAATTGACGCCTGTTGTCCTCCTGAAGTATCGCGGCGGGTGGCCAGGTCCCCGATTCCTGCCGCCGGTGATGGTGCGTTTCCGGTAGCCGATGTTTGCTCGATGCCGATGACCTGCAAGACTGGGCCGCCTGGGCCCAGTTGCACGCGCGCGCCGACGTGGATTTCAGCCGGTCGATTTACACGTTGCCCATTGAGGAAAGTGCCAAAGCGTGACTGGGTGTCAACCAGGAGACAACGACCCTTGCGCACTCGAATTTCGGCGTGGCGGCGCGAGACCATCGGCCAATCAGCTTGATCAAACACGAAATGGCATGTGGCCGCGTCGCGGCCCAGCTTGATGACCTCGGCAGTGAGCGTTCGTTCTGCTCGCGGTTCGGATTCGCGATCTTCAGCGAGAACGATTTTCATTCGCTTGTCCCGTCAGAACCGCCTGCGGTAGCGGGCGGACCCTGTCGATTGCAGATTGGTGAATGCGGATTGCGGATTTGGAAATGCAGACTGAGACTAAATCTCACCGGTCTTAAATCCGTATTCCGAATTCCGAATTCCGCAATCCACGGGGCCCGCCCGCTACCGCAGGCGGTTCTGACAGGCATTTGAAATGCAGAATCCTAGCGCCTGGTCCCGAGGCGGAAGGATTCCAGGATTAGCGGTAGACCGCCTTTGACCCCGACGTCTTCGGCGCTGTCGATTTCTGGCGCCAGCGACGTTGCTGTCATCAGAAGAATGGCGCCGTTGGTCCCTGACTTTGGCGGCAGAAAGATTACCCGGCCCCAGAGCGTGATATCACCTTTGGCGGTGTTCTCAGAGACACCCTGGAAACGAAATTCGTAACCTTCGTAAGCATTAACTTTTGTTTCACCTTCCGACAATTTGCGGTAACCGGGAAAGCTATTTGCGAATTTAGCCCCCAGTACCTTAACGAAATTCGGATAGTCTTTCCGATCCGCCGCCAGAGATCCGCCGGACGCGTACCAGCTCACACTAAAGTTCTCCTGCGTGAAATCGGGCGGTAACCGCCGCTCGACTTTTACGAAGTCGCTCGAGCCGGGCACTCCTGCCTGCGGATCTTTTCGCCATGACGCCGGGTAGTGGAAGCTGAAGTCCAGATAGTGTTCAGCCAGCTTGCCATCGAGGTTGTCGCTCGAGTTAACAAACTCAACCGCATCAGCTGGTGGCACAAACGGGGACGGACCACTTTCGGTGTTCTCAGTAACGCTGCTCTCAGGCGAGGGCGTGGGTAGGTTCAGATTTGAATTGCTGTTTTGATTAACCTCTTCGGGCGGCACGACGTTATTGGACTTTTTCTGCGCTTCCAGCATCGGGTGCACGAAAAAGAAATAACCCGCGCCGATTGCTCCGAGCCCCACAAACAAAAGAATAGCCAGTATTGCCAGGATCAAAGGCATCTTCGATTTTTTCGCAGGCACAGGCGCCGGCAAAGGCGGGGTGAACATTGACGGCGCCGGCGGAGTTGCGGGCGGCGGCAGGTGGGCTGACACGGCAGGAGGTAGCGGTGCTGAACTCGAATGTGACAAGGGCGCCGATACCTGGGGCGCAGGCGGCTGCGCGTTTGTGACATTTGTCTGGCCGGTATCCCTCGATCCGGTATCCCGCGGTGGCTTGACGCCGACCATCGTGGCGTAGGGATCTACAGTGGGCCCCGTGTTCGCTGAATCCTTCTCCTGCGCGGGAGGTCGCGCTCCTACCATCGTGGCGTAGGGATCTACAGTGGGCCCGGCGTTCGCGGATTCCTTCTCCTGCCCCGGAGGTCGCGCTCCTACCATGGTGGCGTAGGGATCCACAGGCGGCGCAGGAGATGCCAATCCCCTTGAAATCGTCCGCGTGGGAGCGTCAGCAGCATTCTGATCGGGAGCGATCGGCGACGTTGGATCGGGCACATCACCCGGAACAGTCGAATTCGGATCAATCACAGACGGAATCAGGTTTCCGCCGTCATGGGTGCAGAACTTCTGCTCGTCCCTGCTATAAGTGCGGCCACACTTTTGGCAACGTTTCATAGTCTCCTCGGTTGGCTACTCGCCTTGTTAACCAATCCTGGCACGCGCCGCGGCCAGCTTTTTCCTGGCGTCCGCATTCGCAGGATCAAGCAGCAGCGCGCGTTCATATGCCTTCACAGCATCGCGCATGCGGTTGGCGGCGGCGAAGCCATCCCCCACGCCAGTGAAACCAAACGCGCCGGAGAGCTGCTTTCGCTCAGCCGGAGATCCAAACAGCAAGGCTTGCTCGTAAGTGCGCGACGCGTCATCGTAACGCTTCAGGCCCAGATGTGCGCGCCCGAGCAGGATGTAGTTTTGAAAATTACGCGGACTAACCTGAATGGCGGTCTTCAAAACACCCTCGGCATCCTGATAGCGTTGGCGCACGGTAAGGAAGCGCCCGAGTAAGAACAGTGCACCCGGACTACGGGCATCCAGCCCGAGGGCGCGGCGCAACAAAGGCTCAGAGTCATCCCACCTTTGCTCAGACTGGAAGGCATCGGCAATCAGCACCAGCGCCGGCGCATCCTGAGCTATCTCGATGGCCCGCGCGTAAAAAGGCTCGGCCTCGTTACCGCGGTTCATCCTCCGCAGCAAACGCCCCAGATGCACCTGGGCCACAGCGGAGTTTGCATCCAATTCGACTCCGCGCCGATAGGCACCTTCCGTACTGCTGTTGAAAATGCCGCGCGATTCCAGGGCTACACCCAGCCGATCAAAGGCGACGGCGTTGTTTGGTTCAATCAGAATTGCCCGGCGGGCGGCGTTTTCGGCGTCGGCAAATCTTTTCGCATTGCTGCCGCCGGCGCGCGGTTGCACCAGTACGAAACTGAGCGCGACCAACGCATCAGCGTTGTTGGAATTGGCCGCCACCGCCTCAAGATACGATTTCTCCGCCTCGTCCCACCTCTGCTGGTCAACGTACACATTACCCAAACCATAAGCAGCGCGGGGGTCGCGCGGTTTTAATCTAAAGATGCCTTTGTAAGCTTGCTCGGCGGCAGGATACTTGCGCGCATCGCGGGCCGCGTTACCGGCCTCCAGTGCATCATCAATTCTCTCTTCGACATTGCCCGCCGCTGCGCGCGGGCCGGAGCGCGGTCTGGTCCCGGTTGTGCGGCGCCTGGCTTCGGGATTCCGGGGACGGAAAATGCCGGCCCCCACGCTTATATCGCCCCCCATATCCTGGGCCATCAAAGAAGGAGTTGATGGGAGCAAACAGGCTAAAAGGAAAAGGCACGGGGCGGGACGCGTTCGAATCTTAAATAACATTCTCAATGGCAAGTCTCCTGGTCGGATGAAGTCCGTACGATCTGGTTGAGCGGAATATCTCAACCACGGCTGATAGTTTTTGATTGCGGAAGATAATGCGGAATTAGTGCCGGAAGCAAGTCTGCGGGGAGCCGATCTGCCTTTGCGCCTTATGTATTTCTTTTCTTTGCGCCTTCGCGTGAAACCTCAACTCCAGCCACTGACAAGTCCCAGTTACTTTGGAGATTTCGCTTTCGGCAATTGGGGGTTCACGCAGAGGCGCAAAGAAAGGAAAGAAATAAGGCGCAAAGGGATCGAGTTTTCTTAGAAATTGATTGTGGGTCCAGTTTCACTTAGGGCTAACCAGGCGGAAGCCGAGCACTGATACTTTGGTGTTTCCGGAAAACCAGTCCCGGCGGGTCGCGGAAATAGGCAGGGGCGTTTGGTCAGTCGCGTAGGAAGCGCCACGAATAACGTTCCAGCCAAGCTGCTCGCCCTTTATCTGTAACGTGCTGCCCGGATAGTAGGTCGCTTTGGTGGAGGTCCACTCATAGACATTACCCATCATATCCATTACTCCCCAGCGCGTCTTATCGTTGGGCGTTGATCCGGCGGGCTTGGGCATGGTGGATCCGGCGCTCTTGGTGATGGCGTTACCTTCAACCCAGGTGTTACCCCAGGGATAGATGTTGTTTTGATCGCCACCACGCGCGGCGTATTCCCACTCTTCTTCGCTGGGCAGGCGATATTGCTTGCTATCGCGTTTTGAACGCCAGTCAGCAAATGCGACCGCGTCGTCGTAGGCCACGAAAGTAACCGGCAATGCTTCCTGGCCGGGAATAGGTTTGCCGCCCGCCCAGTTGGATGGAGGTTCGTGCTTAGTGTCATTCACAAACTGCGCATACTCGAAATTCGTAACCTCGGTCTTATCAATGTCGAAGGGCTTCACCGTCACAGCGTGCACTGGAAGTTCCGTGACGGTCGCGCCAACGCGTCCCATCTGAAAGCTGCCGCCGGCGATCTGAATCAATTCGTTCTTCGGTCCAGCGGGTTTTTCAGGAGGTGTCGCCGGCGGCCCGGGTCGAGTCATGAAATACGCAGCGCCGCCGCCGACGCCGAGCACCAGGACAAGTACCGCAACCATGATTAGCGGCAAGGAAGATTTCTTAGCTGGGGCTTCCAGGCTGACATCAACATGAGGGAAAGACGGTGCGCTACCCTGATAAGTGCTGCGCCCGGCCCCTACATCCCCCGTCCGCTGCACATGAGTCGCCTCCGGATCGAGGCCCGCAGCAGGCGGCGGCATGCTGGTCGAGAGCTTGGCCAACTTCTCTTCCAGGGCTTTGGTCTGCAGGGCCACCCGCTCGATCTCTTCTCGTTGTTTGCGATCTCGTTCTTCGCGGTCTTCCTGGTCCTTGCGCCGGCGTTCTTCTTCGGCTTTCTGACGGGCGGCTTCGTCTTCCGTCCTCTTGCGCGCTTCATCGACGGCGCGGCGGCGGGCTTCCTGTTCGCGTGTGATTTCTTCGCGGGCTATTCGGTCCTTCTGCTCATCGATCGATTCGTAACCGAGTTTTTGCGTGCCGGGTGAAATCGCCGGCCGGCGCCCTGCTTCCAACCCCGGCGAGCTAATCGTTCCCGCCATGGGATCGAAGGATGAAGTGCTCTGGCTTGGCGTCTGGGCCATAGTCCCGGGATCGCCCGGCACTGAGACCAGCGTCTTCGACGGATCAACTTCGGGAGCTTGCTCGGCCTGCCTGAGCGCCGCCGCATTGATCGCCTCGCGCATTTCTTCGGCGAACACATCTACCGAGGGCGTGCGATATTCAGCTTCCTTTTCCAGCGCGTGGCGCACCACAGATTCAATTTGCGGCGCTATCCTGATTCCCAGCGAGCCGAATGAGGGCGGCTCGGAGGTCAGGTGCTTCTTCATAATCGAAGGGATTGAGCTCCCTTTGAACGGCACTTCACCGCACAACATCTGGAACAGGATGACGCCCAGACTGTAAACGTCGGCGCGCGCGTCCGGTTCTTCGTCCGACCACTGCTCGGGCGCCATGTAGAAGGGCGAACCCATCAGTCCGCTGGTCTTCGCCTGTACAAATGATCCGAGTAGTTCGCCGGACTTGATCTTCGCCAGACCGAAATCGAGGATCTTGACTCCTTCGGCCGTCGGCACGCCATCCTGGATCATTATGTTCAGTGGCTTCAGATCGCGATGTACGATCTTCTGCCGGTGGGCGGCGCCGATGCCGGCGAAAACCGGCGCCATCAGCTCATAAGCGCGGGCGGGAGGCATCGCGCCTTCCGCCGCCAGGAGGTCCTGGAGCGACTTGCCCTGTATGAACTCCATCACCAGGAACGGCATAGTGCCGCGCACAACTCCGAAGTCAGAGACAGCAATAATGTTTGGATGGCGGATTGCGGCGGCAGCCATCGCTTCCTGACGGAAGCGAGTCACCAGCATGGGATCGTTGCCGACTAGATCAGGCAGAATAATCTTGATGGCATGAGCAGTCTTAAGAAAGATGTGGCGGGCCTGAAAGACGACACCCATCCCACCCTGGCCCAGCCGCCGCTCTAAAAGGTAGCGGCCGTCGAGAATGGGTTCTCCGCTGATCGAAGGCGTGGTGGCATCGCCATCGTCCGGGCAGTGGTTTATGTCGTCAGCAAAACAGCGCTTGCAGGCTGGACATTCTTTCATTGGTTAACAAACTCAGAACAATCGCGAGATTCTAGCGACTGACATAAAAGGTGAGCAAGCACGACTGAATCTAACATAAGCCCAGTTTTCCGTCTAACCACGAAAAGTTTAAGTGCTGGTTCAGTTTTGCATTCCCCAGGTCCGAAGGACCGTCAGTTAGTAGCCCCGTCCGTGAGGGCGGGGAGGGGTATGACGCTGTCTTTCGGAGCGCCGAAGGTGCGTCACTTGTGCCGACCCTTCGGGCCTCTGGGTTATTAAGGATCGAGTGACCCCGCCCTTACGGACGGGGCTACTGACTGACGGTCCTTCGGACCTAAACCTGCCGGCGACTAAACCTGAACTAGTATTAACGTTTACTTCACTACTATGTTCACCAGTCGCTGTGGGATGATGATCACCTTTACGATCTCGCGCCCTTCGGTAAAGCTGCGCACCTTTTCGTCCGCCAGTGCCGCAGCACGCAGCTCCTCATCCGAAGTTTCCGGCGTCGCCATTATTCGCGAGCGCAGCTTGCCATTCACCTGGACCGGAATTTCCAGCTCTTCCTTGCGAGCCAGTTCAGCGTCCTCCTGCGGCCATTTGGCGCCCTTCAGCAAACCGCCTTCATGGCCCAGAGCTTCCCACATCTCTTCGGCTACGTGCGGGGCCATGGGCGCCAGCATAACCACCAGGGCGTGCATCGCTTCTCGCATCGCTGCCACTTCGCCCGGTGAAGCCGTTGCGGGGTCTGCCTTGATCTCGCCCAGGGCATTCGATAGCTCCATCAACGCCGCCACATTGGTGTTCAGATCGAGCTTCTCAAAATCAGCTGTCACGCGCGCGATTGTCTGGTGCGTTTTGCGTCGCAAGGAACGGACTTCCTCCGAAGCTTGATCGAATGGCATGGATTCATCTCCGGCTGACAGCAATCGCTCTTGCCAGCGCCAGACCATAGTCCACACCCGACGCAGGAAACGCACTCCGCCTTCGATTCCGCTCTCCGACCAGCGCAATTCATTTTCCACCGGAGCAGCAAACAGAATGAAGAGCCGGGCCGCATCGGCGCCATAAGCGGCAATCATCTCGTCCGGATCCACGCCGTTCCCCAGACTCTTTGACATGGCTTTCCATTCATCAGTGCCCTCGACGCGGTTCGTCACCATGCCCTGCGTCATTAACTTTTTCACCGGCTCAGCGAACGAAACCAGTCCCAGGTCGCGCATCATCTTGGTCCAGAACCGCGTGTAGATGAGGTGCATCACTGCATGCGAATCGCCGCCAATGTACTGGTCCACCGGAATCCACTTTGCGATCTTCTTTGGATCGAAAGGCGCTGAATCATTGCGCGGGTCGCAGTAGCGGAAGAAGTACCAGGACGAATCCACAAACGTATCCATCGTGTCCGTCTCGCGTTTGGCCGGGCCGCCACACTGCGGGCACGAGGTGTTAACAAACTCAGGCACGCCCGCCAGAGGTGATTCCCCTGCACCCGAAAACTGCGCTCGTTCAGGCAGTGTTACCGGCAAGTCTTTTTCCGGCACCGGGACCGTGCCGCACGCCTGGCAATAAACGATTGGCACCGGAGCGCCCCAAAACCTTTGCCGTGAAATGCCCCAATCACGCAAACGATATGTGACGGCGCCGCCGCCAAAACCCTTTTCCTCCGCGTACCGCGTCATCTCGACGATTGCATCCCGTGACAACTTGCCGCTCCAGTCGCCGCTGTTTACCAACACGCCATAGTCAGTGAATGCCTCGCGCATATCGACGGATTGATCCTGGCCGGGAACCACGTCCGCGCCGCCCCCCGTCTGGTCGTGCGTGATTCGCGCAATCACTTGCCGTATGGGCAGCGTGTATTTGGTCGCAAATTCGAAATCCCGTTCGTCATGCGCGGGCACGCTCATCACGGCTCCAGATCCGTAATCCATCAAGACGTAGTTAGCTACCCAGACGGGCAGCGTTTCGCCATTGAAAGGATTGACGGCCAGGATCCCGGTGTTGATGCCCACCTTCTCTTCTTCGATTGTCAGGTCGCTGCGTGCGGCCCGGGCAGCCTTAATTCCCTCCGCAAACCTCTTCACATCCTCTTTCAGGGACGAACCTTCCAGGAGTTTTTCCAGTAAGGGATGTTCGGTGGCGATGACGATGGCCGTGGCGCCAAAGATTGTGTCGACACGCGTAGTGAAGATGCGAATCTTTTCGTCATGGCCCTGAACGGCGAAATCGATATACGCCCCTTCGCTGCGGCCCACCCAATCGCGCTGGCGCTTCAGGACTTTTTCCGGCCAACCGGCTTCGATTTCAGTGAGGTCCGCGGCTAGTTGCTCGGCGTACTCAGTGATCCTCAGGAACCACTGATTAATGTCCTTCTTAATCACCGCCGTGCCGCAGCGCCAGCATACGCCGCCGGAAGATTGCTCGTTTGAGAGCACCGTTTCCTCGCGCGGGCACCAGTTAACCGCTGACTGGCGCTTGTAGGCCAGACCACGCTCGAACATCTGCAAGAAGAACCACTGGTCCCATTTGTAATAGTCGGGACGATGGGCGGCAATCTCACGAGACCAGTCATAACTAATTCCCAATCGCTTGAACTGCCCGCGCATGAGCGCGATGTTTTCTTCAGTCCAATCTCTTGGATTTACCCCGCGTTTGATCGCCGCCTGCTCCGCCGGCTGGCCAAAGCTGTCCCAACCTATTGGGTGCAGCACGTTGAAGCCGCGCAAACGCTTGAACCAGGCGACCGCATCGCCGATGGAGTAATTGCGCACGTGGCCCATGTGCAAAAAGCCGGAGGGGTACGGCAACATCTCCAGGCAATAGAATTTCGGGCGCGGGTCGTTGTCGGTAACTTCAAACGCGCGGGTTTCCTCCCACACCTGTTGCCACTTCTTCTCTATTACTTCGGGAAAATATTTTTCGTTCATCGCCAGTATCCTGTTGCTAATCTACACGGAACGTTGAATCCAGACGAGCAAGGTGAAACTCATTCAAGCTTCCCTGCTCCCTTAAATATGCTGTTGAACTGTTTGGAGATTCGCCGCCCCACAGACGCGTCTAGACGCGGCGCAGAAGCGGCACCGTTAGAAGGAGTTTGTTTAGCGGCCTGTGCTTGAAAGTAACCATGTTGATAAGGTGGTCATTCTAGCGGAATACGCCCCTGGAGTCTAACGCCACGGAGATGAGGATTTGCAGGGGTGGCACTCCGTGGCCACCCCTCTTTCGTTTGGTTGCGAAATGTTTCCGGGCACAGGGGCGGCCACGGAGTGCCGCCCCTACAATCGTTCATCAATGCTTCAGATGGTATGGCACACTGGTGACGATGACATCCCGCTTGAAGAGCAATGCACCCTTTAGTAATAGCGAGCTCTGGTTGTGCAGCAGGTGCTGCCACCACTTGGCGGGAATAAACTCAGGTAGCACCACCGTAACCATCTGATCGTCATGTTCCTTCATAGTCCGGTTCACATAACTGATTAAGGGACCCACTAGTGACCGGTAAGGCGACGCCAGCACCACCAGTTCAATGCCTCCGCCCCATTGCTTCCACTTCTCTCGCAGTTTCTGCGTCATCTCCTCGTCGAGGTCTATGTACACGGCAGTCACATGTTCCGGAGCGATAGACCTGGCATACTCGAGTGCGCGAATTACGCCACGATGGATGCCCGAGATTGGCACAATCACTTCATGCCTGATCGCCTGTAATCCCACCAGACCGTCGGTAGTCAATTGCTTTGCCACTTCCCCGTAGTGCCTATGAACAGCGCGGAACATCGTTACCAGCAGCGGGATCAGAACTACGACAATCCAGGCGCCATGAATGAACTTGGTGATAACCAGGACGGCGAGAACAATGAAAGTGGCAATGGCGCCGAGACCGTTGATGACAATTGATTTCTTCCAGTGCACGGCCTGCTTCAGTTTGTCAGCCACATCAATCTGATTCTTGCCAGCGAGGTTCTCCGGCGTAACACTTACGTGCATGCCGTTCAGCCGCTGTCCCTCCGGAGAAATATCTTTGGTCTCGCTGTTGGTAGCGTGCGTCAGATCTTCAGCATCGTTCTCCGGCCGGCCGGCATTTCGTTGTGCCCGGCCCGCTTTATACCAGTGGCGCACCATACCCACCTGCGAAAGAGTGAACGAGAGGAAAACACCAACCGCATAAAGCGGAATCAGCCGGCTGGTGTCGCCCGCAAAAGCTATGACCAGGATCCCCGAGAACAGCGCGAGGATGACCACGCCATTGGAGAACACTAAGCGGTCGCCACGATTGGCGAACTGGCGGGGCAGGAAGCGGTCACGAGCCAGCAGGCTGGAGAGACGCGGAAAGTCGGCGAATGAAGTGTTCGCGGCGAGGATTAGGATCAAGGCCGTCGTGGCCTGAATCAGGTAGTAGAACCACGCCATCGGACCGGTGAAGATGGTGCGCGCGAATTGAGAAATAACGGTCTCATTTTCGTGCGGATGCACATGATAGAAGTAGGCCATCAGGCTGGTCCCGATAAACATCGTCGTCAGCAGCACCGCCATCCACGTTAACGTCTTAGCCGCGTTGCGCGCCTCGGGCTGCTTGAACGCCGGGATGCCATTCGAGATTGCTTCAATACCCGTCAATGCTACGCAACCGTTGGAGAATGCGCCGAGCAGAAGGAAGAGAGTCAATGGTTGAAGATGGTAGCCTTCGGCCAGTTTCAAGCTATCGGCGGCGACGGGCGCGACGCTGCCGGGACTGAGAAAATAGTGAATGATGCCGTAGCCGATCATGAACAGGAAACTGATGACGAAGGCGTAGGTGGGACCGGCGAATAACGCGCCCGACTCCCGGACTCCCCGCAAATTCATCACAGCGATGAAGGCGATCAGGATGAGGCATAGAAAGACCCTGTGATCTTCGAGCCACGCGAAGCGCGTCCCCTGCGCCGCGGATGTGATAGCGGCCACGCCTGCCGAGAGGGAAACTGACACCGTCAGCACATAATCAACCAGCAAAGCGGCAGCGGCGACGAGTCCGGGGTAAGTCCCCAGATTATCTTTCGCCACAATGTAGGCTCCGCCGCCGGATGGATAGGCGTGAATGGTCTGGCGATAACTGGTCGCTACAATGGCCAGCACGACGGCGATCACCAACGTAATCGGCACCACGTAGTAGAACGCGTAATACTGACCGAAGGCGGCTGCCACCGCCAGCACCAGCAGGATTTCTTCAGTCGCATATGCCGTCGAAGAAAGCGCGTCGGAAGCGAAGACTGCCAGACCTGTCTTTTTAGTTAAGCGCTCATGGATAGCTTGTTCCGTCCGCTTGGCCCTGCCCACGAGTACCCGTTTGATCGTTCTAGCCAGCATTCTTTTTCTCCGTCCCCGGGATCGCTATGAATAGGTGGCGCCAACCTTCAAGTCGTTTCCCAGCGAATAGCCAGTGTGAAATCTGCCGGTGATAAGTGATCGATACTGAGCCTGCCCGTGGGTGGATAATCCTCGTTTTCCCAGAGGTAATCCGCCAGGTGGAGCTCGGCGCAGTAAATCCAGAAAGTACTGCCGAGTGTGATCCGGCTATGGGTGAACTTTTCTATTTGGGCCACTGCGCCATCGGCGATTTCAACAACTAGTTCCCGCGGCCTTTCCAGTCCATCAGGCTTGCGAACTACGAAATGGTATTTCCCGCTGTCAGGCGGTGCCAGCCTGTTGATCTCCCATAGGCGGACGATGCAGAAGCCGTTCTCCGTGACGAACTCGACCGGTCGAGACTCCATCGCGGGGCGGTCAGGCACAGGTCGTTCTTTCCGCGCAACCATCATTCACCGCTCACTCAAAGGCGAACCCATTCAACCCGGCACACCTACATCAGGAAGGTCGGTTTGCCCAGCTCCTGGATCCAGAAGCACACCGCCCCCCGTCTCAAGAACAGGCTACTCCGCAGGCCATAAAGATGGAGTAAAGAAGTTATAAGGATTTGATAAGGATTAGATTGGGCTGAGGTGACTCATCGCCGAGCTGCGGTGAGGATGAATTTACGAGAGAAGAGTATAGGGTGTAATGAGTGAGCGCCCCCTCCTCTCCTACCTGCACCAGGCGAGAGGGGCGGCCACGGAGTGCCGCTCCTACAAATACCCCACTAATCGCCGGGATGAAAACGATAGCCAATCCATGGTTCGGTGAGGATGTAGCGCGGGCTTGTTTGGTCGGGCTCGATCTTCTTTCTTAGCTGGCCAATGAAAACGCGCAGGTACTCGTTTTGTTCAACTGAGTCGCCTCCCCAGACGGCAGCCAGCAGCGTGCGATGGGTCAGTACCTTTCCCGGATGACGTACGAAGTAGATCATTAGATCGTATTCCTTCGGAGTCAGGTGCAAATCCTTCTCCTGAATGCTGACCCTACGGGCCTCGAGGTCAACACGAAAGTCACCAGCTTGCAGAACTTTTGCGGAATCATCCTGGCCGGTGGGCACCCTTCTAAGGGTGGCCCTTATTCGCGCCAGCAGCTCTTCCATCCCGAACGGTTTGGTAACGTAATCGTCCGCACCACTATTGAGGGCTTGGACCTTTGTCTTTTCTTCGCCTCTAACTGACAGCACAATAATTGGCACTGGTGAGATGGCGCGTAACCGGCGACAGAGCTCGAGTCCATCCATGTTGGGCATTGCCAGGTCCGTGACGACCAGATCAGCAGGCCAGTCGCCAAAGGTCTGCAGTGCGGATTCACCATTCGGGGCGACGTGTACGTCATAGCCGTTACTAATCAGACCTCGCCTAAGAACGCGGGTGATTTGCGGTTCGTCGTCTACAACCAGAATGCGTTGTTTAGCTTCCATGCTCCTGAACGCCTGCTGAACTAAGACCGAATGGTATGGTTGCCAGTTTGCTTCCGGGCCTCTTCGTCACAGTTCGGCAGTGCTACAACCACTTTCGTCCCTTTTTGGCCGTTGAGTTCCTCGATCCAGATACGGCCGCCGTGCGCTTCGATAATGCCCTTGGCAATTGCTAATCCCATTCCGCTTCCCGAGGAGTTGCCGCCCAGTTCGCCCTCTCGCGTCGCGCGGAAAAACTTATCAAAGACGCGGTCGCGGAGTTCGCTGGGAATTCCCACCCCCTCGTCCTCGATCGTGATCTCGATTGCCTCTTTATTGGCGGCTCGCGCGCGCACACGAATGGTGCTCTGTGGTGGCGAGTATTTCGCGGCGTTGTCAACCAGGGTATAGACGACTTCGGCGACGGCTCGTTCGTCAACTCGGATCGCCGGCAGTTCATCTTCCAGCCAGACTTCGAGGCGGTGGCTGCGCAGCCGAGGCGCGGCCCGTTGCAGCGCAGTGTTTACGATCTCGTCGATTGAACTCCAGGTCCGGCGTAAATGCATCTCGCCGGCTTCGATTCGCGCCATCTCCATCAACCCCTCAATAAAATGATCGAGGCGGTCCGACTCTTCATTTATGACCTCGAGCAGTTCTTTGCGACCTTCATCGTCGAGCGTAGGCTCCTTCCGGCCAATGGCCTGGGCGTGCAATTCATCCAGCAGCGTCGTGACTGAAGCCTTGATGGAGGTCAGCGGCGTGCGCAGGTCGTGGGTGACGGCATCGAGTAACGCGGACTTTAGTCGTTCACTTTGTTTGAGTGCCTTAGCCTGGCTGGAACGTTCAAAGGTGTCCTGTAACTCGTGGTAAAGCCGCTCAATCTCCACTCGTCCGGCGTCGGCTTCTGCCGCGCGTTGTCTGGCGTTAGCGGAAAGCCGACCCGCTACTATCCCGGTAATTAGAAAGACCAACAGGGCAACCCAGTTGTCGGGATCGGCGATCGAGAAGGTTCCCACGGGCGGGAGGAAGAAAAAGTTAAGCGAGACCAGGCTCAGCATTGAGGCGAGTACCGCGCAACGCGCGCCCCATCCCGAAGCCACGAAAAGAATCACAAGCAACAGTGCCAAAGCAACCGTGGTGGGATTTACGTGGTTTCCAAAAAGCTTTAGCGCCCCGGTAACTAAAGCCGTTCCGACAATAGCCACGCCATAGCCTACCCAACGACGGTTAGTTATTCCGGTGTTCACTTGCTGGCATTGTAAGGGAAAAAGAAGTCAGCGACACGTCCTGAAAGGTCGCTCTTCTCACGAAGGTCCCGACCCGTTATGACGGACTGCGTTTGGCGTCCAGGAAAGACCGCAGGGCATTGATGTTGGGCAGGTTATCTTCCGGCAGCTTATATGGCGTTTCCAGGATAAAGGCGGCGTGCGCTAGTTTTGGATGCTGTGCCACCCGGCGCAGGGCTTCCCGCCCAATGTGTCCCTCACCAATGTGCCAGTGGCGATCTACGCGCGAGTTGTACTCGGCGCGCGAGTCGTTGAAGTGAATCGCCCGCACTTTCTTGGCCCCCACCGTACGATCCAGCGACTGGATCATCGCAT
The DNA here is from genome assembly GCA_039933315.1 of Pyrinomonadaceae bacterium. Taxonomy (GTDB): domain Bacteria; phylum Acidobacteriota; class Blastocatellia; order Pyrinomonadales; family Pyrinomonadaceae; genus DASXRU01. The sequence goes on from JBDTOI010000059.1 coordinate 20,634, forward strand.
GCAACCCATCCTCTTCTCGCAAATCGTATCCGGCCGTAAAGGCATGCGCGGTGTCCAGACAGACACGCAGCCGTAATTGCGGGCAGGCTTTATGATCGCGGCCAAGTGCTCGAAGCGATGGCCGATGCATTCGCCCTGCCCGGCAGCGCGGATTAACGCCGCGCTTGATTGCCGCCTGTTCGGCGGGCTGGCCAAAACTGTCCCAACCGATTGGGTGCAGGACGTTGAACCCCTGCAGACGCTTGTACCAGGCCAGCGCATCGCCAATCGAGTAGTTCCGCACATGGCCCATTTGCAAAAAGCCGGATGGGTACGGCAACATTTCCAGGGAATAGAATTTCGCACGCGGGTCGTCGTCGTTCAATTCAAACGCGCGGGTTTCATCCCACACCTGCTGGCACTTCTTCTCTATCACTTCGGGAAAGTATTTTTCGTTCATGACCAGAGATCCTGTCGCTAATCTACACGGTACGCCGAATCCAGACGAGCAAGGTGGAAACTCAGTCCTATACTTTCAATCTGGTCATTAAAGCTACATCCTATGTGAGATGTAAGCTTAACGCGACCTCTCAGGACACTAGGTAAATTGAAGTTCAAACGGTTACAAGTCCCATCCTTGTTCATGCACCACCCTACGCAACTCTGTCTCAAGGAAGGTAAAAGCTGGCACATTACGTAGGAGAGCAAAGTCACGGATGTGTTCTGAAACACGAGGTGCGAAAGTGCTTGGACGGAAACGTCTTAATCGTCGAGGGCTAAGTTCACTCGCAGTTCGAAGAAGCTCATAGAGCGTGTCTTTCGGATGAGGCAGTGATTCTATTCTATTCATAGGCGGCAACCTTAGTTCTTGGGTACCATTGGGATTGCCAACCGCGCTGCGAATTGCCGTTTCGTCGAGCAACAGCCACGCTTCTTGCGTCCTAATCGGCACAACGCAAACCACCGGCAAAGCCATGCCACGTCCACTTGCGATATCTACGGCACCTCTGATTTCCTCAACTCGAACTTCTGGGATTTCGTTATCCCCATCTCTATGAACAAAAAGCAAATCACACGGATACAACTCAACACTTCGTTCAACCTTCTCCGCTAGGGTTCTAGGAGCGTCACGCAAACGCCAGAGATCAGCCCATAATGGTTGGATGGCCCGATTGAGAGCAACTTGTCTTAATATCCAACTGAGAATGGGAATAAGGGCCCGGTCGGAACTTCCCTCCGCGAGCAAAGTGTATGTCAGTTCACTCATTAATGGCTTTGGAGGAATCGGATTGAGAATAAGGGAGCAATAATTGTAGATCTTCCCTATCCATTACTCGGCGTATTTTCGGTGCATCACTCTCGGTGTCGCTCTCACTCTCACTATTTGCGATGGGGTTTAAGTAGGCAATGAGTTTGCCTTTCGGAATCGGTGTAACCGCGTCAGGAGCCAACTCTGCGCGGACGAGCCGTACCGCCTCGAGCACCGGGGCAAA
>JBDTOI010000060.1:0-21974 GCA_039933315.1 Pyrinomonadaceae bacterium
CGTGGCCGCCCCTCGATCAATTAAGCCACACATGAGGGGCGGCCACGGAGTGCCGCCCCTACAAATCAGGGTATGCACTCGGCGTTGGTGCGGGGGGCCTTGTCGCCGAAGCGGAACTGGTACTCGGCTGAAGTGATGAAAGAACAGACCATGGCCTTCTGTTTAGCCACGTTGCGCGGCGGCGCTGTAACTGCCCGCGGATAAGTTAGGGTAAAGCCCAACTAAAGTCGGTACTCTGAACACCCACTTAGGGCGTGAGATGATTGGTGGAACCGAGGAATTTACGAGGCCGATTTGGTGACGGTCTTCTGGGATTCCGGTTGTGCGGCCGTCGCTAGTTGGGCGGGAGCGGGCTCTGGAAGTGGCTTGCCGGCCATCCGGGCGAACAGCTTTTCGTACTGATCAACGACATACTCCCAATCGTAAAGGTTCTTTACTCGTTTCTGCGCCCGGTTGCGGAAGGAATGAACCAGAGAGCCGTCGCGCAAAACCCGCTGTAGCTTTTCGGCTAGATCGTCTTCATTAGCGTAGGGAATGCCGGCGTCGCCTATCGCCTCTACATTCTCCGGCGCGGCGAGGGTAAGCACGCAGTTGCCATAGCCCATGGCCTCGAGTAAAGCCGGATGAGTGCCGCCGACCTCCGCTGCATGAACGTAGCAATAAGCATTCTGCTGCAAGGCCCGGTAGTCCTGGCCGAAAACAAAACCCGTGAAGATGATGCGTTTGTCGCGTCGCGCCCGAGTTTTCAGCTCGCGAATGTAATCGCGGGCATACGGGGCGTCGCCCACCACCAAAAGCTTGTGGGCCGTCCGCACTCTTTTGAACGCTTCGATGACCAGGTGAGCGTTGTTCTCAGGTTCCAGACGAGAAACGTAAAGCACGTAACGATTCGGTTCGACCCGCCAACGTCGTACGAGTTTGGGATTGGGCTGGCGCTCCACATCCGCGCCATAAGCGATCATGGTAGAGGGCGCCTGGTACCGGTTCGCGTAATAGTCCTGGATTACTTTTGCATCAGTGACCGTTTCGTTGGGCAGGATGGTGGATAGCCTCTCAGTCAGCAAATAATACTGCCGACCGATCGCATTCCATTTCTTGCGCTTGTGCTCCAACCCATCCACGTTGATTGCCACCGGTGTTCCGGTCCACCTGAGAATCGGCACGAAGGGAGCATTGGCGGCATTACAGATCAGCGCGGCATCGAACCGCTGCGGCACCGCGTGCAGCGCGGAAAGAAATGAATGAACTACAGTATCGAAGTATTTGTGCCGGACGGTGGGCAGCACTTTCAGCCGCACGCCGTGGTATTCGAGCTGGCGCGGGGAAACATAATGCGAGCGGCAATAGACCGTGACTTCATGTCCGCGAGTCACCAGACGCGTCGCCAGATGCTCAGCAAATGTTTCAAACCCGCCGTAGCCGGCAGGAATTCCGCGGGTACCGAGTATCGCTATCCTCATGACTGTGAACTCTTCAAGTACTACCGTAAACAGAACCTATTTGGAGTGCGCCGGCAGAGCGAAGCGGCGACGGCGCTTTGGATTGGCCAGTTATCTAACGTTCAGGCATTACCTAAACTCTTCGACTTGAGAAAATGCTTACTGGCCCAATCCAAAGCGGTGTCGCGCTGCGCTTGCCACCGCACTCCAAATAGTTAATAAGCGGTTCCTTTGTTTCCGCCCGCCGCTTGCTGATAAGCCTGCAGCGTCAGCCGCGCTGTTTTTTGCCAACTAAAATCTCCGGCGCGCTGTAAACCTTTGACGCGCAACTCCGCAGCCAGGTTTGAATTCTCGATCACGCGGCCGATTGCCTGGGCCAAAGCCGTTTTATCGAACGGGTCAACCAGTATGCCGGCATCGCCGACCACCTCCGGCAAGCTGGTGCGGTTCCCCGCAATCACGGGTGTGCCACATTGCATTGCCTCCAGCACGGGCAAACCAAATCCTTCAAAGTAAGACGGATAAACAAAACACGTCGCGCCGCTGTAAAGGGGGGGCAAGTCAGCTTCCGGAACGTAGCCGGTAAAGATTATGTCATCCGTGAAGCCGTGCTGTTTAGCCGCCTGCAACGTTTCGTCGTAAAGCCAGGCGTTTTTGCCAACCAGGGCGAGTTGGGGAAGCTTAGCCTGAGGGCGAAGACTGCGCAAGTGGGCGTAAGCGCCAATCAGTCGCGGGAGATTCTTTCGGGGCTGGATCGATCCCACCGCCAGAATATAGTCGCGCTTTATACCATAGTTCTTACGCACGCGCGACAGCTCAGAGGGGTCTGTGACCGGAGTAAAGAGCCGGGACGCGGCTAAAGGTGTAACTGAGACTCGTTCAGCGTCGATACCATACGTCTTGATAATGTCGTTGCGCGCATACTCCGAAAGCGCGAGGATGCGCGCTGCTTTGCGCGCTGTGTGACGCACAGTTAGACGAAGTTGCATGCGGCTGCGACGCTTGAAAGTTTGTGGTAAGTGTTCGAACGAGAGATCGTGAATGCTGGCGACGATGGGACAGGGACAAAGCGGCGGCGCGGTGAATTGCACGTGCAGCAGATCAACCGGATGGCGCCGCAACTCCCTTGACAGTGTCAGCGGCACACGCACCAGAGGGGTATGAGGCAGCGTCAGACGGGGCGTGAAATTGGGCCAGCGATTGCCGAAGCGTTCTGTCGCCTCCGGCTTGGTAACGTAGATCGTGTAGCGATTTTCTGAATCGATTTCCGCCAGCGCCTCGATCAGATTAGTAATGTAGCTCTCGTTGCCCGCAAGCTGAGCGCCGACGGAATGCGCATCTATTGCGATATGCAAGATTGCTTATGCTCCCACTCGCGGCAAAGGATTCGCCTGGAGCTTAGAATGGAGAAGAGACGTTGTAGGGGCGTCCCTCCGTGGGCGCCCCTCGTTCCAATAGCCCCCATCCAATAGCAGGGGCAGCCATCAATGGGCGCCTCGTCCTGAGAATTAGACGGAGTGAAAAAAAAGGGGCGGCCACGGAGTGCCGCCCCTACAACTATTCCGTGGCTGTTTTTCCCTGCGCCTTGTCAGCGTCAACCTGGCGCGTATCGCGTTCCCGAATGCGCGCAGCTTTTCCGCGCAGGCCACGCAGGTAATAAAGCTTGGCGCGCCGGACTCGTCCCTTTTTCACCACATCGATGTGATCGATGATGGTCGCATGCAACGGGAAGATTCTTTCCACGCCAACACCGAAGCTGGTTTTCCGCACCGTGATAGTTTCGCGCGGGCCGCCATGTTTGCGGGCAATCACCACACCTTCGAACGCCTGCAGGCGTTCCTTGGTTTCTGATTCCTTAATACGAACGTGAACACGCACGGTATCACCGGGTTTGAAATCAGGAATGTTACTGCGCAACTGCGTCGTTTCTAATGTATCTAGTCGATTCATAAAATTACTCCGTCATCCATTGCCTATTGCCAATTTCCGATTTGAGTTCTGTTCTTCCCAGCCGCTACCAATTCGGCAATCGGCAATCGGAAATGGTCCAACTCACTTCAACAAGTCCGGGCGGTTGCGCTCAGTCTTGCGTAACGCAGCGTCGCGGCGCCAGCGCGCAATGTCGGCGTGGTGGCCCGTCAGCAAAACTTCCGGGACTCCCAGACCGCGAAACTCGGGTGGCCGCGTGTACTGCGGATTATCCAGTAGCCCTTCGGAGAACGACTCGTTGGTCGCCGAGGTGTCGCTTCCCAATGCTCCCGGCAAAAGCCTGACCACCGCATCCACCAACACTAAAGCGGCTGGTTCGCCGCCGGACAAAACGTAATCTCCGATAGAGATTTCGTCCGTAACCAGGGCCTCAGCCACGCGCTCGTCAACGCCTTCATAGCGACCGCAGATCAGCACCAACTGCGAACTAGCCGCCAGATCCTGCGCCAGCGCCTGGTTTAAGACGCGGCCCTGCGGCGATAAAAGCGCGACCCTCGTACCTTCCCGATAACCCGCGGGTTTGCTGGTCGCGGTCAACTCCTCAACAGCTGCAAAGATCGGTTCCGGCTTCAGTACCATGCCGTCGCCACCACCGAACGGCCGGTCATCAACCTGCTTGTGCTTATCGGTGGTCCAGGCCCGCAGGTCGTGCGCCTTTATGTCCACCAGCGACGCTGCCCGCGCCCGCCGAACAATTCCGTAATCAAACGCTTCGCGAAAGTACTCCGGAAAGATCGTAATGATGTCGATGCGAAGCATGATCCGATTGCGGAATCCGGATTGTGGATCGCGGAATCCAGTAGTCCGCAATCCGAATTCCGAAGTCCGCAATTAGAAAGTCCGCATTCCGAAACGTGCATTCATAAATCCAAAAGTCCTTCCGGGGGATCTACGCGAATCAACTTATTAGCGATATCGATCTGCACGCAAATGTCTTCCGCCATCGGTATTAGAAGCTCGCGGTCATGGCCGTCGATCATCAGTACCGCGGGACCGCCGGTAACCGTCACCTCGCGCACCACTCCTAAATCCTCTCCGGCGATTGTTTCGACGCGACAACCAATCAGTTCCCACGTGTAAAACTGATCGGCAGGAAGCTTTACTCTATCCGCCTCCGGCACCGCCAGCTCGTATCCGATCAAGCCTTGTGCTGCTTCAACTGAATCATACCCGGCAAACTTCAGCACCAGGCGTTTGCCGTGCAACCAGCTTTCCTCGATCCGCAGCTCCTGGCGCACGCCCGCGGGCGACACGGCTATCAGTTTTTCCAACTCCGCAAAGCGCTCGGGAAAATCTGTCAAAAGGTCCGCTACGATCTCTCCGCGCAGGCCGCGCGTTTTCACCGCCCGCGCAACCGCAATCAATTCCGGCAAATCGCCTTTGGTGCCTGTCCGCTCTCCTTCGCTCATATCAGGCGCAAAGACATCAACCCATGCCTGACTCAACGACCTCAAGGACAAAGCGGTGGTTTCGCTTAACGCTGACGGCATAAGCCAGTGACCGCAGTGCCCTCACTGTACGGCCCTGCCGGCCGATGATCTTTCCCATGTCCGCGGGCGCCACCCTGATCTCAATCATGGTCGAACCCGTGCGGGGGACTTCGCGCACGTCAACGGCTTCGACGTCGTCAACCAGCGCTTTGACAATCATTTCGACTGTGTCTCGCATGAACCTTTCAGTCGGTGTTCGGTTCGACTCGCGCGCCCCCAGGACGAGAAACTCTGCCTCTGAAGCCCGGCTTTAGGACTCGGCAGTCGCAGCCTGGGTTTTGGCGTTGGCTTTGATCAGCCGCCGCACAGTGTCGGTTGGCTGGGCGCCTTTTTCAATCCAGTAACGAACGCGATCGGCCTTGAGCTTAATCTCCGCTGGATCGCGCGTAGGATTGTAGGTGCCCAGATTCTCCAAATAGGCGCCATCGCGTTTGGACTGCTTTTCCTTCACCACAATACGATATGAAGGTCGCTTCTTCGCGCCGGTGCGCATCAATCTTATTGCTAACACTCTTCCTCCTCTGAAAACGACTTAACGTCGTCGCTTCTTTTTCTTCTTCTTCTTCTTTCGCGAAGGGCCGGCCGGCAATCCACCGCCCAGGCCGCCGTTGCCCTCGCCCTCCATCATTCCTTCCATCCCGGGCATGCCGCCCAGGCCGGTCATGCGGCGCATCATCTTGCCCTTCAAGCCGCCGCCACCAAACATCCCCGATCCGGAAAGCTGCCGCATCATCTGCCGCATCTCGGTGTATTGCTTAATGAGCGCGTTCACCTGCGCCACCGAAGTGCCCGAGCCGCGAGCGATGCGCCGGCGCCGGTTGGCATTCAGGATCAGATGATTGGTGCGCTCTTCCGCGGTCATCGAATCAATAATCGATTCGGTGCGTTTGAGCTCTTTCTCCATCTGCGCCGATTGCTCTTCGTCGAGATCCGGCATGCCGATACCGCCCAGCAGCTGATCCGGCAGCATCTTCAGAATCTTCGAAAAAGAACCAAGCTTCTTTACTTGTCTGAGCTGTGAACGAAAATCGTCGAGCGTAAACTGGTTCTTCTGTAGTTTCTTAAGCTGGTCCTCAGCCTCCGACTGATCGACCTTTGACTGCACCTCTTCGATCAGCGAAAGCACATCACCCATGCCGAGGATGCGTTGCGCCACGCGGTCAGGATAGAAAGGCTCGAGTGCGTCGTACCTTTCGCCGACGCCCACGAACTTAACCGGTTGGCCGGTGACTTGCCGTATCGACAGGGCCGCGCCACCGCGCGCGTCGCCGTCCATCTTTGTCAACACCACTCCGGTGATGCCCACACGGGCGTGAAACTCTTCAGCCGAGCGGACTGCGTCCTGACCGGTCATCGCATCGGCGACGAAAAGAATCTCCACCGGCTGCGTTTCATTCTTGATGCGCACCAGCTCGCCCATCAGCTCATCATCAATGTGCAGCCGCCCGGCGGTATCGATCAGGAGCGTGTCATAACCAGTCTGCTGCGCATGTTTGTACGCTTCGCGCACAAGTGTCAGCGGGTCGTTCGTCTCAGGGTCTTCAAAGATCGATTGGCCGGTCGCTTTAGCGATGACCTTCAACTGTTCGCGGGCTGCCGGCCGGTAAACGTCAGTGGAAACCAGCAGCGGCTTGCGTTCCTGGTTCTGCGCCAGCCAGCGCGCGATCTTGCCCGTCGAAGTCGTCTTTCCCGAGCCCTGCAGGCCCACGATCATCACGACGTTCGGAATCGTTTTGGTGAAGACCAGCCGCGACGACTGGCCCCCGAGCAGGCTTACCAGCTCCTCAAAAACGATCTTAACTACCTGCTCGGAAGGCTTGAGTTCTTGCCAGACCTGCTGACCCTCCGCCTTTTCCTTGACCGCAGCAATAAAGTCTTTGGCGACCTTATAATTGACGTCCGCTTCCAGCAGCGCCAGCCGGATTTCGCGCAGCGCCGCGTCCACATGCGCCTGCGTCAGGACACCTTCGCCGCGGAGGTTTTTCAACGTCCGCTTTAGTTTGTCGGATAACGACTCGAACATACATCCCTGGGCAAAGGTCCGTGCTGCAAACGGAAACAGCGATAATAGCGGCGGCTTAAGCGGAGTGTCAAGGTAGCCGCCTAAGCGCGGGAATCCGATATTCATTGGTCAAAGTGGCACAGACTTCAGTCTGTGATCCAACTGACGCCTGATATCCACCCGCAATGTCTTCAAACCTGTATCAGCGACTGAAGTCGGTGCCGCCTCGGTGGACGCTTCCCGCAGCGCTATGTTAGATTTGGCCCGTTTCAACGAGTGTTTTTGCTGCGGGTGGTGAGAGACTGCGCACCTGCTACCTTCCAGCCGCACGGTCCCGAGCTAAACATGAAAAACACCGTCCATTCGGTCTTTTACATTGCTACTGCTCTGACTTCTTCATACAAAGGCTTCATACAAAGGTACGACTGATTGAATAAGAAGGAAAAACACTCCCTGCCCGGCATCGTAGACTTAGCGGATGCTCGTGTGCGTTTGCGCTCCTCCACGCGTACGCCGGCGTCGCGTCAGGCGTTAATCGATGAAGTGGAGGTCGTGCGCGGTCTTCTCGATCAAGGGCTTTTTAACGAAGCCAGCTCGCGTCTAAATCCAGTCTTGAGTGCGGCCAAGAATGATCCTTCCATTCTGGCCCGCGCACGTTGCGCCCTTTCCACCTCCCTGGAGTTGCGCGGGCGGGTGCGCGAATCGCTCGAGGCAGTCGCCATGTACGAGGCGCCCGAAGCGCGCGCCAAACTCGATAGCGATACCATTGCCGGCCTCTGGGTCCAGCTCGGCATTGCGTACAACAACAACGGCGATCATCCGAAAGCAATAGCCCTTTTGAACGCCGCCCTGCGCGAAATCCCAGAGGAAACTAACGGTACCACTGCCGGCGCTATTCAAGCCGCCATGGCTAGGGTCTACCGCAGTATCAGTGAATATCCCATCGCCCGCGACTATTCGCAGCGCGCGCTGGATAGCTTCCGAAAAACGGGTGACTGGCGCGGTTTGTCCGAGGCCTACTTTGGTATCGCCCTGGCCGATATGTTCGAAGGCCGCTACGAAGCAGCGCTGGAAAATTTCGAGCACGCCCTCAAGCTGGTCGGCGATCGTAAGGCTTCTTACCTGCTGGGTCGAATCTATTCCAATATGTCCGGCTCGTGCTGGTTCCTTAAGCGACCCCAGGAAGGCATTCGCTATCTGGAAAAGGCGATCGGCTACTACGAGAGGACCGAGCATAAGACCCACGCAGCGGACGGCTATAACAATCTCGGCATTAATCTGATCCTGACTGGCCAGTGGGACCGGGCCCAGGAGGCACTGGAGCGCGCGCTGGAGTTGGCTTCGCAGAGCGAGCGGAACGTCAAACTTCCGATGATGCTCGACTCGCTGGGCGAGCTGCTAATGCTTCGTGGTGAGCTGGAGGAATCAAAGTCTTATCTGGTGCGCGCCGTCAATCTCGCTACCGAACACGGTAACCGCTGGTACGCCGGGCAAGCACTGCGCACCCTCGGCCGCTGTTGCCTAGTAACCAGTGACAGCGCTGAAGCTCTCGAAAAGGGACAAAGTGCTCTCGCGCTGGCGGAACAGATCGGGGACCGGCAAGCGATTTGCGAATCACTTCTATTAATCGCCGAAGCCCACTTGGGATCAGGTGATCCCGATCAGTGCGCCACCAATCTGAAGAAGCTAAATGAACTGACAACTGATTCGGCAACCGATCTCGGCTTTGCTGGAGAAGCACAACGCCTGGCCGGGTTGCTGGCAATGGCCCAGACCGATCCGGCGCTGGCCGCGCAACATTTTGGGCGCAGTGTTTCCATCTTCGAGTTGCTGGGCGATCGCTATCGGGCCGCGCGCGCGCATTACGAACTGGGCCGCGCCTATATCGTGGCCCAACCGGAGCGGGCCGCTGAGCATCTCTCGCGCGCCACCAACACCTTCCGTCAACTGGGCGCGCGTATCGATCTTGATCGCGCTGACCAGGCCATCGCCGGCCTCGATCGCAGCGCTCCCCAGGAGCAACACGAACGCTCTGCCTTGACCCAACTTCTGACGTTGCGCCTGGCAGAAGCCGTCGCGTCGCGCGAATTGCTGCTACGCGAGCTGGCGGCAGTGATCCGTCAGGAGACAGAAGCGCAGCTGGTCGCGATATTTGAACCCGGCGAAGAGAATAAGACTCGTGTTTTGGTGGCCCACGGGTGCACCAAAGAGGAAAGCGCCCGCCTTGCTGCCGAGATCGGATCGGTGAGCAGCGAAGCCGAACGCCAGCAACTGGCGAAAAAACGAAATGCGGCAATCATCCCTCTACGATCGACCAATGCGCCACCGGCAACTTTGTTTATCTCGCCGGCGGAGCTTGCGCATCTACCCGGGGGCATTTCGTTTGAGCCGCTGCTGCGTGTGGTGGAGTTAGGTATGGACGTCTGCGCCCTGCGCGCTCGCGCCCAAACCGGTCAGAGCCAGGACGAGCAAAGCGCGCTGGCGGGTACGAGCCTGATGCCAGGTTTCATCCACTCCAGTCCGGCGATGACTCGCCTCGTAGAAGAGGTGCACAAGATTCGCTCGTCTGACGTGACGGTACTGGTGACTGGAGAATCCGGCACCGGCAAGGAATTGGTAGCGAGGGCCATACATGCGATTTCTTCGCGCCGCGACAAAGTTTTCGTTCCCTTCAACTGCACCGCCGTCCCCAAGGAGCTTTCGGAAGGCTATCTGTTCGGCTACCGGCGCGGCGCTTTTACCGGGGCAGTGTCGGATTCCCCGGGCGTAATACGAACCGCCGCCGGGGGCACGCTGTTCCTGGATGAGATTGGCGACTTGCCCCTGGACGTCCAACCGAAACTCTTGCGCTTCCTCCAGGAAGGCGAGATCCAACCGCTGGGAGAGCAACGCCCGAGCAAAGTTGACGTGCGCATCATTGCGGCCACGAATACCGATCTTGAAGAGATGGTGGCCCAGGGACGTTTCCGGGAAGATCTTTATTATCGCCTGAACGTTATCCGCCTGCGCGTGCCGCCATTGCGCGAGCGTCGTTCGGAAATTCCCACCATCGTCAATTACTACATCAACCACTACTCGGCGAAGTTTGGCCGTCGCGATGTGCAGATTACGCCGCCGGCAATCGACCTCTTAATGGTTTCAGATTGGCCCGGCAACGTGCGGCAACTCTGCAACGAAATCCAGCGCATAGTCGCGCGGGCGGAAGACGGCGCCGTACTGACGCCGGAGCAACTTTCGCCCGAACTGACGCAGATGTCGGCCCCGCATTCCTCCGCATCGGTATCTCAGATCGGAAGCATCTCGCCGGCTACAACTATGGAAAACGTCACCCTCGCAGATGCTTTGGGTGAAGTCGAACGGCGCATGATTGCCGATGCGATGCGCCGCCACAACGGAAACATCTCGCGCGCCGCCCGCGAACTGGGCCTGACCCGCCGCGGCCTCTACCTCAAGCTCGAACGCCACGCCCTCAGCGCCAGCGCCTAAGCAATCCAACCGAATCGGCCTCTAGCTTGCTCCCACTCTGATCTAATGGCCTCTGGGCTCTGGGCTATGCACAATAACGGGCTCTGGGCTATGTATATCTGAGTGCCAGTGGATACCTGGTAATCAAATCACCTGTATCGGTGAGTCTGTGTCTTTTTCCTTTCTTTTTTCCACTATTCAATGCAAAACGGATTACTTGCTCGTGAGATTGATTAGCAAGTATCCAAGTTCTCGATTTTTTCCCCGTTTACAAAATTTTTGGCTAGGTAAGCCGTAACTCGCTGTTACTGCAAGCCTTTACTGTCGATGATGGCAGTGTTACTTCCGTGGCACGTCTATTGAAATAGGAACAGCACAAGACGCCCGACAGATGTTTTTGAAATAGACGGAAGGAACGCCCCATGTTTCGAAGAATTACAGTCACTCTCAGCCTTCTCAGCCTGATCCTGGTCTCGATACTTCCCCTGACAACCTTTGCGGCCCCGACAAAACCAGCACAGGGTCAGGCGCGCAGACAAAAGAAGCAGGCGCCGGAATTCGATTCCACCAATAGCTCGGGCGCGACGGTGCGGGCGTTGATTCAAACCAAAGGTACTCCTTCAGCGGCGCACGACGCAGCCTTGGCAAATGCGCGCGGACGCAAACGGTCGAGCCATAGCGAACTTAACCTGATTGTCGCGGATGTGCCTTTGAATTCAATCGCAGCGCTCGCGTCGCGCAACGATATCGAATACGTGTCGCCGGACCGCCCGGTCAAAGCCGATGTAAATCTGATTACCGAATCCACCGGCGCCGACCAGGTGTTGGCAGGCTTCGCCGGCATGCCGGCCTTTGACGGTAAGGGTGTGACCATTGCGGTGCTCGACAGCGGCATCAGCGCGAATCATCCGGATCTTGTTCGCAAAGGGAAATCGCGAGTCATCGCCGCCGTTGATTTCAGTGGCAGCGCGAAACCAGGTGATGTCGACGGCCATGGCACCGGTGTGGCGAGTATGGCCGCCGGCAGCGGCGCCGCCTCCAACGGCTATGAAGGCAACTATGCCGGCATGGCCCCCGGCGCAAACCTGATCGACGTGCGCGTGCTCGACGAGCATGGAGTTGGCCGGACCAGCAACGTTCTGGCAGCCATCAACTGGGTAATCGCGAATCAAAAACAATACAACATTGGTGTCATCAACCTGAGCATGGGCACACCGGTGCGCGAATCATTTCACCTCGATCCGCTGTGCAAGGCCGTTGCGGCTGCTGTGCGCGCGGGCATAGTGGTGGTGTGCAGCGCCGGCAACCAGGGCCGCACGAATGTGATAGTAGGCAACAACGCCGACGGCTCGCCGATTTATCAACTCGCTTACGGCACTATCAGCAGTCCTGCCAATAGCCCTTATGTGATCACAGTCGGCGCCACTGACGCACACGGCACCGTCGGCCGGTTTGATGACAGCGTGGCTGCCTTTTCTTCGAAGGGCCCGACGCGCTTTGATCACATGGCTAAACCCGACCTCGTAGCTCCCGGACGTCGCGTCGTGGCGGCAATGTCACAGGAACCGAATACGAATCTGGCGAGCCAGTATCCCGAGCGCGTAGTGCAGCCGGTTTCCCCCGGAGCCTCGCCCTCCAGGTATTTCAATTACTCAGGCACTTCGTTCGCGGCGCCCGTGGTCTCCGGCACCGTGGCCCTAATGCTTGACGCAAACAAATCCTTAACCCCGGCAATGGTCAAAGCAGTTTTGCTGCGCACGGCCCAAATGCTTCCCGGGTATAGCAACAAGGCACAGTCCATGGTTTCTCAGGGCGCGGGCGAGATAAACACCGCCGCAGCCGTCGAAATGGCTCGCGCTATCGTGCCGAATGCTGACCACCTCAAAGCAGGCGATCCGATGTTTCGTGGCAAACAGACGCTCAACTCACTGAGCAAATCCTTCGCCTTCGGCGGACAGAACGTTAAGGCAAGTTCCCGCGTTCTCTACGTCGATGGCATTCTCTTCGCCAACCAGCCGAGGCTGACAAATGGCATCATGCTCCGAGACGGCCTCGTCCTAAGCGGGGGCATGATGACGACCGATGGCATCCTGGTTGGCGACGGTATCCTCGTTGGTGACGGCATCCTCGTTGGTGACGGCATCCTGGTCGGCGACGGCATTCTGGTTGGCGACTCGGTTGTGCGTGACGGCCATCTGGTACTCAACGAAGGCATCCTCGTCGGTGACCGTATTACCCTCAACGAGGGTATCCTGGTTGGCGACGGCATTCTGGTTGGCGATGGCATCCTGGTAGGTGACGGCATCCTGGTAGGTGACGGCATCCTGGTCGGCGACAGACTCATGCTGGGCGATGGCATCGTCAGCTCGAATGGCCATATCTACAAAGATGGCATTCTGGTTGGCGACGGCATCCTGGTCGGCGACGGCATCCTCGTCGGTGACGGCGTTGTCATGGGTGACGGAGTTGTGATGGGTGACGGCATCCTCGTCGGTGACGGAATTCTGGTTGGCGACGGCATCCTGGTCGGCGACGGCATTCTCGTCGGCGATGGCATCCTGGTCGGCGATGGCATCCTCGTTGGTGACGGTATCCTGGTCAGCGATGGCATCCTGGTTACCGATGGCATTTTGGTCGGCGACGGCATTCTGGTCGGCGACTAATCCTGCTCCCGTCTGATCTAAACCCGCTTACGGGTCGCAGTTTCAAATCAATTGAAATTGCGGCCCCTTTTTCTTCAACTGGCCTCTCTTTGAAGTTGGGGTTTCACGCAAAGGCGCTAAGCAAGGAAAATCAGAAGGCGCAAAGGGTTGAGTTATTCTTTGCGCCTTCCGTCTTTCTTTCTTAGCGCCTTTGCGCGAAAAGATTAGTTACCCAGGGAAATGCCGTTGCACAAAAGGTCGTACGATCCTTATCATGCTTTCCTTCGCGCAAGACGTGGTCAGCCATTGCGTTCAAAAAGTGGGATTGCCGGCAAACCCTACGGTGATTTTCCCTTCACGGTAAAGGCGGGAAAGATACAGCTTCAGGGGAGACAAGTCCGCGAGCACACACCGCCGATGGATCTGATTATTGACCACCTGTCGGGCGGCCGTTACACCTCGTGGTGGATCAAACGGGAAAAGCCTGCAGTAAAGTAAGAACATGGAGCTGCAGGTGAACGCGAATTGAAGCCAGACGCCGTTGCCGAAGACATCGAGCCGAATCCGGCTGCAGAGTCGATCAGGCTCGGCTCTCCCAACTACCAATCTTTATCAGGAAAGGAAAGAGAGGCTCACAATTAGACGATCGCTGATCCTGGTTCTAGCTCTACTACTGATTAGCAGTTGCTCGCCCGAGACCAGAAAGGCCCTGGGTGATCTGGCGGCCCTTAGGGACCAGCTAATCAAAGAATTCAAGCAAAAAGATGCAAACCTGTCCTTACTAAACTCTAATATCCTTAAGATCTCTTTCATTAATTCGGGTTTCAATGAACTAGGTGTGCAGCAGCAGTCAGAAAAGGCGAGACAGATCGCGTTTTTTGCAAAGGAGCACTATTCCTCCATAAACCGCGTCGACGAGATTTGGGTCTCCTTTGTTGTTTACCGAAATTACCTGATTTTCCATTACACCGATAATCTGGCTACCTATCGTTTTCTTAAGAGCGAGCTGGGCACTTCAACCGTCAGCAGTGCGGGTTCTAAAAGAGCAATCGTAGTTTCGGATAACAGCCTTGCTGGCCGGAGAGACATTTATCTGGCAAAGAATCTGGAGGTTCATAGATCGGCACAAGGCGCGATAATGCTATTCGTCCACTGCAATATTGAAGGCAATCAAATGAAGCTCCCGGCAAATGTGGCTCTTGAGTTCTCAACTAGTTCCCGGAAGAAGATTTTTACGGACAATCCTGCGCTGAAGATCTCCGCCGGCAACCAAACCTTATTTGCCGGACAGGCTAAGTTGACTGACACGATGGGAACAGAGGGCTCGATAACTCAAAATGTATCTGCAGACATTCCTTACACGCGATTTGCCAGACTTACTGAGGAAAATAATGTCACGATTCGTTTGGGACCAACGAGTTTCGAATTGAAAGAAGACCAGCGTCAAATACTGAAACAAATGAAACGCTGTGTAGAAGAATCCAAGTGTGATTAGGAAACATTACGCTCACCTGCCCGGTAAAGCGGTCTGTCTGAATGGAGCAAGCATGGACCTCGATTACTTCACTAACCGTCTCTCCCAAAACCGCGCAGTCTTTGAAAGTCTGTTGCTGGACGTGCCGGCTGAACAGGCCGTTTGGAAACCCGCGCCGGAGAAGTGGTCAATGTTGGAAGTGGTGAACCATCTCTACGATGAAGAGCGGGAGGATTTTCGCGCCCGCCTGGAGCTAACTCTCAAAGATCCGGCCCAGCCATGGCCCGCCATTGACCCCCAGGGTTGGGTGATGACGCGCAAGTACGGTGAAAGAGAACTAAGACCATCGCTGGATGACTTTCTCAGCGAGCGAGAGAAGTCTCTTGCCTGGTTGAAAGGATTGACGGCACCAGCATGGGAGAGCCGGCACGAAGTTTCGGGCAGCGTGCGGACAGCCGGCGACTTGCTGGCGTCATGGCTGGCCCATGACTTCCTTCACATCCGCCAGCTCACCCGGCTGCACTGGCAGTACATAAGTGTCATTGCCGCACCCTACGAAACAGCGTACGGTGGTCCCTGGCAAGAAACTTGATTGATTAGTGGATCCATGACGAAACCTACTCGCATTCTGCTGCAAACGACCATCCCTTTCACTGAAAACGACTGGCACATCGGCCGGTTCTCTTTGTTGCGGGACCAGCTAGCGTCTTTGAAAGATGACGCCGGAAATTCCTTGTATGAAATTACCACGCGCGATCGCGAGGCAGACGCCGCGGGCAACGACCCGGTCCTGAGCACACTCGACGGTTCAGACTTTGACGAGTTGTTTCTATTCGCGGTCGACACTGGCGACGGACTACGTGTTCCCGATTGTCAGGGCATTACACGTTTTCGCCAAAGGGGAGGCGGTATTCTTACCACCCGGGATCATCAGGACCTGGGCAGTTCATTGTGCACCCTGGGCGGGATTGGCGCGGCGCACTTTTTCCATTCCAAACATCCCGAGCCCGATGCCTCCAGACACGTACCGGATGATGCGCACACCACTTCGGTCTCATGGCCGAATTACCATTCCGGAGCCAATGGCGACTATCAGGTCATTACTGTGCAATCCACTCATGACATCATGCGCAATCCTACCTCGCCGGCAGGTGTCATCGAGTTTTTCCCGGCCCACCCGCATGAGGGTGCGGTCGGTGTGCCGGAAGGGGAAGAAGACGCCAGGGTGATAGCTACCGGCCAAAGCAAAGCAACCAAGCGTCCGTTCAACCTGGTCGTTGCCTTTGAAAACGCGCTCGACGATCACGGCAATACCCTGGGGCGCGGCATCGCGGAATCAAGCTTTCATCATTTGGTGGATTACAACTGGGATACCGAGATGGGTTGTCCGAGCTTTGTAGAGGAACCGCCGGGCGATGGCTACAAACGTAACCCGCTAGCGCTCGAAGATATTAAGACCTATGTCGGCAACGTGGCCAGGTGGCTGTCCGGCACCTCTAAATCGTAATCGATGCAATACACAGAGCATCCACCATCACAGGCCCTGGCGGACTATCTGGAATGTGTGTGGTTTGTACGCGACAACGAAGCTTCGTTTGCAAATCGCGCCGCCGAAAGAGTGCTGCCTGACGGTTGTATCGAGTGGATTCTTCACTTAGGCGCACCCTTTCAGCGCTGGACCCAGGCCGAAGGGTGGCAGTTGCAATCGCGCAGTTTTGTAGTTGGCGAGCTTACACAATTTCTCCTGCTACAGCCCAGTGGTCCCGCCGCGGTAATGGGTGTGCGCTTTAAGCCCGGTGGCGCGTATCGCTTTCTGTCATTGCCCCTTGATCTGCTAACCGACAAAACTAAAGCCACCGAAGACGTCTGGGGTCCTGACGCCAGGTATCTGGAGGAGGCTGTCTTTTCCGCTCGCACGGATGTCGAACGAACCCGATTGATCGAAGGCTTCCTTTTGCAACGCCTCCTCATCTCCGCCAGACCACGATTTGATGCCGCCATAACCCACATCATAAGCAGTCGCGGCCGGATGCGTATGGGCCAACTCGCTGACAGCGTTGGTTGGAGCCGGCGCCAGTTGGAAAGAGAGTTTCGCGCCAGCGCCGGCCTGACCCCAAAAGCACTGGCCCGCATTATTCGTTTTCAAAACCTCTTGCGGTTGGTGGGCGAAGGTGAGGTGCGTGAATGGGCAAACCTGGCGCTGGAAAGCGGTTATGCGGATCAGCCTCACATGGTTCGCGAGTTTCGCGCGTTTTGCGGTCAAAGCCCAACCGAACGGCAAGCTCGCGCCGCCGGCCACCTGGCCAGTCACTTTCTCTCTCCGCGACGGCTCACGATTTTGCTTGGTCTGTCCTAAGCAACAAGACTCATGTCGCATTTCTTCAAGACGACCCGCGGAAACTAATCTAGACTGCTTTCCGGAGGACAATTATCATGCATGCATCCAGGGTTACCATCGCCATTCTCTTTTTCCTGCTCGCAGGTTTTAGCATCCGCGGTACGACTGCAGGTCCCGATCTGACGGACCTCGCTTGGCTGGCGGGAAACTGGACCGGCACGCAGGACGGATTGGATATGGAAGAGCTCTGGCTCGTTCCGAAGGGCAACACCATGCTCGGCGTGCATCGCGACGTCAAAGGGGCACGCACGGTCTCTTTTGAGTTCCTGCGGATCGAGGCGAAGGCTGACGTAATCACCTATTGGGCCAGCCCCGGAGGCCGCCCGCCCACACCGTTCCGGATGATTGAGCTGCGCGGCAAGCGTGTGGTCTTTGCGAACGCCGAGCACGACTTTCCTAACCGGATTATCTATTGGCTTGATGCGAAACGTTCACTCCACGCCAGGATCGAAGGCACGCAAGGCGGCAAACCAGCGGCGGAAGAGTGGACCTGGAGGCGCTCGAACTAAATTTGGAGCGCGCCGGCCTCCAATAGTTGAGCCTTCGTTCACTCGCTTTCAACGGTATAAACAATAGTTATCTTGCCACCCGCCGGAACAGTGACCTTGAATTGCACGGTATTGGCTGCCAGTTGTTCGCTTTGGGTTGAGCTTTCGACGATCTTCCACTGATTGTCGTCATAGCGCTCAATGCCTTCACGCACCATCGCCTCGGCCGGCTGTGTTCCCCGATTACTTAAGATCACTTCAACCCTGGTCACAAGCTTGTCGTGACTCTCGTTCTTGACGTCCTTGTAGTTAATCACCCTGCGTTCCAGTACTCGGCGGGTGCCAAAGAGCGTGGCTGAGCGTCCCTGCGTGACACTGAACTCGGCATTCTGTGGCGTAAAAGAGATGCGATCCTGCCCCACAATTTGCGCCAGAGTTCCGCTCCGCTGGTAGATCGTAACTAACCCTGCGGGCATGGGGGAACTGGCCGTGTTCTTTGCCACCAACCGCACTTCCAAGCCCCGCGGCAGGAGTATGAATCCACCGCGGCCGAGGGTTTGGGTGTCGTGACTGTTCTCGAAGACATTGCGTTGCACAATGGCCAGGCGCGCCCGCTGAAAAATAGGAAAGCGCGTAATGAGCGCGTTGGCGTTGAGGTCGATATTCTGGCCGAGCGTAAAGCGATTGAACGCACTGAGGCTGCTGATCTCTGCATATGAGGTACCGCTCGATTCTTCCGATTCAAAGCTGCTGCTCCTTACATTTGATTGGGCCTGGGCCGCATAGTCGCCGCGATACGCGACTCCGCCCTCCGGGAGGAGGGCAATTTCCCCGGCCACTAAATCAACAGTGCCCGCAGCGAGATCGACACCAGTGTCGTTGCGCAGGGAGACCCACGAATCCAGCGTGGCGGAGGTTGGCGCTTCACCTTGCGGCGTGGCATCGAGCACCAGAGAGTAGTCGCTTTGCCATGAGAGGTTCGGCGCCAGGTAATCAACCTGCACGCGTTTGCGCGCGGTCACGCCACGGTTTTGAATCACCAGATGCAGCACCGGCGACTTCTCGTTGTTAACCAGCGGCCCGTCGTAGGTAACAGACTGGCGCACGACCTCGGCATCGTCTGCCATCACGCGCACGGTCCGGATATTCGCTCGCGGCATAAGGCTGCGCCAGATCACCGTGTTGTAACCCTGCTGCAGTTCAACCGTGCGCTCTTCGAGAAACTCGGCGATGCCGGCGTTGTAGATGGTTAAGTTGGCGATGCTGTTACTGCTGGATTGAGCGTGGGCTAAAGGCTGAATCATCAAGCAGCAAAACAGAAGGCCAAGGCTCAGGTAATGTGTTCGTCTTAACATGGTTTCGTCCTCGTGAGATGGAATCGGCGTTGGGAAAGTTAATAACCAAAAAGGGCGCGCCGTTAGTCTAAATGAAATTAACTGTTGGCACTAACCGAGGGAATGCGTCGCCTCCCTCTTTAGTCGCCCAGTTGGATGGGCGCTCAACCCTTTGGAGTGCGCCGGCAGAGCGCAGCGGCGACGGCGCTTTGGATTCCGTTCCGAGATCTGAGATCTGAAATCTCAAATTATCTCAAATAAGAACTTCCCAAAGCGGCGTCGCCGCTGCGCTCTGCCGCCGCACTCCAAATTAGGTGGGAACATCCCGTCGCGAGTATGATATGGCAGTCCAACGGAAGCCTGAAGAATGACCACCCCCCTCAAAGATGCATATGGCCGGGCGATACGCGATTTGCGCGTGTCCCTCACCGATCGCTGCAATTTTCGCTGCTTCTACTGTCTGCCGCATGGCGAACCGCCCATCGCTCCCAAAGAGCAGATGCTCTCCTACGAAGAGATCGAATATGTCTGCGACATCTTTGTCTCACTCGGCATTGAGAAAATTCGCTTGACTGGCGGCGAGCCGATGATGCGGCGCGACATTGAAACGATCATCAGCAAACTGTCGGCGCTTAAGGCAAAAGGCCTTCACGATCTCGCGCTGACAACCAACGGCTACTTCCTGCCTGATCGCGCGCAAGAGTTGAAATCAGCCGGACTCGATCGCATTACCATCAGTCTGGATAGCCTAAAGCCCGAGACATTCAAACAAATGACCGGAGTGGACGTGCTCGACCGTGTGCTTCAGGGAATCGAAGCAGCCCGGCAAGTCGGTTTACAGCCGATTAAGATCAATGCCGTCATCGTGCGCGGTCATAACGAAAACGAGGTAGCAGACTTTGCCGCCTTTGCCCGCGAGCACGGAATCGGCATGCGCTTCATTGAATTCATGCCGCTTGATTCCGGCCACGACTGGTCGCGCGAAATGGTTGTCTCCGGTCGTGAGATTCGGGAACGAATCAGCGAGCGCTTTCCTTTGATTGCGTTGGACGTGAAACGCGGTTCTGAAACCGCCTCGCGCTACCGGTTCGCTGATGGCGCCCCCGGCGAGATTGGGATCATTGCCCCGGTTACTGAACCTTTCTGCGGCGCTTGTTCGCGCATTCGTCTGACGGCCGATGGGCAAATCCGCACCTGCCTCTTCTCCACCGTCGAACATTCTTTACGCGATGTCGTTCGCCGTGGCGCTTCGCGGGCGGAGATTATCGACTTCATTGAAAGTGTGGTGCTGAAGAAAGAACCGCGCCACTACATCAACGATCCTCAGTTCGTCACGCCTTCCCGCTCGATGAGTTTTATTGGCGGCTGAGACAACCGGTCCATTTCCCTTATGAAGGCAGGACCCCGAACCGCATGCTTCGAGCCTTCGTCAGAGCCCATCGCGTAAGCTTGTGTCTGGCGTTCGGGCTTCCTTTACTGTTCGGACTCTATACCGCCGGTCTCGCTCATAACCCTCCCGGTTTCTTCATCGACGAATCCGCCATCTCCTACAACGCCTATTTGATCGCGCAGACCGGAGCAGGCGAGTCTGGAGAACGCTGGCCGCTCATGTTCCAGCACTTCACCGGCCACCATGTGCAGTATGTGAGTGCCACTCATACCTACCTGCTGGCGATTGTCTTTTCTATCTTTCGACCCAGCATCCTGCTGGCGAGATTAGTTGCTGCTGCTGCGGTATTTTCCGCGGCCTTGCTGCTGGGAGCGCTAGGGCGGAGGATCTCAGGGAAAACGGCAGTAGGCGCTATCGTGGCGTTCATCGCTCTTGCTACCCCCTGGTTGTTTGAAGCCAGCCGGCTGGTGGTGGAAACATTTCCCTTTCCGCTGTTCCTGGTTTTGTTCCTGCTGTCGGTTTACACAGCGCACGCCAGACGAGCATGGAGGCTGCTTGATTCATGCAAAATCGCGGTCTCACTTTCCTTCTTAAGCTATACATATTCCAGCGGCAGACTCATAGCGCCCCTCCTGTGCCTGGGACTACTTTTGTTCGTCACCAACCGCCGGCGCTTTGTCGGTGTGATCACGACCATGGCGCTTTACGCTGTTTCGCTGGTGCCGCTCTTCCTCTTTAACCATCATCATTCGGGCGCTCTAACTAACCGGTTCTATCAGGTTTCTTACCTCAAACCCTCCTCACCGTTTGGCGAAATTCTCATCACATTCTTGCACCGCTGCCTGGAAGATTTGGACCCGTGGCGATGGCTGGTTGTGGGCGATGCCAACCCTCGCCATCATGTGCCGGGTTCACTAGGGAGTTTTCTAATCGGCGCGATGGTGCTGTCGCTGTTGGGAACTGTGATGGTGCTCATCAGGCACCGGCGGGATCGTTGGTGGCTGTTTGTGTTGTTCGGTCTGGCCGTATCGATGTTGCCGGGAATTATCACGGTCGATCCATTTCATACTTTGCGGCTGGTGGCGGTGCCCGTTTTCTTGTGCGTGCTCGCGATACCGGGGATTCTGTGGCTTTGGGAAGATCGAGGTAAACAGAACGGAGAAACTGTCCGTACAAAGCCGGATTATCTGCCAAGAAGGCGGATCGCGCTGGCAGTAATCCTAAGCCTGACAGTGATTCAGGCAGTTTACTTCCAGTGGGTGTTTCATCGTGATGGGCCTGAGCGAGCAGGTTATTTCGACGCGGCTTACAAAGAAGTCTTTGACGCGGCTATGGCTTCTGGTCGTCGGCCAATTTACCTGGTTGATGCAAGTGGGCCCGCTTATATCCATGCGCTGTGGTACGCGACCGTGGAAGGAAAGAGCACCGCGCATTTCATTCACCTCGAGAATCAAACTCTACCTCCATCAGGGGCGATGGTTATCGGCAGTGGCCAACCTTGTTCAAGTTGCACCGTCATCCTCGCGCGCGAGCCATTCGTGCTTTACACAGTTCCATGAAGGTCTGCGCGCCTGGGAAGAGCGGGGCAAGCCCTCATGACTGCCGCGTAGCGGCAAAATGACTTTAGCCCAGCCTTTCAAGGCTGGGGTCGCTCAGATATTAGAAAAAGATCTGGTCGCGTCAGCGACGATTGAACAATATCCTGCTGGATAATTTAGTCGTCGCTGACGCGACGAGATCACAATCGCCCACGGGATCCCGGCGTTGAAACGCCGGGCTAAATTCATACCGCCGCTACGCGTCGAAGACTTAACTTCAGCCACGCCTCCCACGCCGGCCACTGTTCGGCCGGGGAGAGGGTGT